>CAYSPB010000666.1:0-3105 GCA_964432695.1 uncultured Nannocystaceae bacterium
GTCCTCGACGCCGGCGCCGCGCTCGGTCGGGGATGTGGCCCCTTGGTGGTTGCGTCCGAGGCGTGCGCCTTGGCGGAGCTTGCCGGACGGCGGATCGCGGTCCCCGGGTTGGGAAC
This sequence comes from uncultured Nannocystaceae bacterium, assembly GCA_964432695.1. GTDB lineage: Bacteria > Myxococcota_A > Polyangia > Nannocystales > Nannocystaceae > CAJXVA01. Next base: position 117 of record CAYSPB010000666.1, read on the forward strand.
GACTGCCTACGCGCTTCTGCGGATGTTCGGCCCGGAGCACGAGGCCGTGCCGATGCGCTTCGACGCGATCATGCCCGCCGTCGAGCGCGGTGAGGTGGATGCGGGCCTCATCATTCACGAGAGCCGCTTCACGTATCCCGCCCACGGCCTGCGAAAGGTCGCCGACCTCGGCGAGGTCTGGGAAGGCGAGACCGGCCTGCCGCTACCGCTGGGGGTCATCGTCGCGCACCGCTCGGTGGACAAGGCGACGCGCGAGGCGTTCGAGTCCTCGCTCGCGGCCTCGGTTCGCCACGCCTGGGCGCACCCCGAGGCGAGCCGGGCCTACGTCGACGCTCATGCACAAGAGATGGAGCGCAGCGTCTGTGAGCAGCACATCGGGCTCTACGTGAACGACTACTCCGCCTCCCTGGGCGCAGAGGGGCGTGCAGCGCTCGACGCATTCGTCGAGCGTGCCGCCAAGCTCTAGCAGCCCGTGGCGCACCCGTCCCGACGCCTCGCTCGCCTTTTTCGCGCCTGGCGGTGTCGCCAAGCCGTCGTCGACCTCGGCTCGACGCTTGGATGAGCGGGCTCGACGCCGTGGCGGGCTGGTCGCTCCGACGGAATCTAGGAGCTCTGCCGGTGGGGCAGGGCTCGGCCCGCGGCGTCGAGGACCTTCCAGAACTCGGGCCAGTCGGGAATCTCGACGAGCGTGGGCAAGACCTCGTCGTAGTTGTGCGGGTAGATCCGCTTGATGTACGTCGCGACGGCTTTGACCTCGGGCGCTTCGACGAAGTGCGGCTCCATGATCGGAAACTCGTAGCGGAACTTCTTCATGTCGGACATGGCGGCCTCAGGTCGACTCGGGGGTCCACAGCGTCTCGGCATAGCCGAGACGATCGGCGACGGCCCGCGAGACGACGAAGAAGTAGTCGCTGAGTCGGTTGACGTAGCGTAGCGCCACATCGCTGACCTGCTCGCCCGCCTCGCAGAGCGAGACGATCTCTCGTTCGGCGCGGCGGCAGACGGTGCGGCAGACGTGGCACGCAGCGGCGACAGGACCACCCCCGGGCAGGATGAAGCTCTTCAGCGGTTCGAGAGCCGCGTTCCAGCCGTCGATGTTCTTCTCCAAGGCCTCGACGTGATCCGCCCGAAGCGCCAGGCGGGGGATTTCTGTGGGCTCGTCCGGCTCGGGATAGGCGAGCTCGGCACCCAGGTTGAAGAGCTCCTGCTGGATGCGACCGAGTTGGGCGTCGAGCTCTTGCAGGAACACCTCGGCCCCTTGGGTCTTGGGCTCGCGTCCGATCTCGACCCGCACCATGCCGACCGTGGCGTTGAGCTCGTCGATGTCCCCGTAGGACCGGATCCGCTGGTTGTTCTTCGAGACCTTCTCGCCTGTGGCGAGCATCGTGCGTCCGCCGTCTCCGGCCTTGGTATAGACTTTCGAGATGTAGACCATGGTGGGATGCTTCGCTCTGGACGCGACCTAGCGCGCAGGTGCGGGGACGTCCAGCAGGCGGACCATACCGTCCGTCACGCGGGCGTGCTGGCGTGATGCAAAGCTGCAACCCGCGTTCGCTTGACGCGGGATGCGCGGTCCGGGCACAACCAACGCATGGGTCGGAGCGCTTGGGTTGGATGTACGTTGGCGGGAGTTTTGTGCGGATGCGCCGGTTCGGAGACGAGCGCGACCGCGACGTCGTTCGGGACCGCGGGCGCGACGGCGAGCGATACGTCCGGGATCGACGCGAACGAACCGACCCAAACGAGCGGGATCACCTCACTGGGTACCGAGAGTGCTTCGGGCGAGAGTTCCTCCTCGGGCGAGCCCGACCCGACGACGGGCGGCGTCGACACGCAGGACGACAGCACGTCCAGCGGGGGCGCTGACGGTTCGTCGAGCAGCTCGACCAGCGGGCCACCGCCCGGCGGCTGTGACGACGTCGACGTGCCCGACATCAACGGTCTCGACGAGAACGGCGACGGCATCGACGGTCTGATCGACTGCTCGATCTACGTGAGCGCGTCCGTCGGCAGCGACCTCAATGACGGCACATCGCCGGACGACCCCGTCGCGACCATCGCACGCGGCATCGAGCTGGCATCGACGTTCGACCCTCCGCTGCCGGTGCTGGTCGCCGAAGGGACGTACAACGAGACCGTCAACCTCGAGACCGGCGTGTCGCTATACGGCGGCTACGACAGCGATTGGGCTCGCAACCCGCTGCTCAACGACACCGTCATCGAGGGCACCGAGGCGCGCACCATGATCGCGATTGGGCTCGATGCCGCGGTCGAGGTCGATGGCTTCCGTATCGTCGGCATCGACTTCGCCGAGGGAGGCCTGTCGAGCTACGCGGTATGGGTCCGCGACACTCCCGACGGCCTGCTCACGCTGGACTACTGCACGATCGAGGCCGGGGACGGCGGCGACGGCATGCTCGGTGACAACGGCATGGCGGGCGCCGTAGGCGGTAACGGCACGAACGGGAGCAGCAACGGAAATGGCGGCACAGCTGGGGCGTCTGCGTGCGGAGCCACGGGAGGCACAGGGGGGGACGGCACGAGTTGCCCAGCGCTCGGCGGTTCGGCCGGTTCGGCCGGAGGGGATCCTACGACACCGGGGCCAGGTGGCGCACCGGGGACCAGTCACTGTAGCGATGGCTGCGACGACGAGGGGTCGAACGCCTCGCCTGGCAACCCCGGCAACGTCGGTGTGAACGGCATGGGTGGGGCCGCCGCAGGAAACGCCGAAGGTTCGTTTGCCGCCGATGGCCTCTGGGCCCCGGCCACCGGCTCCGACGCGACTCGCGGCAACCACGGCAGCGGCGGCGGCGGTGGAGGAGCCGGCGGGTTCGATGTCGACTCGGGCGTGTTCTGTCTGTTCGACAGCGGTAACGGCATCGGTGGTGGCGGTGGTGGCGGTGGCGCCGGAGGCTGCGGGGGCGGTCCTGGCGTACGCGGGGGCCCCGGCGGTGGGTCGTTCTGTGTCGTCGCGATCGACTCCAGCATC
>CAYSPB010000667.1:0-3104 GCA_964432695.1 uncultured Nannocystaceae bacterium
CTCACGCTGGTCCGCGTGCGGGCGCAGCGAGGCGACGACGGCGAGCGCCTGGAGCGGATCGCGGTGGGCGGGCACCTCATGCTCGGGGGCGACAACATGGACGCCGCGCTCGCGCTGTTCGCCTTGGAGAAGGCCGGCATCGAGCGGCCCTCGGACGCCACGGTCTGGTCGGCCATCGTACAGTCGGCCCGCGCGGCCAAGGAGCGCCTGCTCGCCGCCGACGGCCCCGAGGAGGCCGTCATCTCGTATCAGGGGCGAGGCTCGCGACTGCTCGCGAACACCCGCAGCATCACGGTCGGGCGCGACGAGGTCGCCTCCGTGCTGCTCGACGGCTTCTTGCCCACCACGGGCCCCAACGAGGTCGCCCAGAAGGCGTCTCGGGCCGGCTTGACCACGCTCGGCCTTCCGTTCGCCAGCGACGCCGCCATCTCCAGGCACGTGTGCAGCTTCCTGCGTCGGCACGCCGATGCCGCAGCCGAGGCGGGCGCCACGGTCACAGACGGCTTGCCCAGGCCGGACCTGGTCTTGCTCAACGGTGGCGTGTTCAACGGGCACGCGCTGATCGAGCGCCTGCAGTCGGTGCTGCAGGGCTGGTACGGCGACGGAGACGCAGGCGTCCGCTTCCTCGACCACACCTCGCTCGACACGGCCGTGGCTCGCGGTGCGGTCGTCTACGGCCTCTCGCGCCGCGGCGTGGGGGAGAGCATCGGCGGCGGCACGGCGCGCGCCTACTACATCGGCGTCGAGGGGGAAGGCGGGCGTCGGCAGGCGCTGTGCGTGGCGCCCAAGGGCATGGACGACGGCAGCTCGGTCTCGGTGCCCGACCGCGTGTTCAACCTGCGCATCGACGCGCCCGTGGCCTTCCCGCTGTACGTGTACACGGGCGACCGCGCGGACGCCCCGGGCGCGATGGTGCAGGCGGATGCCGAGCTCGATCCGCTGCCGGCGCTGGAGACCGTCCTTCGCGACCGGAGCCGGGCCGCGGGCGAGGTCCCGGTGACCGTGTCCTCCACGATGACCGACACCGGCGCGCTCGAGATCTTCCTGTCCACGGTCGAGCTGCCGCCGCGCAAGTGGAAGCTGGAGTTCGTGCTCGGGCGCGAGTCGCTGTCCGAAGCGCGCGCGCGCGAAGCTGCGGCGCAGGTCGACGCTGCACCCGTCCACGACGGCTTCGACCAGGCCGCGGCCGCCTTCGCCAAGGCGCTGGGCAGCGACGACCCCAAGGTGGCCCGCGGGCTGCGGCGGGACGTCGAAAAAGCGATCGGTCCCCGTGGGCAGTGGTCGGCGGCCACGTGCCGCGCGCTGTGGGACGTCTGCCTCGAGCACGAGGCGCGTCGCGGCGTCTCCGATCAGCACGAACTCAGCTGGCTGGGCCTCGTGGGGTGGTCGTTGCGCCCGGGCTTCGGTGCGCCGGGCGACGAGGACCGCATCGACGCGCTGTGGGCCCTACGAGAGGAGGGCCTGCGCCGCCGCTCCAAGGCCACGTGGCCCCAGTGGTGGATTCTGTGGCGCCGCGTTGCCGCGGGTCTCGACGCCACGCGTCAAGCCGAGCAGTTCGCCGAGCTGGAGCCGTGGCTGTGGCGCGAGGGCAAGCCCCCCGCCGGTCCGCACAAGCATGGTCCGGTCGAAATGATGCAGCTCGTCTCCGGCCTCGAGCGGATCTCTCGTGACGCCAAGCAGCGGGCGGGCGAGCTGTTCTTCGAGCGCGCGAAGAAGATCGGGTCGTACTGGCCGCTCGCGCGCGTCGGCGCTCGCGTGCTCGTGCGCGCCAACCCCGAGGACGCGGTCGATGGCATCGTTGCCGACGCGTGGCTCGAGCGCCTGCTCGCGCTGGACTGGGACTCGGCCGAGGGCGCTGCATTTGCGGCCGCGTCGCTCAGCCGACTCACCGGCGATGCGCGCCGCGACGTGTCTGTCGCGCGCCGCAAGGTCATCGCCGACCGCCTGTCGGCCGCCAAATCGCCGGCAAGCTGGATCGAGATGGTCCTGCGTGGTGGTGATATGGCCGCCGGAGACATGAAGCGGGTCTTCGGCGAGGGACTGCCCGTCGGCCTGCGGATCTCCTGAGGCGGCGCCGGGAAGACAGTCATCGATCGCGTACCGCCGTCTTTCTCGGTGCGTCGGTGCGCGGCTCAGCTTGGGCTTGGCCCAGACGATGCGCCGAGCTCGGTACACCCGTCCGCGGGGGCTGGCTCGCGGGGTTCGTCATACGTGCGGGGCGACCCGAGGCTGGCGCTCGCCGTTGCGTCATCGCTCGGCCGCGGTCGTCCGTCGCTCTGCGGTGGCGTGTGTTGGACGCGCGCGGCTGGAGGCGCAACCGGGTGGCTGGGGGACGGGGGCCGGCTCGAGAGGAACCCTAGTCGAGCCTGCTCTTGATGCAGCGCGCGCGAGGGCTTCAGTGCGTGTGCGGCCTCGAGCAGCGCCTTCGCCACGTCGAGGTGACGTGCTTCGAGCAGGCGGGCAGAGCGAGTGAGCGCATCGAGTAGGGCGTCGAAGCGGGCGCTGCCCAGCGTGGACCGAGGTCGTTCGGTCGTTGGGTCGTGCTGGGATCCGGATGGCGTGGCGGGGTCGGGGGTGGGTTCGTTCATGTCGATCCTCCGTTGAACGGTCTGGCCTTCCCGGGCGGCGAGCGGGGCTCACCATGGTGCATTGCCACGCAGCTGCTGCCCTTCACTGCGAACCTCGTGCGGCGGACCAACGTCGCGTCGACGGCCGCGTGGCCGTACGGAGGGCGCGTCGCGTCCGCCGGGACGGAAAACGAGGCCATGCGGGTTTTCGTTCGTGGCGGCGGGGCGTACGGTGGGACCGTGACGCTGCACGCGGTCCAGTTCACCACGGCACGAGCGAGTCAGCCTGGGTGGTACGGCTGGCTCAATCGGGCGCTGGGATGGTTGCCGCAGGGGCGACTCGACGCGGCACGGTGGATCGCCAAGGCCGAGGCGGCGGTGGGGGGCTCCGTCGACTCGTCCGTGCGGCGCGCGTGCGAGGCCCTGGTCGCTTCGCTCGAGGCAGACGCGCGCCTGAGCCTGCTCGGTCGGACGGGCGCGGCGTCGGTGGCGGTCAGGATGCCGTCGATCTCGGTAACGCCGACGACCGTGATCTGC
>CAYSPB010000668.1:0-3093 GCA_964432695.1 uncultured Nannocystaceae bacterium
AGACACCGGCTTGGCGGTCGCGCCCCTGGGCGCGGTGCTCTGCGCTGCCGCGGGCCGCGGTGCCGGGACGGGGCGCTCCACCGGCTTGGGCTTCACGTTTGCGCCGCTAATGGGCGTGCGCAGGGTCGGCTTGGACGACACCTCCGGCCGCGGCGGGCTGGGATCCCACGCGCACAGGTCGACGCCGTGCCCCCACGCCGCGATCGCCGACAGCGTCAGCGCCAGATCCACGAGCCCGTGCTTCTGGCCCGAGGAACCCTCGATCGCCGTGGTCACGGCACGCTCGCCCGCGATGGCGCGCACGAGCCCGCTGAGCCGGCGACCCGGGCCCACCTCGACGAACGCGTCGACGCCATCGTCCAGCATCGCCTCGATGCACGCGACGAACTCGACCGGCGCGGCGATCTGGTCGGCCAGCGTGGTTCGCCGCTGCGCTTCATCGCTGGGGTACGGGGCCCCGGACACGTTCGCGAACACGGGGAAGTTCGGCTCGCCGAACCGCACGAAGCTGAGGCTCTGCGCGAACGGTTCCTTCGCAGCCGCCACCAGCGGGCTGTGGAACGCCGCCGCCACGTCGAGCCGACGCACGCGAAGCCCGGCTGCGGACAGCGCCGTGGCGGCCGCCTCGATGTCGGCCGTCGTCCCGGAGCACACCATCTGCGTGGGGCTGTTCCGGTTGGCGATGACCACGTCGGTCAAGCCGGCGGCATCGAGCTGCCGACGCAGCTCGTCCAGCGAGGTGGCAACGGCCAGCATGGTGCCGCGGTCGCCCTCGCCGTCGGCCATCAGCTCGCCGCGGGAGCGGGAGACGCGACCGAGGTCTTCGAGCGGCAGCGTGCCGGCGGCACACAGCGCCGAGAGTTCGCCGTAGCTGTGCCCCACGGCGGCCTCGAACGCGACGCCGAAGCTGCGCAGCACCTCGAGCGCGCCCATGCTCACCGCACCCAGCGCGGGCTGAGCGTTCTGCGTCGCGGTGAGCGCAGCGGCCTGCGCCGTGCGCCCGGCCTCCGACCACGCATGCGGCGGGTACAGGCTCGTCCGCACGCTCGGCAGGTCGGCGAGCACGCGCTCCACGACCTGGCCCATCTGCGGGAACGCGCACGCGAGGTCGCGCAGCATGTTGGCCCGCTGCGCCCCCTGCCCCGGGAACAAGGCAGCCAGCGTGCCCTGGGGTGAGCCTTCGCCGAACGCCACGCCCGTCGGCGTAGTCCAGCGCGGGCGGCTGTCGCTGCCGATCGCCGCGACCGCGGATGCCAACAGGCCTGCAACATCGTCGCCGCGCTGCACGGTCAGCACCACGCGGCACTGGGCCCCGAGCTCGAAGCGTGCGCGCAGATCGTAGGCCGCGAGGCGCAGCGCTGGCCAGTCTGCGGCGCCGTCGAAACCCCGAACGGCCGTGGACAGCGCCTCGCGGGTGGCCGCCGAGAACGGCAGGACCTGGACGTCGCCATCCCACGCCGCCTCGGTCGCGCCGCCGTCGGGCGACTCCTCGAGCACGCAGTGGAAGTTGCTGCCGCCAAAGCCGAACGCGCTCACCGCTGCGCGGCGCGGGTGCTCGGGCTGGGCCAGCCAGGGGCGCTTGCTGCCGTTGACGTAGAACGCCGGCGCGCCGTCGAGCGCCTCGTTGGGCCGGTCCACCTTCAGCGTGGGGGGCAGCACGCGGTGGTGCAGCGACAGCGAGGCCTTGATGAGTCCCGCAACGCCTGCAGCGGCCTTGGTGTGGCCGATCATCGATTTCACCGAGCCCAGAGCGCACCACGGCTGGGCGTCCTCGTCGGCGGCGTACACCGACGCGAGACCGCGAAGCTCGGTCGCGTCGCCCACCTTGGTCCCGGTTCCGTGCGCTTCGACCAGGCTGATGCTGGAGGGCTCCACGCCGGCCATCGCGTACGCCTGCCGCAGCGCGCGGGCCTGTCCTTCGCTATCGGGGGCGTAGATCGCCTGCCCTTTGCCGTCGCTGGCCGCCCCCATGCCGCGGATCACGGCGTAGATGCGGTCGCCGTCGCGCTGGGCGTCCTCGAGGCGCTTGAGCACGACCACGCCGACGCCTTCGCCCAGCATCGTGCCGTCGGCGTCGTTGTCGAACGGCCGCGCGTCGCCGGTCTTCGACAGCGCGGGCGTCTTCGAGAAGCACGTGTACATGAACACGTCGTTGAACGCGTCCACGCCTCCGCTGAGCATCACGTCGGCGCGACCGGTCTGCAGCTCGAGCATGGCCAGGTGCAGGGCCGAGAGCGACGACGCGCAGGCGGCATCGACCACGCAATTGGTGCCGTGCAGATCGAGCCGGTTCGCGATGCGGCCCGCGGTGACGTTGCCCAGCAGGCCCGGGAACGAGTTCTCCTGCCACGGCACGTAGCCGTCGGCGATCCGCTGGACCACGTCTTCGGTCGTCTCCGTGTCGACGCCCGCCTCGCGCAGCGCCTTGCGCCACAGCGGATGGCCCAGCCGCGCCCCCAGCGGAATGACGAGCTCGAGCGCTCCCGTCACGCCCAGCACCACGCCCGTGCGCGCGCGGTCGAAGCTGCGGCCGTCGGGACCCAGGCCAGCGTCCTCCAGGGCACGCGCGGCCACGTGCAGCGCGAGCAGCTGGGTGGTGTCCGTCGCCTCGAGGTCGCGCGGCGCGATGCCGAACTTGAGCGGTTCGAAGTCGACCGGGGTGAGGAAGCCGCCGCGCTTGGCGTAGACCATGTCGTCCGCCTTGGGATCGGCATCGTAGTGGTCCTCGGGGCGCCAGTGCGTCGAGGGCACGTCCGTGATCGCGTCCACGCCTTCGCGCAGGTTGGCCCAGTAGCGCGTGGGCGAGTCGGCGGCCGGGAACAGGCAGTCGAGACCGACGATGGCGATGGGCGTCGAAGCGGCGGTGGAGTCGGAAGCGGTCACAGGCAGAGTTCCTCGAGCTGGGCGAGCGGACGGGGGGCGAGAGCAAGGGCGGCGGCGTCGACGTGAACACCTTGGGCCCGCAGCGCGGCGACGCGGGCCAGCACGGCGGCACCGTGCAGCAGGTTCAAGTTGATCGGCACGACGCGGCGGTTGGCCGGCTGCTCGAAGGCGGTGCCGGCGGTCCAGGCGTTGAAGCCACCGATCGCGGGG
>CAYSPB010000669.1:0-3090 GCA_964432695.1 uncultured Nannocystaceae bacterium
CCGTCATCGCAGATCTCCGGCTCGCAGTCGTCGCACTCGGGCGCGATGAAGCAGGCCGGGTCCGCACAGTCGACGAGCTCGTTGCAGTCGTTGTCGATCCCGTCGTTGCAGAACTCCGGCGTCGGTGCGCCGGCGCAGGCGCAGGGGAAGATCCCTTCACAGTCGGGATCGGCACAGTCGACGAGCAGATCGCAGTCGTCGTCGAGGTCGTTGCCGCAGTCCTCGAACGCGTCCTGACACGTACAGATCTCCTCACCGGCGCAGTCGGGGTCGTCGCAGTCGATGAGATCGTCACAGTCGTCGTCAGCCCCGTTGTCGCAGAGGCCTGCCTCGCTGCTCGCACATCCGCAGGCCGGCGTGCCGACGCAGTCGGCATCGAGGCAGTCGACCGTCGTATCGCAGTCGTCGTCGTCTCCGTTGGTGCAGACCTCACCTCCCGGGGCGGGATCGCATCCGCAGTCGGGGACGCCTTCGCAGGCGGGATCGAAGCAGTCGGCGACGCCGTTGCAGTCGTTGTCGTCGCCGTCGAAGCAGTCCTCCGCAGTCCCGGGGTTGGTGTTGGGGTTGAGATCGTTGCAGTCGTCGCCGCCGCACTCGAACGGCGGGAAGCCGTCGCCATCCGCGTCGCGGGGACCGAAGACGCAGACCCCCTCGATGCACTCGGCGATCGTGCAGGGGTCGTCCACCTCGCACTGCGCCGCGATCTCGCAGTCCTCGGGCAGACCGGTGTCGTCGCTGTCGGTGACCGTGATGGTCTCCGTGGGCGGGTCGGTCGTGACGGGGGCGGTCCCCGTCGGTGTCGTCGTGGTGGGACCGGTGTCGGGATCGATCGTGTCGGTGCCGGTGGTGTCGTCTCCGACGGTGCCTTCATCCGCCGGAATGCCGTTGCTCCCGGTGATGCGGACGAAGTCGAGATCCGTCCGGCCACAGCCGGCGAGGAGCATAGACGTGGCCAAGAGCGGGCCCCAACGTTTCACCAATCCTCGCATTCCTACCCCCAAGTGTATCGGAGCCGCGCGCGGGGATCGACACTGCGCATTCGAGATCGGTCCCATGGTTGGCGGTTGAGCGGCGCTGAGAACGCGATTTGCACCCAGAACCACACAAAAAGCCCCGACTGCGAGCAGCCAGGGCCTTTGGGCGAGCGAAGGTGTCGTGCGACTAGCGCTTCGAGAACTGGAAGCGAGCGCGGGCGCCTTTGCGGCCGTACTTCTTCCGCTCTTTCTTGCGAGCGTCACGCGTGAGGTACCCGCCAGCCTTCAGCGATTCGCGGTGCTCGTCGCTGACGCGCAGCAGAGCGCGAGCGATGCCGAGGCGGATCGCGTGGGCTTGGCCGGAGAGACCGCCGCCCTTGGCGGTGGCCCAGATGTCGAAGTCCTCGCGAACGCCTGCGGCCTGAAGCGGCTGCTCGACGATGCGGAAGACGGTGCCGCGAGCCAGGTATCCCTCGCCTTCGCGCTTGTTGATGGTGATCTTGCCTTCACCATTCATCAACCAAACGCGCGCGACGGAGCGCTTGCGACGGCCAGTAGCGTAGAACCTCATGTTGTCGGTCATCGTCGATTCCGATTCTTCGCCTAGGCTTTGAGCTCGAGGGCTTTGAGCTGCTGGGCGGTGTGGGGGTGCTCGCCGCCGGCGTACACCTTCAGCTTCTTGTAGCTGGCGCGGCCGAGCGCGTTGCGGGGCATCATGCGGCGCACGGCGATCTTGATGACCTCTTCCGGCTTCCGGTCGAGGAGCTCACGCGCCGTCTCGTGCTTCATGTTGCCGATGTACCCCGTGAACCGGTGGTACTCTTTTTGGTCGAGCTTGCGACCAGAGAACTGCACCTTGTCCGCGTTGATGCAGACGACGAAGTCGCCGGTATCGACGTGGGGGGTGTAGATCGGCTTGTGCTTGCCGCGAAGGATGCTCGCGATCTGCGAGGCTGCACGGCCCACCGTGAGCCCAGCAAGATCGACGATCCACCAGTCTCGCTGGACCTCTTGGGGTTTTGGGTACACCGTCGCCATCGGGAGCGGGAGGCTTACGCGAGGTGCGAATGTGTGTCAAGCCGGATCGAAGTCGCATCTGTGGCCATTTCGTGAGCCAACGGCGCGGAGATCGCGACGGGCGGATTTCGGGCCGTTCACCATCTGCGGGACTCGCGCAAGGAGGGGCCAAGAACGACGCCCAATGCGGTCCAGAGGGCGACCGAAGCCTCGAAACCCTAGTAAGCTGGGATCGGGTGCCCGCCGCCACCACCAGCCTGGTCAAGGTTCTGGTCGCCGACGACTCCGAAGCGGAGCGGTCGACCGCGCGGACCACGCTGCGCGCGGCCGGCTACTCGGTAGTCGAAGCCTTCGATGGCCAACACGCCCTGGAGGTGTTCGCGCGCGAGCGACCCGACCTGGTCTTGCTCGACGTGGTCATGCCGCGGCTCACCGGGCTCGAGACCTGTCGCATCCTCAAAGCGAAGACGCAGTCGAGTTATCTGCCCGTCATCATGCTTTCGACGCGCAACTCCGTGAACGCCCGCGTGGAGGGGCTTCGCTCGGGGGCCGACGACTATCTCGGCAAGCCCTATGACGGCGACGAACTCGTCGCGCGCGTCGAAGCGCTGCTGCGGGCCCGCAAGGTGCTCTCCGACGACGCGGAAGAGCCTGCGGCTGAGGCCGAGTCCGGACCGTCGACGGCATCGACGTCGTTCCAAGATGATGCACAGCGTCGCCGGCTCGAAGAAGAGTTCGACCGTGCCGAGCGCTACAGCGACCCGCTCGCGTGCCTCCGCATCGAACTCGACAAGGGCGCGGCGACCGAAGCGCTTCGGGGCGTCATCGAATCGAGCATCCGCAAGATCGACATCATCTTCACCGCGGGCGATCGTGGCTTCATGCTGCTGCTCCCCAATACGCACTTCCCCGGTGCGCTGGCGGTGGCGGAGCGAATCTGGAAGGACGCACGTGCCACCTCCGTGGAGGGTGAACGACTTTCCGTGAGCGTGGGCGTTTCCTTTTATCCCAACCGCGACACGCATTCGCTGCAAGACCTCATCGCCCTCGTCGACGCTGCGCTCACTCAGGCACGCAACGAGGGAGGCGGAAAAATCTG
>CAYSPB010000670.1:0-3089 GCA_964432695.1 uncultured Nannocystaceae bacterium
ATGGCGCGTGACGACCTCGGGGGCAGGCATGTGCTGACGCCTTGGGGGGATGTCCTGTGGGCGCAGCGAGACGCCGAACACCGTGCTTGCGTAGGCGATGCACGTCCGGCGCGCGAGTGGCGAGAGCGGATGTCGTCCCGCAGCCGTCGCGATCTCGGCGAACAGGCCAATCGAGTCGAGCGGTGAGGGCGGTTCGAGATCCGTGGGCGCTGGCATGTCCACAGGGTGCGCCGTGACCGGGCCGAGACAACGCACCGACCCTGCCAAAAACACCCACCGTTCTCGCCAGCGGCGTCAGGCGTTCCAGCGTGCGCGCGCGCGGTAGTAGGCGTTCGTCGACGAGAACCCGAGGGCGCCTGCGATGTCGGCGGCTGCGCGTCCCTGTGCCCGAAGACGCTCGTCTTCGAGGGCCCGGACCCGGTCGAGCACCGCTCCGAACCGCTGCGCGTGCCGGTTGAGGCCCCGGTGCAGCGAGCGCTCGCTCGTACCCAAGCGGCGAGCGGCGTCCGCAAGTGTCGGCACATGGCCCGCGGCGAGCAGCCCGCGGATCGCAGCTTCGGTCCTGGCGACGAGGTCGTCCTCCGCGGGCAGGGCCCGAGCCTGCGCTTCGACGCGGGACTCCATCAACGCCGCGAGGTCCGGGTCGGCGCGCGGCATCGGCAGCGCGAGCAGGGATGCCGGCATGACCACGCGATCGACCGGTGCAGCGAAGACCACGTGAACGCCCGCTGCCCGACGATAGGTTTCCTCAGACGCGACCGGAGAACCGCGGAGTTCGAGCCGGACCTCGTCCACGGCGGGGACGTGCTCGGCTGGGGGGAGCCCGAACAGGAGGTCACCGAGCATCAGCTCGCTGGCGGAGCGGTGACCGGGGTGCGCGGGGCCGGATGGGTGGTGTCGGAGCGAGACCACGTCGTCGTGCCGTTCCATTTCCAGGCGCTCATCGCTGAGCGTGCGCATGTATCGAAGTGCGACCTCGATCCCATCACCGAGCGTTTGGCATGAGCGTACGAGAAACCCGAGCTCTTCAAACGCAGCGACGGTCAGCGCGCGCGCGACGTCGAATCCGATCGGTCGACCTGCGCTGGCGGCAGCATCGGCGAGGTGCTCATACAAGGTCAGCAGCGGAACGCGGCGCTGATCGGGTTCGAGTTCGAACGGTGCGACCTCGAACTGCTCGGTGAGAACGTCCGCAACCTGGCGCATGAACGCCGCCGCGACCGTGCCACGCGTCGAAGTCACGGACCGACCATAGCGCGGTCGGGCCCACGTCCTGGGCTTCGCTGCACTCGGGGGCCGGCCCAGCTCGGTGCGGCGCAGCGGTCACGCAGGTGGACGGTCGCGCTGCCCTGTGGCAAATCGAAGCTGTGGCGAAACCACTCTCCGTTCGCGAACTGGGCACCGGGGCGGTCGATCTCGGCTTCCGAACGGCGTACCGCACCGCGCACCGCATGCTTCGGGCCTACTGGAGCGTCCGCAAGCCGCAAACGCACGGGGCCCTCATCGCCGCCTGGTTCGATGGGCAGATCTTGCTCGTGAAAAACTCCTACCGGCGCGAGTACACGCTGCCCGGTGGTTACGTCCGCTCCGGAGAGTCGCCCGAACAAGGCGCGGCGCGGGAGCTTCGCGAAGAGGTCGGCGTGCAGGTCTCGCCGCGCGACCTTCGCTTGGCCTACTCGGACACCAAGCTGTACGAGAACCGCCGCGACCACGTGACGATCTGTGAAGTGCAGCTCGAGCACTCCATCGAACTCGCCGTCGACAACCGCGAGGTCGTATGGGCGGGCTTCCGTCGGCCGGCCGAGGTCATCGCGCTGCCGATCGTGCCTCACCTGCGCGAGTACTTGCGCGCCGTGCTCGAGTCCGACGAGGACGCCTGAGCCGCCCCGTCGAGCGTCTTTTTGCCTCAACAATCGGAGGGAATCGGAGGGGAGCGCTGGACGTGCTCCCGCGGCAGCGCCACCAGAGCCTCGTGCGACCCAGAAGGTTCGCCGCGGCGTGATCCGAAGCCCCGGGGCGCACGAGGAGAAGAGCAGGGATCCTACGCGGCCCAGTACCGACGTCCGCGCGCTTTGCCCTCAGCCATCGCCTTCTTCTGCGAGATGAGTCGCCCCAGCGCCTGTCGAACCTGCAGCGCATTTGCACCGGTCTCCTCGACGATCGCTCCCGAAGCAACGCCTGACTTTGCGCCCGTCAGCACCGCCAGGACCCCTTCGTCCAGCGCCTCGCGCCCTGCCTTCGTCCGCGTATTGACCGTCTTGGCGCTGGTTCGCTTCGGTGCCGCTACAGCGGGCGACTTCGTCGTCGCAACCTTCGCCACGGAGCCCGACATGCAGAATTCCACCAAGTCGGGCAACGAGCACCCAGCCATCGAGCACAGTTCCGAAGCCGTCATGCGGCCTGCAAAGTCTTCAAGAATATCGAGATTCGTCATCGCGGCGCGCAGCATACAGGACCAGCGCACCATCCCCGCGCAGCGTAGGCCAAACTGACTGCCGTGCTCGCGCTGGCTGCCACCGTCCCAAAAGGGGCTCCAGACGGTGGCCACAGCGCCCACCACCGTCTTGCAAGCGGATTCCTCGGCCGCATTGCTACCAACCGTGCGCGAGGTCCAGCCTCGAGCACCGCACGCCGCGCGTGGTGCTCTTTCGAGAACCCTCGCCGAAGCAGGGCGACGGCCTCGACCTGCACGCTTCGCGCCGGGGCGGAGCTGACTTGGGACGTCAGCCCCAAAAAATACCGGTCCGGTCCCGCTCGACTTCCTCGAGCAGCGCATCGAACCTCTTCGTCGAAGCCATTGGCTCGAACAGGTGAGACTTTGCGTTGCGGTCGAAGCAACGCAGCTCCCAGTCCCCTGTTTCTGGGTCGAAGCGAAAGCGCGCGATCGGCAGCTTTGTCCATGGCCGGTCCGAACCGTCCCACGGTGCGCGCATCTCAAGCAGTGTCAGGCTGTTGCCACGCGCTTCGTGAACGAGCCGAACCTGATGCCGCGCATGCGGCGGCACCTTCCGCTCGCAGTACTCGTCGAGGAGTCTCTTGCAACGTATTGCGACGAACTCGGGCAGTGCCATTGGGACTTGATAGCGGAG
>CAYSPB010000671.1:0-1399 GCA_964432695.1 uncultured Nannocystaceae bacterium
GTCTTCGCGCGGCGCCACTGCCCGAGGTTCATGTCCGAAGGCATCCCCTCGGAGGGGTAGCCGTAGCGGATGTCGGTCAGGGAGAACTGGCAGCGCTCGGCGACTTCGAGGGTGCGGCGCACCGCATCGGGGTCGTCGGCGAACAGGTCCTCCATCTGCGCGGGCGTCTTGAGGTCGTGCTCTGCGTTGCCGCGGATGACGTCGCCGGCGGTCGCGAGCGTTCGGCCATGACGAATGCACGAGAGGACGTCTTGCAGTGGACGGCGAAAAACTGCGTGGTAGAGGACTTCGACCGCGGCGACGCGAGGAACGTCGAGGCGTAAGGCTTCGCGGCGCAGCGCGTCCTCGGTGCCGAGTTCTCCACTACGACGGTGCCGGGCACACAGCGCGTAGACACGATCACCGAATGCGTCGTGCAGGGGCTCGAGCAGGTCGGCGTGGGGGGAGAGGACGAGAAGATCCCGCGTGTCGCAGGTGAGCTCGTCGAGGTGGGTGACCGACGTCCCTTTGGCACAGCGGGCGCGGCCGGCCGAGAGTAGGGTGCAGGCGGTGCCGTAGCCGGTGCGGCTGGTGGGCAGCAGGATGACCGGTTGGGCGGATTCGGGCGTGTCCCCGAGGCTCAGCTGCGTGCCGAGGAGGAGACGCTGTCCAAGCTCCTGAGCGCGGACGTGGGCGCGCACCGCTCCATAGAAGCCGTCGCGATCGGTGAGGGCGACCGCGGGCAGTCCCAGCGTGTGGGCCTGTTCGACCAGCTCTGCGGGGTGCGAAGCGCCTTCGAGAAACGAGTAGTTGCTCTTGGTCCACAGAGGAACGTACGTACTCATGCCGCGCGTCGCGCCGATATGCGGCGCACTGAACAAGATATCAGACATGGCTCGTCTGCGGAGGTGAGCCTGCTCGCCTTGCCAGGGGTTCAATCTTGCGCAACTCCGCCGAAGATGCGTCTTTCGACCGCCGCATGGTTCTCGACCGGCTGTGGGCTCGCCCTGTTGAGCTTGGTCGCGGGACAGGCGGTCATCGATGCGGTGCGCGACTCGGCGGTCGCCGAGACGAGCGCTGACGCCTCTCTCGAAGCGTCGCTGCTTGCGGCGCCTGAACCCGATCACTCGGTGCCGCTTTCCGAAGTACCGATTCAGCGTCCGCGACATCTTCGCGAGCGTCCGCCCGTTGCACCGCCGCCGCCGCTTCCTGTCGAGGGAGAGGGGGCCGTGGATGAAGTGGCGCATGGCTGGAACCCGGATGATGCTCGGCTGCCCGCGACCGCGGTCGACGTGGCGCGATGGGAACCGGATGATGCTCGGTTGCCACAGGGGTCTGCCGTCGTTGCGGCGGTGCGGGCGATGTGGAGTCCGGATAGCGCTACGCTTCCTTTGAGTGAGGCGAGGTGGGATCCGGATGA
>CAYSPB010000671.1:1499-3083 GCA_964432695.1 uncultured Nannocystaceae bacterium
GAGGAGAAACCTGTCCGGGAGACATGTTCTCCGCAACGAAAGTCAGCTGCGGCCGACTGGATTTGGGCAATGACGATGCCCAGGAACCTCTATCCTGACACCACGCTGTATGTGACTTGCCGCTGTGTCCACCGCAGCTATCGTCTCGTTCCCACGTCGGAGGTGCGCCGGGCGTTTGCCTACGCCTTTGCGGTCGTGTCCTCAAGGTACAGGTCGCGGTGGGGAATGGCGTTTCATGAGTTCGAGGTCCTTTCGACTCACTACCATCTCGTTTTGTACGACCGGTTCGGGAAAGTTACCGATTTCATTCAAGATCTGAACTCGATGGTTGCTCGAGTCTTGAACTCGGTTCGGGGGACCAGTGGCCGTTTCTTTGACGGTGAACCTGGAATTCAGACCATTCTCGGCGAAAAGCGGATCATCGAACACTGCGTCTATACCTTGGCGAATGCAGTAGCGGCCGGCATTGTGCACAAGACGGCACACTGGAAGGGGTTTAACTCCCTGCGGATGCAGTACGGCAAGATGTACAGCGTCAAGAAACCACGTATCGGGATTTGGTCGAAGAAGCGGCTACACCAGGGGCGTCGAGCATCTCGGCGTTCGGGGCGTTCCAACTTTGCAGGACGCTCAAAGCTGCCTGAAACGGCAGTCCTTCAGCTCGATCGTCCATTGGTCCGGGTCGAACTCTCGGATGTCGAACTTCGTGTTCAGGTTCGAGAAGCACTCGCGGCACGAGAGGCGAAGCTCCGAACGTCGCGAGGTGGTCCGGTGCTTGGAATGAAAGCGGCGATGCGGATCCACTGGTCTACGACGCCGGTCCGAGGGGAAGAACTCTTCGAGCGCCGGCCGACTTTTTCGACGCAGACGAGTGCACAGCGGCGCCAGATGAAACGCGTTCGGCGGGCCTTCTTGACCGCATATCGAGCTGCTCTCGGGCGCTGGAAACGGCGGGAGCGGGATGTCATCTTTCCGCCAGGGACGGTTCGTATGCGGCTTCGCCACAACGCGTTGACGGAACCAATCCCGCTTGAGCTGCTTCTGGCCGAGTAGGCTCGTCGAGTACAACCAGATTCTGCAGGAGGCGAGTGAATACTCGTCCAAACGTCGTGGTTTGGGTGCAAGATCGCGTTATGAAGGCTCGATCGCGAGACAGTTGTTGGAACCTCCGTATGTCCTTGGGGGCCGTACAGTACGTCCGTGAGAGACGTACTGAAGTCTGGTGTTTGCAGCTGGCCTATCGAAGCTGGGAGGCGTGCGGCTGAAGCCGCTACACGACTCTCGGGCCCGTCGAACCTCGAGTGTTAGGGTTCTTCTCGGGGGACTTCGTTCAGCTCGTGCCGTTGCCCCGAAATCGCGTCGTAGGCCCGTCGTCGCGCCCGGTTCAAGCTCCCCAGCGGTCGATGCTCAGGCAGGGCGTGCCACGGCGTGTACGAGAGGTGCTCGCACATTTCTGCCCGTTCGGGGCTGGCGAAGTCCTGCGCGGAGAGGACGATGCGCGCGACCGGAAGAAATGGGGATTCGGTCGCGGACCACTCGATCGCGGCGGCTTCGATCGGCAGCCGCTCCGGATCGGTCCGCCGC
>CAYSPB010000672.1:0-3028 GCA_964432695.1 uncultured Nannocystaceae bacterium
CGTTGCCTGCCGGTGACGCGCCCGCGAGCGGCCCCGCCGGGCGCATGCCCGACTTACGGGTCGCACCCGCGCCCGCCTCGCTCACTGCGGCCGAACAGGCGCTGCGCGGCGCGAAGCGGCCGGTCATCATCGTGGGCCACGGCGCTCGCTTCTCGATGGACGCGGTGCGCAGCTTCGCCGAGGCGTTCGGCATTCCCGTCATCACCACCTTCAAGGCAAAGGGGCAGATCTCCGACCATCACCCCTTGGGCTGCGGCGTGCTGGGGCGAAGCGGCACACCCGTCGCGAGCTGGTTCATGAACGAGGCGGACCTGCTGCTCGTGCTGGGCAGCAGCTTCAGCAACCACACCGGCATCACCGACTACAAGACGATCGTGCAGGTCGACTTCGAAGCCGATGCACTCGGTCGGCGGCATCCGGTTTCCGTGCCGGTCCTCGGTGAAATCGGCATCACGCTCGACGCCCTTGCGGAGCGCATGAAGGGGCACGACGGCTTCGAAGACCAGCGCACCGAGGTTGGCGAGCGCTGGAAGATCTGGCGCGCCGAGAAGGCCAGCCGCCTCGATGACGACATGGGCAAGGGCTTGCCCAGCGCGGTCATCTTCGACGCGCTCACCCGCCACGCGCCCAAGGACGCCATCATGGCGGTGGACGTCGGCAACAACACGTACTCGTTCGGCCGCTACTTCGAAGCCGACCAGCACACCGTGTTGATGTCGGGCTACCTCGGCTCCATCGGCTTTGCGCTGCCGGCCGCGATGGGTGCCTGGGTTGCCACGCAGGAGGACGACCTGCGCTTCAAGGGGCGCAAGGTCGTGTCCGTCTCCGGCGACGGTGGGCTCGGTCAGTACCTCGCCGACCTCACAACGTGGGCGAAGTACGGCATGAACATCACGCACGTCCTGCTCAACAACGGAGAGCTGGGCAAGATCAGCAAGGAGCAGCGCGTGGGCGGCTGGGACGTGTGGCAGACCTCGCTGCACAACCCCAACTTCTCCGAGTTTGCGAACAACTGCGGTGCCCTCGGCATTCGCGTGACCTCGCGTGAGGAGCTCGAAGAGGCGCTGCCTAGGGCGCTCGCACACGACGGGCCCGCACTGGTCGAGGTCATGGCCGACGCGTTGCTGTTCTAGGGCGTTGTTCGCGGTCGGGGCAGGCTTGCGATGGTCGATGCATCCCTGCGCCCGCCGCTACGCTCGGACCGGAATGTGACATTGGATGGACCTGGAGCCCGGCATGCGCTTGCATCGCGCCGAACCGCGTGTTCGTGTCTTTCGGGGGCATATAGCCCCTTTGGGACACGACGTTGACGCCTTGACAAGTGGGAAAACGGAGCTACGTTGTAGGGGTTGGTCGACGCGTGTTTTGCGGGTGCCTAGAGCACTCGCGATGGCGCGCGTCGGCGGCCGAACGGGCCTCTGGCCCCGGATTCTTCACAACGCGACGTGCTGGGCCTGCCGCCGAGCCGCGCGTCAACCCCAGTTCAGGAGCTTCCTTTTGCAAGACGCCACCACCACGACGCCGTTCTCGTCCACCCCTGCCGCCGGCCCGGTTCCGCTGGTCCGACACTCGAAGAAGCACGAATGGGGGCGAGCTCTGCTGTTGTGGCGTCGCGATGAGAAGCGCGCGTATCAGTTCGAAGATGGAAGCATGCGGGTGTTTGCGGAGCGCTTCTGCGGCTTCTTCGAGCCCGCTGCGCAGCCCGACCCCGTGCTTCGGCAGCGACTGCGCGACGCTGCGGTGGCCGGCGGACACGTCACCACCGACGCGGCCAAGACCAAGGGCGGCCGGGCAAAGGCCAATCTGCGAACGCCGACCGTCGCCGACCAGATCGAAGTGTTCCGCGGGCTGTTCGACGGCGGCTTCGAAGGGGCGACCTGGCGCGATGCGCTCCGCTCACGCGAGCGTGGCAAGGCCCTCAAGCGCCACCTCGACCCCGTGATCGCCGACGCAAAACAGACGCTTCACGTCGACGTGCTTCGGTCGCACATCGAGACCGGCAATCCGGGGGCCGTCCTGGCCTCGATGCTCGAGCTGGTCGCGCGCACCACGATGGCGACCTCGGCCCAGCGTAGTGCGTTCGCCGGACTGCCCGCGGACCCCGAGCTCGCCACGGCCCTCGTCGACTTCTTGCACGACGTCGGGGGGCACGCCCGGGGCCCGCTCGACCGGCTCCGCATGGTCCTCGCCAAGCACGGGCTCAAGAACGTGCCCTGGACCGTGCTCACCGGCGCGCGCGCGCTCGTTCACCCCGAGACGCATCTGTACGTCCGTCCGTCGGCGATGCGGGCCCAGCTCAAGCTCCTGATGCCGAGCTTCTCTCTCCCGAGCGTGCCGCAGCCCGATGCGTATGCGCGCTGTCTCGAGGCGGCCAACGGCGTGCGGAAGTCGCTGAGCGATGCGGGCCTGTCGCCCCGGGACCTGTTCGACGTCGCCGAGTTCATGCGGGTGACGCTGTCCAAGGCGAATCGAGACGAGCTGACCGCGGCCATGGAAGCCCGGCTTCGCCCCGCCGACGCGCCCGCCGTTCACTGAGATTGACGCCCGCTTCGTCCGGGCCCGAGACTCACCCCGTGCGCTGTACGTGGGTGGGTCTTTTTACGTTGGCGATCGTTGCGTGCGACGGGGGACCCTCGAAGCGAGACGAGCCGGTCGAGGGCTGGCCGCTGGCCAAGGCTGCGCTGCTCGATGGGAGCAACTGCTACGGCAAGACGCCCCTGCTGTGCCTCGATGATCCGGCGTACATCGACGCGTCGATCCAGGAGGTGCTGGACGAGAAGCACGGCGGCACGATGCCGAGCACCCGCGGCGACGTGGACGCCGTGATCCGCAGCGCGCGGACGAAGTACCGGGCGCGGCTGCAGACCGAGGAGGGCTTGAAGGCCCAGGCTGCGCGCGTGCGGGAGGTGTACGACAACCCCACCGCGGATACGCAAACGGTGCCAGGGACCGCGTCGTACGACCTCGGCGCGCTCCCGGGTCCCTTGCGAGACTCGCGTCGCAACGGTCCGGTCGTGCTGGCCTCGAG
>CAYSPB010000673.1:0-3027 GCA_964432695.1 uncultured Nannocystaceae bacterium
CGGCGGGGCTTCCGCCTCAGCGGCGGAGTCGAGTTTCGTTTTGGCGGCCGCCAGAAAGCGCGCGCCCTGCAACGCGGGCAGGCCGCCGGGTGAAGGAGCAAGTCTTTGAAATGAAGACGGAATCTCCGATTTTTATCGGCGGTCACGAATCTCAGCTTCCGCTGGCCACTCATCGGTGTATGCGCCTTCTCGGTCACGTTGCGGCCCTGGCGAGCCTCGGGCTCGCGCTTGCCGCCTGCGACTCGGCCCCCGAGGAGGAGCCGGAGCCGACGCAGGTCGGCGAGCTTCAGCGCGGCGAGTTTCGGTACGCCTGCGCCGGAAGCAACGACGCCTTCTGCGTCGAGTTCCAGGCTAGCCACTTCCCCGACCGATTCGCGATCGGCGGCCAGTTCTCGGTCTCCTACAACCCGCGCGACACCAACGGTCCCTTGCCGTGGGTCGACACGGCTGCGCCGGCTTTGCTCGGGCTCGAACAGGGCCGCTTCGTTTTCGAGCGCCCGGGCACCTCGGCGCTGCTCGCCGTACGGAGCAACGAGGAGATGGTCGACTTCCTGCACATCACCGGGGAGCGGGTGCAGGGGTTCTTCTTTTCGGACGAGGACGGTGGGGGCGGTCTGCTGAGCGTCGAGCTCGAGGTCGACACGACCCGGCAGATGACCGCGCAGCCTCGCGGTGAGTTCGGCCAGGTGCTCGCGGGGTCCCTCTCGTACGCGTGGTCGAGCGAAGACCCGTCCATCGCGAGCGTGGTCACCGACCCGACCTCCCGGACGGTGACCGTGCGCGCCGAGTCGCTCGGCGAGACGCGGCTCGTCGTCGAAGCTGCCGGCACCACCGAGTTCTTGCCGGTGGTGGTCTCGCTGCAACCGCCCGACCCGACGACGACCGCAGGCGATACGGATACGGATACGGATACGGACGGCGACACGGACACCGATACGACCGGCCCAATGGGCGACACGGATACGGATACGGACACGGATACGGACGGCGACACGGACACCGATACGACGACGGGGGCTGGCCGATGAAGCGTCTCCTCCTGCTCGCCGCATTGCTCGTCGCGGGTTGCTCGCCGGACTACGGTGGCCTTGCCATCGAGGCTGAGGGAACGCTGCTGTCTGGCACCACGGTCTCCTCGCGGCGTCTCAACATCGTGCTCGGGCACGCGTTGCGGGTGCACGCGCGCCCTCGCAGCCTCACCTCGCAGGTGTACGAAAACTCGTCTCGGGTCGAGCTTCGATCCGCCGAAGACTCGATCGTCCGCGTCTTCCGAGACCCCGAGCAATGGCGCTGGGTCTTCGTTGGTCGCGCCGCGGGGACCACCTGCATCGAAGTGTTGATCGACGGCGACGTCGAAGAGTGCATCGAGGTCGTCGTTTCGGGGGCCGGATGACGAAGCAGCGCGGCACGCCCGGTTCGGCGATCGACTTCGAGACGGTCTACCGAGAGAACTTCACGTTCGTCGTGCGGAGTGCGCGTCGCCTCGGCGTCCAGCCGGCCTGGATCGACGACGTCGCGCAAGAAGTGTTCGTGGTGGCGGCCCGGCGACTCGCTGAGTTCGAGGGACGCTCCAAGATCCGAACGTGGCTGTTCTCGATCACGCTACGCGTCGTTCAAGGCCACCGACGGTGGTCCAAGCGACACGATCGACGTAAAGACGCCCTCGCGCGCGAGCCGAGTCGCGTGCACGACCCATACCCTCGAGCGCAGGCTGCTGACACCTTGGTGTCCCTGATGGATACGCTTCCGGACAAGTACCGCACGGTGTTCATCCTCGGCGAACTCGAAGGCATGACCAGCGCCGAGATTGCAAAAGGCCTGGGTCTCAACCCAAACACCACGTACTCGCGGCTGCGCGAAGCGAGAAAGCGAATGGCGCAAGCCGTGGCCGATCATCGCGCGTCCGAAGAGAGGCTCTCCGCATGACCACCTCGCTCGAAGATCAACTCGCAGCCCTCGTCGACGCCGAGCGCGGCCGACCCGACGCAGACGCCGTCATGGCGGACCGCGTGTGGGGCGGGGTGCAGGCGCGCCTCGACGGCGCACCGCCGCCCGCAAGCGTGCCGGCTACGTCGCCATGGGGGTCGCTTTCGGTGGTTGGGGGGGTCGTGGTGGCGCTGGCCCTGGTTGGGGGCGCCGCGGCAGCCTTCGTTGGCACCTCCGGTGAGGTCCACGCCTTCGAGCCCGTGCAGCCCGATCCCCCGCTTGCTGTCGCCGCATCCCAGCCGGCTACGGCCCAGCTGCAGGCCGAGCTGCCCAGCCTCGCCAGCGATGCGCCCCCGAAGCTCGAGCGGTCCCCGGCGGCCACCAAGCGCCCCACGGAGAACCAGGGGTCGGTCGCTGATGAACTGGCGCTCATCGAGTCCACGCGGGCCGACCTCGACCGTGGCAAGTCGTCCGCCGCACTCCGCACGCTGGCCAAACACCGACGGTTGTTCCCCAAGGGGGTATTTCGCGAGGAAGCGGCCGCGCTCAGGGCCTCGGCGCTGTGCAAGTCGGGCAAGACCGAAGCCGCGCAAAAAGCCGCCCAAGCGTTCATGAAGCGCTACCCGACCTCGGTTCACGCTGGTCGCGTTCGCGCGTGCGAGTGAGTCCTGGATCGGCCCGAAACCGGCCCCGCCTACACCGCGCCCCCGGCTGCCTCGGCCGGGGGGCAAAACACCCCCCAAAAACGCCGTATTCCGGAGCCTAGGGGCCGCTGCGCCGCTGGATGCCGGGATCGTCGCATGCTATCTTCCCGCGCATCGCCGGCCTGCCTTCGCACCCCTGCAAGGCGCCGGCGCAAGCGTTCTGATGAGCGACGAAAACCAGACCCCAGACTCCGGCGAATACGGTGCCGATCAAATCTCGGTGCTCGAAGGCCTCGAGGCGGTTCGCAAGCGGCCGGGCATGTACATCGGGGACACGAGCGATGGTTCGGGTCTCCACAAGATGGTGTACGAGATCATGGACAACTCGATCGACGAGGCCCTTGAGGGTCACTGCGATCGCATCGAGGTCGTCCTGCACGCCGATGGCTCGGTCAGC
>CAYSPB010000674.1:0-3017 GCA_964432695.1 uncultured Nannocystaceae bacterium
ATGATCGGGTCGTCCACTCCGACCCGCGACCAGAGCGCCGGCAGGCTCGCGACGGGGTGCCCGAGCGCCCCGAGGCGTGGCTGCTGCGCGTGGCCCAGCGACGAAGCATCGACGCGACCCGCAAGCAGGCGGTCCGTCGCCGCGCAACGTCCACCCTCACGCAGGTCGCCGAAGAGCTCGAAGCACCCGGCCGGTTTCAACTCGAGGCCGCCATCGCGTCCGCCCATGCCCACCGCGGCTTGACCGGACACACCGACTGGGCCGCCATCGTCGCCTTGTACGAACGGCTGCTCGACCATGCCGACACCCTCGGCGCACGGGTCGGCTACATCGCCGCCCTTGCCGAGCGCGACGGCCCCGAACCCGCCTACGCGCTGCTGTGCTCCCTGCCCGACGATCGCGTCGCTGGCCATCAGCCATACTGGGCGCTGCGGATGCACCTCGAACGCGCCACCGGTCGCGCCCACCACGATAGCGGCGAACGAGCTGCCGCCCTGTGCGAAGACCCGGCCGTCCGAGCCTACCTCCGCATGCGCGCCAACGAGGCGTGAGCACGAGGTCGCCGGCAGTCCATCCCCGGACTGCTAGCCCCTCGGCATGCCGTGGACGCCCACCCGCGACGCCGCCCTCGCCAGCCTCGATGCCTTCATGCCGCGCGCCGGCTCGCACTACAGCAAGCAGCGCAATCACGATGAAGGCTGGGACGACGCCTCCGGGCCGCAGGTTCGGCGCAACGTGAGCGGGCTGTCCCCATGGCTGGCTCGGCGCACGCTGACCGAGGCGGAGGTCGTTGCGGCTGCCGTCGCGGCACACGGTCGTAGCAGCGCGACCAAGTTCATCGAAGAGGTGATGTGGCGGACGTATTGGAAGGGGTGGCTCGCCCAGCGCCCGTCGGTCTGGGACGACTACGAGGCACAGCGCAGCGCCGACCGAGCGCGTCTCGACGGGCAGCCAGGACGACGACTGGCCTACGGCCGCGCACTGGAGTCCGCGACTGACATCGACTGCTTCGACCACTGGCGTCACGAACTCGCGACCACGGGATACCTGCACAACCATGCGCGCATGTGGTTCGCGAGCATCTGTGTCTTCACGCTGCGCCTCCCCTGGACGCTCGGAGCGGCACTCTTCGAGCGAGAGCTGCTCGACGCCGACCCGGCGTCCAACACGTCGAGTTGGCGGTGGGTCGCGGGGCTGCACACCCGCGGCAAGCACTATGTTGCGCGCGCGTCGAACATCGCCACGTGCACGGGCGGCCGCTTTGCGCCGCACGGAAAGCTCGACGAGTCCCCGGAGCCCCTACGCGAGGACGTCGAGCATCCCCTCGTTTCGTTGCCCGTCGTCGAGCCGCTCGACGCCGGACCCCGGACAGGCGTCCTCCTCACGACGGACGATCTGCACCTCGAGTCCTCAGGGCTGCTTGCGCTCGATCCCGTGGCAGTCGCGGGCGGTCGGGCGCCCGAGCGGGACGATGCTTCAAGGTTCTCTTCGATGTCCCGGGCCTTCGATGCCGCAGCGCTCGACGATGGCCTTCGCCGAGCGTCGAACCATGCCGAGCTCGACGGCCTTCGTCTCCCCGACGGCAAGGGCTGGCTCGACGCTACGATCGCTTGGGCTCGAGACGCGTCCCTCGACCGCGTGGTCACCATGGCGCCGCACGTGGGCACCTGGGAGCCCGCGCTCGAACGGCTTCGCACCGCGCTGGGGACCCACGGCATCACGCTGAGCTTCGGTCACCGGGATTGGGACCGCATGCTGTATCCCCACGCAACGCGGGGCTTCTTCAAGCTGAAGAAGCAGATCCCGAGCGTGGTCGCCAGCGTGACGTGAGACCGACTCAGGCCTTTGGGGTGTCGGGGTCGGCGCCCCATTCAGCCCAGCTACCGTCGTACAGCCGCACGTCGGCGAAGCCGGCACGGCGGAGCAGGGCCCAGCTGACCGAAGCGCGGGAGCCGGTCCGGCAGTAGACGACCAGCGTGGGCGCATCGGGATCGCCATGCAGAGAGCGAACGTCGGCGTCAGCGCGAAAGCGGCCGGCGCCATCGAGGTTTTGCGTCCAGTTGACGTTCACGGCGCCCGGAATGTGCCCATCATCGAACTCCTCGGGCGTGCGGACGTCGAAGACGACGACGTCGTCATCGACGAGGTGGTCGAGCATCCATGCTTTGTCGACGCGCAAGCCGTCCCGGGTCACGTCGACGGTGTAGTCGTTGACGTCGGCTTGGCTCGCGCCCTGCTCGACGTCCAAGCCGGCGGCCTCGTAGGCCGCCATGCCGCCGTCGAGCAGCATCACGTCGCCGTGATGACCGTAGTAGCGGAGGGTCCAGGCCACCCGTGCGGGGTCGGTACCATTATCGGCGCCAGTGACCAGAACGTCGTCATCGGGGGCGATGCCGGCAGCCGAGAACCGCGCCTCGGCGACATCACGCGGCGCGACCTGACCTTCGACCCCGTCGACCGTCGCGCGGAGCGAGCCAGCATCGAAGATGACCGCACCGGGAATGTGTCCCGCGTCGAAAGCCTCCGATTCGCGCACGTCGAGCACCACGACGCCGTCGCGCAGCGCATCCTCTGGCTCGACGGACGTCACGTCGGCATCGACCGGGGTCGCGCCCGCATCACCGTCGCACGCAGCGAGCGCGAACGCGAAACCCCAGGCCATCCATCCCACGCGTCGGAATCCGGTCATGCCCGGCGAACGCCCTGGACCCGAGGCCCGTTACGCGCCGCGACGATCTGCGCCGTTGCAAGGCACCACACCGTTGCAGGCTGCGCGATCGTAGTCTTGGAATCACTACGTTTTTTCGCCTTTCCAGCCGGCATTCTCGATGCACATCAGTGGCGCGGCATGAGCACGGCGACGACCTTTCTCCTCTCCTTGGCGCTGGCCCCCACCGCAGCCCCAGCCCCGGCTGCTCCAGTGGCGGCGCCAGCACCCGCGCCCGCCGCTCAGCCCGCACCCGCACCCGTGGCCCAACCCGCGCCGGTGCCTGCACCCCAGCCAGCTCCGGTCGCTC
>CAYSPB010000675.1:0-3004 GCA_964432695.1 uncultured Nannocystaceae bacterium
CTCGGTGTCGATGCCGAGCAGACGGAGACTACTGTCGAGTCCGCCGACCTTGATGGTGTCGCCGTCCACGACGGCGCCGGGGGCGAGCGCGAACTCGCCGAGCACCAGGCCCGCATCCTTCCGCGGAGCATCGTCGGCATCGAGGGCCTCCGCGAGCGCCGTTGCGCTGTACCGCATCGTGCCTCGGCCGCAGCCCAGGCTCGCGAGCGGAAGTGCGAGTGCGCCGACCATCGCCATCCTCGTCCAGCGTCGCGCGAGCGCCCGGGCCGAGAACCCGCCACGCCGTCTCGGCTGGCCTTCGGTTCGCGGGCGGTGTCGCGATCCCTCGCAGCAGACCCATTCCACCATCGCTTCCGCTCCCATCCCGCGGGCCCAACTCCGGCGCGAACCGCCGCGCTGGGTTGTCGAAATGCGCGCTAGTCGAAGCACGGTCGGTTCGCCTCCTGCGGGGTGCCTGGCAGCCCGATGTACAGCTGCGGTTCGCCGGGCTCGAGCACTTCGGCGTCTGAATCGACACAGAAGTTCTTCTCATCGTCGTTGGCCTCGGCGTCCGGCTCCAGGGATCCGTCGAAGCTCAGCGTGCCTTCGTCGGGAAGGGCACGGTACGAAAGGCTGTCGATCACGGTGTCGCAGGCCTCGAGTTCGATGCGACCGGCGGGAACGAGGTCCCGAGGTCGGCGCTCGGCGGTGTCGCCGAAGCCGAGGTCGTCCTCGTCGGCGTCTTCGACTGCCCGGAAATAATCGACGATGAAAGTCGCATCGACGAAGGCAGGCAGCTTGGCTGGGTCGTGATGGCCGAGTGTGACGTATGCGCCGGGGTCGACGAGCAGTTCGGCCGCCCGAACTACGATGACGCGGTCGCCGGGCTGTCGCGCGCCCTGCAGGTCGTAGAAGTTCACCCGCAGGCCTCGGAGATCTACGGTGCGGTCGGTGGCGTTGTAGACCTCGAACCACTGACCGCGGGTGTCTCCGCCGGTCTGTGGTCCGCGAATCTCCGTGATGACGAGGTCGCCTTCGTCGACGTCGGGGCAGAACTCGCCCAAGGGAGGTCGACTGCACGCCGCGACCAACGTCGCCAACGCACCCGCGGACACCCACCGCCCCCCCACCTTGCTCACGGCCTTGGAGTCTATGGCAAGGGTGGGTCGATCGGCTACTGTGACCGACCCCATCATGGCGAGCCTTCCTTACTCCACGTTCGAGCGCCTCCCCAAGACCGACCTGCACGTGCACCTCGACGGGTCGATGCGATTGCAAACGCTGCTGGAGCTGGCCGAGGAGCAAAATGTCGAGCTACCCGCGGAGGATGAAGCCGGACTGCGCGCGGCGATGCGTTTGGGAGAGAACACGGGCAGCCTCGTCGAGTACCTCAAGGCGTTCGACGTCACGCTCAAGGTGTTGCAAACCCGTGATGCGCTGTACCGCGCAATGTTCGAGTTGGCGGCCGACGCCGCCGCGGAAAACGTGCGCTACATGGAGGTGCGCTACGCGCCGATGCTGCACACCCGAGCGGGTCTACGCCTGACGCAAATCGTGGAGTCCGTTCTCAAGGCCGCTCACGACGCCGAACTGGAGCATGGCGTCGTGACCCGCGTGATCTTGTGCGGGATCCGCAACATCTCGCCGGAGTCGTCGCTCGAAATGGCCGAGCTTGTGGTCGCCTACAAGAACCGTGGCGTGGTCGGCTTCGACCTCGCCGGCGCCGAATACGACCACCCCGCGGTCGCCCACGCCGAGGCGTTCAAGCTCGTTCGCAAGAACAACATCAATGTCACGATTCACGCGGGTGAGGCCTACGGCCCGGCGTCGATCGCCCAAGCGATTCACGAGTGCGGTGCGCACCGCATCGGGCACGGGTGTCGACTCCGCGAAGATGGTGATCTTCTGCACTACGTCGTCGACCACCGCATTCCGCTCGAGTGCTGCCCGTCGTCGAACGTGCAGACGGGCGCGGTCGAGAGCCTGACCACGCACCCCATGAAACTGTACGCAAACCTGGGTGCGCGGGTCACCGTGAACACGGACAATCGCCTGGTGACCGATACGAGCATGGCCAAGGAACTGCACGTGCTGCACGCCGAGATGGGGTTCGGCCTCGACGACATCAAGCAGGTCGTCATGAATGGCTTCAAGTCGTCGTTCCTTCCCTTCCACGAGAAACAAAGAATGCTCGAGACGATCCGCGATGAACTCGCGACGTTTTCCGAGAGCGATGGCGCAGAACGAGCGTGAGTCGGCCGCCGGCACTGCTACGATCGCCCGATGAGTGCCCTCGCGCGGTTGAGTTTTGTAGCGGCGGTCTTCGGCGTCGGCCTGCTGGCGGGGGCGTGCTTCGAGGACATTCCCACGGCGACGGATCGCGTGTGCCCCGGCGGCCAAGCGACGTGCGCGTGCTTGGCGGGGGACGTCTGCGACGCAGGCCTCTCCTGCGATGCTGGAGTCTGTCGGAGCCTTCGCTGTGAGGCCGGCGTGGTCGGTTGCGAGTGCGGCCCCTCGGGCGCATGCTTCGACAACGCCTCGTGCATCGACGGCAGCTGCATTCTCGTCGATGATTCGCCCGCCGAGCCCGATGCCGACTCGGTTGCCGAAGTTGGGGGAGCCGAGGAGGCAAGCGACGTCGATGGAGGCGTCGGCTCCACCGGTGGAATGGGCTCGGGCGACCCCGACCCCACCACGGGTGATGGCGCGGAGTCGGGCGACGTCCCTGCGAATGCGTGCGGATGTGGCTGGATCGATGAAGCGGACTACTGGGAGTGCAGCGCAACGCCGCAGCCGAACGCGGAAGGCTCGTTCGGCCTGTGCCCTCCGGTCATGAACGTGCTCTACGAGCGCTGGCTCGAAGGCGAGACCGACATTCGCTGCGCGCTGCCGGATGACGCGACGATGACCACCATCGACTTCAGCGGTTGCTGTCTTGGCGGACTCGCGAGCGTGTTCTGCGACGAAAGCACGGACTCGCTGGTGTTCACGACTTGCGCTGGCTCGGTCTTCTGCGAGCCCTAGC
>CAYSPB010000676.1:0-2981 GCA_964432695.1 uncultured Nannocystaceae bacterium
CCGTGCACCGCAACAACTCGAAGCCTCCGCATCATGACCACCCGTCACTTTCCAACCGACTTCCTGTGGGGGGCCGCCACCTCCAGCTATCAGATCGAAGGCGCGGTCGCGGACCGTGCCCCGTCCATTTGGGACACGTTCTGCCGGGTGCCCGGCGCCATCGAAGATCAGACCAACGGCGACGTTGCCTGCGACCATATCGCGCGGATGGCCGATGACGTCGCGCTCATGAAGAAGCTCGGCGTCGCCGCGTACCGATTCTCGATCAGCTGGCCGCGCGTGCTCCCGCAGGGGCGCGGCGAAGTGTCGACCAAGGGCCTCGACGTCTACTCGCGCTTGGTCGATCTGCTTCTCGAAGCGAACATCGAGCCCTGGATCACGCTATACCACTGGGATCTGCCTCAGGCTCTCGAAGACGCTGGTGGATGGCCCGTTCGCGACACCGCCTCGGCGTTCGTCGAGTACGCAGAGGTCATCGCCAAGGCGCTGGGCGACCGCGTTTCCCATTGGATCACGCACAACGAGCCATGGTGTGCCGCGATGCTCGGCTACCAATACGGCCGCCACGCGCCGGGTCGGAAGAACCTGGGTGACAGCATCGCCGCCAGCCATCACTTGCTGCTCAGCCATGGTCTGGCCGTGCCGGTGCTCCGCGACCTCCTGCCCGATGAAGCCAAGGTGGGCATCACCTTGAATCTTGCGCCTGTCGATGCAGCATCGCCCAGCCGGATGGATCGCGAGGCGCGTCGCCACGAAGACGGTGCGTTCAACCGCTGGTTCCTCGAGCCGCTGTACGGCCAGGGATATCCCGAAGACATCGTCCGGGACTACATCGCGATGGGCGGACTGCCCGCCGACGGGATGGCAGGCATCGTGAAAGACGGCGATCTCGAAGCCATCTCTGCGCCCACCGACTTTCTCGGCATCAACTACTACTACCGCAAGGTCGCGCGCGCCGAGCATCCCGACAACGTGGAGCCCACGATCGTCCAGGCGCCGAAGTCGGAGTGGACCGACATGGGCTGGGAGGTGTTTCCCGACGGTCTTTGGACGCTGCTGCAGCGCGTGCATCAGTCGTACGCACCAGGACCGCTGTACATCACTGAAAACGGCGCCAGCTACGATACGGGTCCTGCCGAAGATGGTTCGGTTCCCGACGCCCGGCGCGTTCGCTACTTCCGCGAACACTTCGCCCAGGCGCACCGGGCGATCGAAGACGGTGTGCCACTGGCGGGCTACTTCGCGTGGTCACTCCTCGATAACTTCGAGTGGGAACGCGGCTACACGCAGCGCTTCGGCATGGTCTGGGTCGACTACGAGACCCAGGTGCGCACGCCCAAAGACAGCGCGCACTACTACAGCAAAGTGATCGCCGAGAACGCGGTCGAGGGGTGAAAGATTTTTTCATCATCTCGACCCGCATGAACCCCCTGTCCCGATACCGGCGGATATCGCCTCGGGACAGCGCGCCCTCGCGGGCCGACGCACCTCTGAACCATCTCCGAGAAGAGTCATCATGAAGTTGAAGTCACTCCCCCTGTTTGCCCTCGCCAGTTCCTTCGCCGTGACGGCCGTCGCTTGCGACGCTGGCGAGAGCAGCGAAGAGCCTATGTCCACCTCTGCGACCCCGACGTCTGCCGGCAGCGCCGAAGGCACGGATGGCTCGGAGTCTGATGGCGAGGATGACTCCACGGGTGGTGTCGATACTTCTGTCGACCCGACGCCTGGAACCGATCCTGACACGGGTGACAACCCGAACCCGACTGCCACTGGTGGTCCCGATGACCCCATGCCGACCGACTCGGGCAGCGACATGCCCATCGATCCTCAAAACGTCATCGACGACTTCGAGGACGGCGACCCCCTGATCCTCGCCGCCAACGGTCGTAAGGGCGCTTGGTACACGTACAACGACGAGACCAAGGGTGCCACGCAGGTGCCGGGCTCCGACGAGGCGTTCGCGCCCGTCGAGGGCGGCCCCGACGGCAGCCTCTTCATGGGGCACACCGACGGCACCGGCTTCGCGGTGTGGGGCGCTGGTCTGGGCCTCGACCTCAACAACGAGGGCGACGACGAAGGTGGGCCTGGCATCCGGAACCCGTACGACGCGTCTGGCTTCCAGGGCATCGTGTTCTCGGCACGCGGCAGCGGTCCCGTTCGCGTGAAGTTCCTGGTCGAAGCGGTCGTGCCGATGGACACCGGCGGTACCTGCGACAGCCCGACCGACTGCGAAGATGCGCACGGCAAGATCGTTCCGCTGACCGCCGACTGGGCGCAGTACCAGATTGGCTTCAACGAGCTCTTCCAAGAGGGCTGGGGTATCGCGGCGGACTTCGATACCGCGACGCTCATGTCGATTCAGTTCCAGGTCGGCGCCAACGCGGACTTCGACTTCGATCTCGACAACATCGCGTTCTACTAGCAGCGATCGCGACCGCCGGAGCTCGCTGGGCCCCTTCGGGTGAGGGGCCCGGAGAGGCGCACCACGGCGGTTCGAGTCCGGTTTCGCTATCGGGTGCGCTGGTCGTTCGGTCGTGCCGACGAAGCTGGGCCGCGCATCACCATCAGCTGCTTGCCCGCGCGGCGAAGACTTCCTTCTGGGTCGTGGCGTCTTCTCATCCGCCTCTTTCGAACTGACGTTTCGACCCATCATCCGCACCCCCCGTCCCGCGTGGTCGGCTTCGAGTTGGAGAGCCGAAGTTGACTGCGCGGGGCACTTTTGCGTGGCGCCTCTGTCTCCAGAGGCAGGGCGGGCCGTGCGTGAGCGTAGATGGCCCCTGCGCCGCGCTTTGGCGGCTTCCGTAACGTCGGGCGGCGTTTGCGAGTAGGGTGGGGTGTGCTGTTGCGTCGCGTCGCCCCCATCGCGCTCCTGCTCGTCAGCTGTAAGTCCGCGCCTGCGTCCACACCCGCCGACGGCGCTGCTCCGGATGCGGCCCCTGCGGTGGCCGACGCCCCCGAGCCGGCCGAGCCTGCGCCCCCTC
>CAYSPB010000677.1:0-2971 GCA_964432695.1 uncultured Nannocystaceae bacterium
GGGGGCTCGGGACCGAGCGCTAAGCATCCTGCCCGATGGGTCAAGGCGGACCGCGCTCGAGCAGCCGCGGTCGACGCTTGCGCGAACTCACGGGGCCTGGGCGCGGCCTCCGAAGGTGCCGCCCAGTCGCAGACACGCGCCCACCACGATGCCCCCGAGCGTGACGGCGTCGTCGTCCGAGATCAGCCCCTGAGGCGTACGGAGCGCGTAGCCGAACTCCGCGTCGACGTCGATGCGCAGCCGCCCCGCCGCGATCCGTGGGCCGACCGTGGCCAAGACCTGGCCGGTCGCACCGCGCTGGATCGCGGCCTGGACGTCGTCGCGCGCCGAGATGCCCCGCAGCTGCCCGTACCCAACGCCGACGAGCACGGCACCGCCTGCAGCGACGCGCTGCCGCGAGGTTCTCCAGGTCAGGCCGAGGTTGCCCTGCACGCCCAGCGCCTGCACCTGGCCGGCGGCCCGCAGCGTGCGTCCGAGGTCGACGTCGAGGCGACCGGCCAGGCCGACGCGCTCCCCCAGCCAGTCGCGAAGCTCGAGGTCGAGGTGCAGGGCGCCCATCGGTGCGGTCTCCAGCGCCCGGCCGCGTGCACCGGCGGCGGCCAGGAGTTCGAGCGTGGGGGCGCGCTTGGGTTCGACTCGGGCTTCGACGAGCTCGGTCGCGGCGCGGACGGCTTCGTGGACCGTGCCGGGCTCGGGGTCGACCGGCGGGGCGGTATCTTCGTCGGCGGGGGGGTCGGCAAGCAGCAGCTCCAGCCATGATGCCGCGAAGAGCTGGGCG
The DNA here is from genome assembly GCA_964432695.1 of uncultured Nannocystaceae bacterium. Classification (GTDB taxonomy): domain Bacteria; phylum Myxococcota_A; class Polyangia; order Nannocystales; family Nannocystaceae; genus CAJXVA01. The sequence continues at coordinate 779 of CAYSPB010000677.1, forward strand.
ATCGCCAAGGCAATGACGCGAGAGCGTCCGGCGCCGGGCCCAGGGGCGGGCACGGTTCGGGAGAGCTGCTTGCTCGTCAGCGGATCGGTCACGGCCATCGTCAGCACATCGCCTTCGCAAACGAGGTCGACCTGCAAGGGCGGCCCATCGCGGATCTCCTGCGTCACGGCGGCCAGCTCGAGTTCGACGAGGCGTTCGACCTCGGCCGCATCCACGTCCGCGCAGGTCTGGGAGCGGACCTGCAGTGTGTCTCCGGCCGAGGCGGCCAGCAGCAGCACGAGCGCGAGGCTCATGGTGTCCCGTCCTGCGCGCCGCGCCTCACCAGGCCACGATACGCTGCATGCGGGCGGCGTGGGTGCCCTGTGGGTGCCGCTCGAGGTAGGCCTGCGCTGCCGCGTGGGCACGCGTGTGGTTCCCCGCGGCCTTCCACGAGGCCGCTGCTTCCGCGCGCGCGTCTTCGGAGAGTGCGCCGCTGGCCGAGCGCTTGGCGCAGGCCTCGAACGCCGCGGCGGCCGAGCCGTGCTTGCCGCGTGCACGCTCGACCTTGCCCAACTGGAACCATGCTGAATAGGCGCGCGCGTCTTTGCGGTGGTGTCGGATGAGCTGCCGGAGCGCGGTCGCGGCATCGGCCAGGCGACCGTGGGCCCTCGCTTCGTCCGCGCGGGCCTGTAGTGCGTCGACCGAGGCGACCGCGGCGACCTTGGGCTTGGTCCGCACGCTCGGGGGATTCGGCACGTCGTCGTCGTCGTCGTCGACCACGATGACCGCCTCGGGTTTCGGCAGTGCGCCGCGCTCGACCTGAATCGACTCCCCAATGCCGAGGACGGATACCCGGTCGCCACGCTGCACCTCGACCCGGCCGTGGTGCACCTGCACGGCGACGTGCCGCTCGAGCAGCGTGACGGTGAAGGCTGTGCCGAGGACGCGCACGCTGACCCCGTCGGCGTCGACGACAAACGCGCGCGCCGGGTTCTTGGTGACGTCGTAGCGTACGGCGCCAGCGGTTTGGGCGAGTCGGATCTCGGTGTCTTCCTGCGTGAGCACGTCGACGTCTGCACCCGGCTCCAGCCGGGCGGTCGAGCCGTCCCGCAGCGTGAGCGTGGGCGCGGCTTCGGGGAGCGACCACGCGGCGCCGCGGGCAAGGTCGGGCGAGTGGGGCGTCTCACCGAGCAGGGCGACGGCTGCGCCCGCCCCGAGAAGCAGCGCAACCACAGACGCAAGCGCGACCAGCAGCGGCCACCGCCGGCGTGCAGGCTCGGTCGCAGCGTGGCGGTGTGCCTCGATGCGGGCCAGCACGCGCTGCTCGCGGAGGTCGTCCCAGGGCACCGGCTGCGCGCGTATGGCCTCGAGGTCCGCTTCGAGCGGTTCGCGGCGAAGGTCGGTCATCGGGTGCCCTCCAGTCGGCGATCGAGGCGTCGCTGTGCCTCCGCGATCCGTCGCTTCACGGTCGCCAGCGAGACTTCGCAGGCCTCCGCGACGGACTCGAGCCCCTGGCCTTCGACGCGGTTGAGGATCCACGGCACGCGGAACTTCGGCGGAACCTGGTCGAGCGCGGCGTACAGCTCGTCGACCCGGGCGCGGTCGCGGGGGTCGGACATCTGGGGGTGGTGGGCATTCACGGCCTGGCGCAGGCGGCCGCGCTTGCGCCGTCGCTGCAGCCGCTCGGTGGTGATGCGCACCGCGATCGTCACGGCCCACGGCCGTACGCGCGCCGGGTCTCGCAAGCTGTCGATGCGCTGGGACACCCGGACGAACGTGTCTTGCACGATGTCATCGAGCTCGCCGTCGTCGCCGCAGATCCGCACGACGACGCTTGCGACGTAGCGGGCATGCCGACGGTAGAGCAGGCGGAAAGCCGCGTCGTCCCCGGCCCGCACGCGCGCGACCAGCACCTCATCGCTGGGATCGACCGCCGCGAGCTGCGGCACTGGGGAACGGGACCACACGGAGTCTTCCTCGGCCGGTAGACGGAGGCAGGACCGTCGATCGGCTCACCGATCCTACACCGCGCTATACTTTCCTCCTGCGCTGCCGGATTCGGACGCGCAGCGGGGTTTACATGACGCGGCGGCGAACGATCGGACGGGCACTTGGCGTGGGGCTGGGCGGAATCGCGCTAGTCGGATGCTCCGAGCCAGGCTTCGTCCTGCAGCGCGACGACCAGGGCTCGACGTCGGTGTCGGTGCCGCGGAC
>CAYSPB010000678.1:0-2967 GCA_964432695.1 uncultured Nannocystaceae bacterium
CCTGCTCGCCGCGCTCGACGGGCTCGGCCGGGGCGACGCGCTGCCGCAGCTCGAGGTCGACCTGCGCTTGGGTTCGACACGCCTGGTCGGCACACTCATCGACCGCTGGCCGCAAGCTTCGGTTCGCGTCCAGTACGCGCGCTTGGGCGCCAAGCACCAGCTCATCGCATGGATCGAACACCTCTGTTTGTGCGTGGCTGCACCGCGCGATCAACAGCCGATGACCGTCGTCCTCGCCCGCGGCAAGGAAGACACCGTCCAGCCGTGCACGTTCAGTGCTGTGCCAGAGGCCGCGGCGGTTCTGTCCGAGCTGTGTGAGCTGTTCTGGGTCGGCCAGCGCGAGCCAGTGCTGCTGTTTCCCGGGGCCTCTCTCGCCTACGCCGAGACGCTGTACGGGACCGACGACCCCCAGCAGGCGCAATGGAAGGCCGAGCGGGTCTGGACGCCGAACAGCTTCGAGCGCAACGACCCGCACGTGCGCCGCCTGTGCGGCGACGACGACGTTCTGCATCCCGGCTATACACCGTTCGAAGGGCCGCTCACGGCCGGAGACTTCGGCACGGTCGCCACCCGCGTGTTTTGGCCGATGCTACAAGCGCGCTCGCTGGAGGTGCCGCGATGACCGCCAAGGCCCTCGACCCCCTTCGGCTGCCGCTGCGAGGCCCGCACCTCATCGAGGCCAGTGCCGGGACCGGCAAGACCTACACGATCGCCACGCTCTTCGTACGGCTGGTGGTCGAGCAAGGCATGGCTGTCAGCGAGATTCTGGTGGTCACGTTCACCGAGGCCGCCGCGGCCGAGCTTCGCGACCGCGTGCGGGGGCGCCTGCAAACGGTCGCCCAGGTGCTCGAGGGTGCCGCCGAGCCGGACGAGGCCATGGCTGCCTGGTTCGCCTCGCGCTCCGCCCATCGCGACAGCGACCGCCGTCGCGTCCGCGCAGCGTTGCAGTCCTTCGACGAAGCCGCAATCAGCACGATTCACGGCTTCTGCCACCGCGTACTGCAGGACAGTGCGTTCGAGACCGGTACCGCGTTCGAGACCGAACTGGTGCTCAACCAGCAGCCGATTCTCGATGAAGCGATTCGCGACTATTGGGCCCGGACCCTCTACAGCGAGGACAGCCGCTTTGTCACCCACGCACTGCGTACCAACCTGCTCCCGCCCCAGCTGCTCTCGTTGGGCTGGATCGTGTCGGCCAACCCCGGCGTGCCGCTCCTGCCGCCGCCCCCCGAGCCCACCAACGACGACGTCGCGGCGGCCGAGGCCGCCTTCGTCGATGCGTTCGCCCGCGCACGCTCCCTGTGGCACGCGCACCAGGACGAGATTCGCAGCACCGTGCTCGAGCACGGCGGCCTGAGCAAGGTCAGCTACAAGCCCCACAAGATCGGGTTCTGGCTCGACGCTGCGGCCGCGTTCTTCGAAGAGGCCGCGCCGGGAGAACGGCTGGGCTTCGAGGGGCTCGACAAACTCACCGCAGATGCGCTCGAAGCAGGCACCAACAAAGGCTGGCTCAAGAAAGGCGGCGAGCCCCCGCGGCACGCGTTCTTCGACGCCTGCGCCGAGCTGCGGCGTGGCGCCGCGCCGCTTCGCGCAGACTTGCAGCGACGATGGTTGGGCTTCAAGCACGGTCTTGCACGCTTCATCGAAAAGGAACTGCCATCACGCAAGCAAGCCTCGGGCGTGCAGTCGTTCGACGACCTCCTGCAGCGGCTCGCCACCGCCGTCACCCGTCGGCGCACGGGCAAGCTGTTGTGCGCTTCGATTCGCGAGACGTACCGCGCCGCCCTGATCGACGAGTTCCAAGACACCGACCCGGTCCAGTTCACCATCTTCGACACCGTGTTCTCGGGGGGGTCGACGGCGTCGTCGCACCCCTTGCTGATGATCGGAGACCCCAAGCAGGCGATCTACGGCTTTCGCGGCGCAGACGTGTTCGCCTATCTCGATGCAGCCCAAGGCGTCGCCACGTCGCGTCGCCACACGATGACGACCAACTGGCGCTCCGATCCCGGCGTGCTGTCGGCGGTCGAGCACCTCTTCACCACGCCCAAGCCGTTCGTACTCGACGGGATCGACTTCGTCCCGGTGGCCGCACGACCCGGCGCAACCGATGCGCTCACGCTCGACGGCCGTCCGCTGGCGCCGTTCGAGCTGAAGGTCCAGCGTCGCGAGCCCGGCATGCCCAGCGGGCGTCAAACCGACACCATCGCCGCGAAATGGGTTGCCGACGAGCTTCCCAAGCGGATTGCGGCCGACATCCGCACCCTGCTGGCCAGCGGTGCGCAACTCGACGGTCGTCCCGTTCGCGCACGCGACGTCGCGGTGCTCAGCCGCACCAACGCGCAAGCGCAACGGATCCAGGCCGCGCTGCGTGAGCTCGACATCCCCGGCGTCGTGTACGGGGACAGCTCGGTCTACGACAGCACCGAGTACGAGGAGCTCGACGGCCTCGCGCCGCTCATCGCCGACCTCGAGTACGAGGAGCTCGAGCGCGTGCTGTGTGCGGTCGCCGAGCCAACGTCCACCCGGCTGCTCCGCGCCGCGCTCACGACGGAGATGCTCGGGGTCAGCGGCGGCGACCTCGAGAAAATGGCCGACGAAGACGAGGCCTGGGACCACTGGGCGCAGCGCTTTCGCCGCTGGCATGCGGCGTGGGCCCAGCGCGGCTTGATTCGCCGGCTCGGCCAGATGCTCGGCGACCTGCGGCTGGGCGAAACGTTGCTGCGGCTCCGCGACGGTGAGCGGCGCATGACCAACCTGCTGCACCTCACCGAGTTGCTGCACGAAGCGGCCAGCCGCGAGCACTTGGGTCCGGCCGGTCTGCTGCACTGGATGGCCGAGCAGAAAGCCAGCGACCAAAAGCTTGCGGCCGAAGCGGTGAAGCTGAGGCTCGAGCGAGACGATGAAGCCGTTCAGCTCATCACGATTCACCGGCGCACGGGCCTCGAGTACCCCAGCGGGTACTGC
>CAYSPB010000679.1:0-2937 GCA_964432695.1 uncultured Nannocystaceae bacterium
AGGGCGGGGGGGCCGTGCCCATTCCCGAGGCGATGAACGTCTCGGTGCAGGCGATGGTCGGTCGCTGCACGCGGGGCGAAGGTTCTCCTCACGCCGACGCCTTCATCCAGGCTTTGCGCGGTCCCGTCGGCGCGGCAGCACTGCGGGATGCGGGCTTCAAAGTGGGTTCGCCATGATGCGCTCTGTCGCGGGTCTGGCCGCGGTGGTCCTGCTCGGCGTACTCGTGCTTCCACTAGTCGCGCTGGTGCTGGGCACCTCACCATCGGACGTATGGCTCGGCCTGCAGGACCCTGCCTTCGCACCCGCACTCGCACTGAGTCTGCGCACGACGGCGACGAGCCTCGTCGTGCTGATCCTGACCGGAACGCCGCTGGCGTGGTGGCTAGCCCACGGAGGTGGTCGGTGGCGTCGGTTCATCGGTGGCGTGGTCGATCTGCCAATCGTCGTCCCCCCCGCTGTCACGGGCGTCGCGTTGCTGCAGCTGCTGGGGCGACGCGGTCTGCTCGGCGAACCTCTAGGGGCGCTGGGGATCGCGATCCCGTTCTCCGAGGCGGCCGTGGTCCTGGCGCAGGTCGTCGTGGCCGCGCCGTTCTTCGTGCAGGGAGCGACCACGGCCTTTCGGCGGGTCGACCCAGACCTGCTGGTGGTTGCGCGAACGCTGGGCTGCTCACCGGTTGCTGCTGTGCGCCGCATCGCGCTCCCGATCGCGATGCCGGGCCTCGTCGCGGCGGCGTGCGTGGCGTGGGCGCGCGCGCTGGGAGAGTTCGGCGCGACGCTGCTGTTTGCGGGTAACCTGCCGGGCGTGACGCAGACGATGCCGCTGGCCATCGTTCGGGGGCTGGAGGCCGACGTTCACGTCGCGGTCGCGTTCTCGCTCGCGCTGGTGGCCGCCGGGGGGGTGTTGCTGCTCGGGATTCGTTGGGCGACGGCCAAAGTTGGAGTGGACCGATGAGCAGGTGGTCGGTGCAGCTGCGCGGGCACGTCGGGACGCTCGAACTCGACGTGTCGCTCGAGGGGACGGCCGGGGTGTTGGCGCTCGCCGGTCCCAATGGCAGCGGAAAGACGAGCCTGCTGCGGGCGATGGTTGGGGCGCGGTCGCTGTCGCACGCGCGCGTGCAGGTCGACGGCTGCGCGCTTCACGAGCGACCGGTCGAGGCTCGTGGCATCGCCTACGTGCCGCAGGGGGGCGGGCTGTTCCCCCATCTGAACGTCCTCGACAACGTCGCCTTCGGTGCCGACGCTGGACGGGCCCGATCGATGCTCGAACAGCTCGAACTCACCGGGCTCGCGCTGCGGCGGATCGGGCGGCTGTCGGGGGGCGAGCGTCAGCGGGTGGCGCTCGCGCGCGCGCTCGCCTTGGAGCCCGCTTTCGTGCTTCTCGACGAGCCGCTTTCGGCGTTGGACGCGGTCACTCGTCGTTCGGTCCGGGCCATGCTCGGACGTCACCTTCGCGCCTGGGCTGGACCTGCGATTGTGGTCACCCATGACGTGGCGGACGCGGTCGCGCTCGGGGCCGAGGTCGCCGTGCTCGAGGCCGGACGCATCGTGCAGTCGGGAACCGTAGAAGTGTTGCGCGCCGCCCCGGCGACGGCGTTCGTCGAAGCTTTCGTGGCCACCGGGGCCCTTTAGAAGCGTCCCGAGACCACCAAGCCGGGGCCGCGAGACCACGTCGGGCCGAGCGTGAGCGCGGGACGTGTGGCCTTCCGTGTCGCCTGAAGATGAGCCGAGCCGGTCCCGATCACTGCGCCTCCGGCGGCCATCACGGCGGCGCCCGACTGCGCCACGGCGACGTGAGTCCCGAACGTCCAGCCCCAGCCCTCACCGTCTCGAAGCACCGGGCCTTCGGCCACCAGCGATACGACGAACGTTGCGAGCCCGCCGGCGACGAGGACGGCGCCGGAGGTGATGGCCGCGATGGAGGCGGTGCGGTGCCACGGTGTCGCCCCGCGCAGAAGCCGGGCTGTGGTGAGGGCGTTGCTGCCGATCGCGGCCAATGTCATCGGTGCACCAGCGCCGACGAGCTCGAACTTGCCGGGCACGCCGATGCAGAGCACGGCCCGAAACGCGAACGCCGCCCGCTCGTTGCGGGGCGCGTGGCAGGGGATGGAGTCCTGTCGCATCCCGTACCCGAAGGCGTGCAGGCCCGCGAACGCAGCGAACGAGAGGGGGAGCGTCGCGAGCGTGATGGTACCGACTCGCTGCTTGGTCTCCGCCTCCGGCCGTGCTCGCGAAGCGGGCGCAAACGCCAGCAGGGTCGACAGCGCGGCGGAGGTGAGCATCCGCCGCGCATTATGACACGCGCGCGGTTCGGCCTTCCGGACCCGCGTAGGTCAGTCTCGGCCGAAGAAGCCGCCCGGTGGCCTGCTGCTCGCGCGCATGTGCGATCCAGCCCGCCGTTGTGGAGACGGCAAACACGGCGGTGAAGAGGTCGTCGGGCAGTCCGAGCGCATGCAGCAGTAAAGCCGCGGCGAACTCGACGTTCGTGGCGATCGGACGGCCGCGCTGGCGGGCGCCAAGACCTCGAGCACGGCGGCCTTATGAACGCTGGCGTCACGAAGCAGCGGAGCATCGCCGAGCAGGGCTTCGGCGGCTGCGCGCAGCACGACGAAGCGTGGGTCTCGGACCCGATAGACGCGGTGGCCGAAGCCCATGATGCGGGCCCCGGCGTCGAGCTGTTCGTGCGCCCATGCGCGCGTGACGTCTGCCAGCGCGCCCCCGCGTTGACGGAGTTCGAGGAGCGCCGCCAATGCGGGTGCCGGTGCACAACGGGCGCGTCGTTTCGCGCAGGCAGCGGGTGAGCAGGTGGGCGTGTCGCCTACGCTCGACTTTGGTCTCGTGACCCTGTGCCGAAGTGTCGGGGCTCCTCCGGAAGCGCCGCTGGCCCTGTTCGCTGGGCCGAAGCGCCGGATGGGTTGCGCATGCGCTCGAGCAGGACGA
>CAYSPB010000680.1:0-2936 GCA_964432695.1 uncultured Nannocystaceae bacterium
CTCAGAACTCGACGTCGACGACGATCGGGGGCGCGCCCGGCGCGGCCCCGGACTGCGTGACGGTGACGCGATGTCCGGACGTGAAGTATGCCATGGGCAGCGAGGCGGTCTGGACGACCCATCCATTGCCCGCCCCGGTCGTGATGACGCCGTTGCCCGGCTCGGCCACGACCATGCCGTCGAGCTCAGCCGTGAACGACCCGAACCGCGTCGGGAGGGCAGACGAGATCAGCACGTTGCCGTTCACGACCTCGTAGGAAATGAGGGCGTGGACAGTCGTCAGGGCCGGAAGAACCTGTCCGACCGCGACACCGTCCCGCCTCTGGTCGGCCTGGGCCTCGGTGAACGCGAACACGCCGACGTGGGCGAACAGCTCACCAGAGCCGGTGGGGTCGTTGTAGACCGAGCCGTTCACGTAGCGATAGAGGCTCGCCCCGACGAACTCGTCCTCCTCCGTGTAGGGTCCGCCTCCTGGGAGGGCCATGAGTTCTTCGGCTTCCTCGCAGTCCAGCTCCTTGAAGTTGTAGTCGACGGTCCCTTCTGGCATGTGCCCGGCCTCAGGGCCTTGCTGCTCTCCCGTCGTCCCGATTACGTCGCCATTGGCGTTCTTGAAATCCAACGACCAACACCGATCGGGTGGCACGTCAATTGTGAACGTCTTGAGTGCGAAGTCCTACGTCGCGTCGAAGGCGGGGGAACTGATGGACCCCTTCGACGCGCAGCTCGCTGTGATCAGCAACGCAGTTGCCAACCCGGCGCCGATCCCCCAATGAGTTGTCTTGCGATGCGTCATGTTCCGATTCCTTTCCATGAGTGAACTCCTTTCCAAGCTATCTGACAGCGCGAGACGATCGGGGGGACGTCGGCTCGAAGGTGTGTGGCGGCTGGGATCGGTCGGCTTTGCCAAGCGCGCTCGGTGACAAGCCTCAAGCGGACCTTCCGCGGTGGCTTCCGCGCGCCTGTTGTGCGGCCTTGACCATCAGCGTCCCCCTCGCGAGCGCGACGCGTGTCCCCTGACGCCGCGACTTGCGGAAGCTATGCGCGATCGCAGTGAGCGTCAAGCATGCGCCGAGCAGTCAGCGGCCACTCGCTCTGCGTCTTGTCGCGGAAACGCGCCGCGCTCTGTGTCGGCGTATGCCGTCGATGCCAGACACGCTGCAGAGCTTGCGACGGAGGACCTCTGATTGAGCTTCGACTTGTCGGGCTCATCGGCGAAACAGCTGTTCAGCTTGGTGGTATGACTCTCCGTTCAGACCAGCGGTTCGCGTTCGGCGTGTGCAGGTTGACCGGCTGGTTCACATGGCCCGTCAAGGCGAGCCTGCGATCTACTTGAGGCCTTTCGTGCCGCTGTGAAGAGAACGGCGTGTCGAGACGTATTCCCGTGTGCTCGTGGAGCGGCGATCGATCCCTCAAGTGGTCCGTGCGGTGTGGGTGTGGATACTCAGCACGGTGTCATGGAGCTGCAGTGCAAGGCCATGCCATGCGTGAGCCGGCGCACCGCCGATGCTTGATTGGTCGCGAATCGACCTCGGCGAGTCTCCAGACCGAGTTTAGCCGGTGGGAGTACACCGACGACCCGATGGACCAGTCACCGAGGCCGTGGCGTCTCCTCGCGTCCCTTCTCCTTGGGGCGCTCTCCCTCGTCGCATTCGTCGACCACAGGGCGACGACTCGATCAGGAAGGGTTCCACGCAGATGTCCGCGAGGACGACGAGGTGCGCGCCTTCCGCGAGCCGTCGAAGGAGGAGGTCGTGCGCGGGTGGCGTCAGCTGAACGAGGCGCTCGACGCGGTGCTCACGAGGTAGGCGGCGCCCCGCGCCTCAGTCCGCCCCCTCCACCGACCCCACCCAGCGGTCCATCCACTCGACCATCTCGGCCTGGGTGTGGAGCACCGACTCGCGCGCGCGGTAGCCGTGGCTCTCGTCGGGGAGCATGACGAGCCGCGTGATGCCGCCGTGGCCCTTGACCGCGTGGTACATGCGCTCGGACTGGATCGGGAAGGTGCCCGAGTTGTTGTCCTCCATGCCGTGGATCATGAGCAGCGGCTCGTTGATCTTGTCCGCGTGCATGAACGGCGAGAGCGCGAAGTAGATGTCGGGCGCCTCCCAGAAGGTGCGGCGCTCGGCCTGGAAGCCGAAGGGCGTGAGCGTGCGGTTGTAGGCGCCGCTGCGCGCCAGGCCCGCGCGGAAGAGGTCGCTGTGCGCGAGCAGGTTGGCGGTCATGAAGGCGCCGTAGCTGTGGCCGCCCACGCCCACGCGCTCGGGGTCGGCCACGCCCATCGCGTCGGCCTTGTCGATGGCCGCCTTGGCCGCCGCGACGATCTGCGTGATGAAGGTGTCGTTCACCGTCTCCGGGTCGTCGCCGACCACGGGCATGGTCGCCGCGTCCATGACGGCGTAGCCCTGGGTCAGCAGCGAGAGGTGGCTGCTGCCGCCGAACATGGTGAAGCGGTAGGGCGAACCGCGCACCTGCCCCGCGTCCTTCGCGCTGTTGTATTCGCGCGGGTAGGCCCAGACGAGCAGCGGGTGGCGCTGGCCCTCCTCGTGATCGGCGGGCAGGTAGAGCGTGGCCGAGAGCGTCACGCCGTCGTCGCGCTCGTAGGTGACCATCTGCTTCTGGATGCCGAGCATCTCGGGCGCGGGATGCGCGAAGCTCGTCACGGCGACGCGCTCGCCGCCGGCGCCGAGATCACGCAGCCCGTAGTTGGGCGGGTCGACGGGCGTCTCCCAGCGCGTGAGCACCACCGGCCCGTCCATGGAGAGGACGGCCGAGACCGACTCGTACTGCTCGCCCTCGCTGCGCCAGAGCCGGGTCGTCTCGAGCGAGTCCATGTCGACGGCGTCGAGGAAGGGGCGGTCGCCCTCGGGCGAGCTGCCGCGCCCGCTGAGCAGCATGCGGCCGTCGTGGAGGTCCACCACGCTGCGCCCGGCGGCGTT
>CAYSPB010000681.1:0-293 GCA_964432695.1 uncultured Nannocystaceae bacterium
GGAGGCGGCGGGAAGCTCCAGCGGCGTCGGCGGCCCCTTCGAGGGACGAACCCGAGGCCCGTAGCAGCGCTGCACGGCCTCACGCAGTGGCCCGACGGGGGCGACCGCGCGCAGCAGGTACATGCCCGTGTGATCCGCGATGGCGTTGACCGCCCGCTCGTCGGTTGGATCGGCCATCGCCAGCGTCAGGTTGCCCGCGTCATCCACCGAGACGGGCAGGACCCCGCCCGACCAGGCGAGCGCCGCGCGCCCGTGCCGCACCGCGCCCCGCGCGCGCCGGCGCACGACGCCGG
>CAYSPB010000681.1:303-2883 GCA_964432695.1 uncultured Nannocystaceae bacterium
GAGCGTCTCTCGCTCGACGCGGCGCAGCACCTCGGCGCTGGCGATCGGCACCATCAAACGCCCCGCGAGCACCCGGACCAGCGTGCGCTCGTCGGCGAGGCCGAGCTCGACCACGGACACGAACGGAGCGCACCGGTGGCGGCGACCGTGCGCGTCGATGCGCTCGATGTCGGCGTCCTCGATGTATCCGGCCCGTCGCAGAATCGTGGTGAGCGTGCTCAATCTGCGTGTCGAGAAGCTGGGCTCCTCGTTCCGGGTGCAGGACACCACGACGAGGGGAGCGGGTCAACGCGGTGCGCTATGCTGCGCGCCGCGTGATCAACCTCGACCACAACGCCACGACCCCACTCGACGCGCGCGTCCGTGCCGCGATGGTCGACGTGCTCTCGCGCGAGGGACTGGGCAATCCGTCGAGCACCCACGGGCTGGGTCGCGCAACGCGGGACCTCGTTGAAGCGGCCCGCAGGGCCGTCGCGGCGGCGGTCGACGCAGAGGCGTTGGGTGTCACGTTCGTCAGCGGCGGTACCGAAGCGGACAACCTCGCCATCGTCGGTGGCGCGCGTTCGCTTCGGGCTCGTGGTCTGCCGTGTGGCGTGGTCACGACCCGGGTCGAGCATCCGGCCGTCGTGGCCGCGGCTGCAGCGCTCGAGGCCGACGGTGTGCCCGTGGTGTGGGTGCCGGTGGACGAGGATGGCACCCTCAGCGCAGAGGCGGTCGCGACCGTCGTTCGCGAGCATCCCGACGTGGGACTCGTGTCGATCGCCGCAGCGAACCACGAGCTGGGCAACGTCTACCCGGTCGAGGCCATCGCGGCCGCGGTGAAGGCCGAGCGGCCCGAGGTGCTCGTGCACTGCGATGCCGTCCAGGCGTTCGGCAAGCGGCCGGTCAGCTTTGCGGACTGGGGCGTCGATCTGATGAGCGTCTCCAGCCACAAGATCTACGGACCTGCGGGAGTCGGCGCGCTCGTACACCACACGTACACCAAGTTGGCGCCCCTGTCCTTTGGTGGCAGTCAAGAACGCGGTCGTCGCGTTGGAACGGAAAACTGGATGGCGGTGCACGGCTTTGGCGTTGCGGCGTCGCTGGCCTCGGAGGCTGCGCACGGGCACACCGAGCAGCTTCGGCCCTGGCGGGACCGGATCGCGCAGGCCGTGCTCGAGGCGGGCGGTCGCGTTCACGGGGCACCGGGCCTGGGCAACACGATCAACTTCGCGTTCGAAGGCGCGCCGGGCGAGCTGATGTGCATGAACTTCGACCTCGAAGGCATCGCGCTCAGTACCGGTGCGGCCTGCTCTGCGGGCAGCCTCGAACCGTCCAAGGTCATCCTCGCGCTGGGCCAGCCGGCCGAGCGTGCCGCCGAGGCCGTGCGCGTCTCGATGGGCCGCACCACCACCGAGGCCGATGTGCAGACGCTGATCGAGCGTCTTCCCACCATCGTCGGCCGCGTCCGTGCCGCCCACGGAACTCAGGAGTACGCATCATGAGAGTCGTCTGCGCCATGAGTGGAGGGGTCGATTCGTCGGCCACCGCATCGCTGCTGCTCGAAGCCGGGCACGAGGTCATCGGGATGACCATGCGTCTGTACGACGCGTCCGAGGACGAGCGGAAGGGTCGGGGGGGCACCTGCTGCTCGCCCGCAGAGGTCGACCTCGCGCGCCGCGTCTGCGCGCAGATCGGCATTCCCCACTACGTCGTCGACGAGCGCGAGCGCTTCCAGCGAGAGGTCATCGATCCGTTCGCGCGCGAGTATGCCGCGGGACTGACCCCGAATCCTTGCACGCGGTGCAACCAGCACATCAAGTTCCAGCCGCTGCTGCAGCGCGCCGCGGCGATTGGGGCGGAGGCGATGGCCACGGGCCACTACGCCCGCAACCTCTACGGCGAGGCACTGCTGCGCGGCGTCGACCCGCGCAAGGACCAGAGCTACTTCTTGTTCTCCATGGGGCGTGACGCGCTGCGCAAGGTCTGGTTCCCACTGGGTACCTGGACGAAGGACGACGTGCGCGTGTACGCCGAGGCACGCAACCTGCCCAACTTTGCGGCGCCCGACTCGCAAGAGCTGTGCTTCGTCCCCGGAGGCAACCACGGCGATGTGGTGCAGCGCCGCGCCAAGGAAATGGGCCTGTCGACGCAGGCACTCCAGCCGGGGCAGGTGGTCGATACCGACGGCAACGTCGTCGGTGACCACGACGGCATTCATCGGGTCACCGTGGGCCAGCGCCGCGGGTTCCGCACGCGCACGCCCGAGCGGCGTTACGTGCTCAAGGTGATTCCCTCGTCGCAGACCGTCGTGGTCGGGGACGTGTCCGACACGCAGACGCAGCGCGTCGAGGTTGGGGAACTGCAGCGGCTCGCGCTCGAGGGGGAGTCCGGGGAGATGCGATGCACCGTGCAGGTTCGCCACAAGTCGACGCCGGCCGCCGCGACGGTGCGCTGGTCGGGCAAGCGCGCCACGGTCGACATGGACGAGCCGATCCGATCGGCCTCGCCGGGCCAAGCGGCCGTGTTCTACGCGGACGACGACCGGGTGCTCGGCGGCGGGTGGATTTCCAGGGTCGAAGACCGCGTCAACGGCTCGCT
>CAYSPB010000682.1:0-2879 GCA_964432695.1 uncultured Nannocystaceae bacterium
ATGCTGGAATCGACGCTGGAGCAGCTTCGTGGCGGGCTCGCCAGCGCCATCGAGGACCTTGACCCGCAGCGGGCCCGCGGAGCGCTCGACCACGGTCCGCAGGGTTCGCGGCTGCGCCACGTCGACCCAGCCGTGCACGGCGACGTCCTCGATTGCGGCGATGGGCTCGTCGACGGCCTGCACGATGAGGTCGATCAGGGACATCATCGGCACCGCGGGTCGATTCCACGTGGGGCAGTGATCGAGCAGCCAGCCGTCCTTGGAGGGATCGAGCGTGTGCGACCCCGGTCGTCCGCCGCGCGGGCCCTGCGGCGTCGGCGTGGACACGATGCGCATGCCGAGCCCTTCGGCGCTGTAGATCCGCAGGCCGTCGACCCACAGCGACGCGCGGGCGATCGCAAAGGGACCGTCGTCGTCGCGGCCGCGCTCGGTGATCTCCAGCGTGCACAACACCCGCTCGTTGCGAGGCACGACCTGACCGCGGTAGCGCCACGTCATCGGGCGCTTGGTTGCCAGCGGCTCGAAGCGCGGGTTCGTGACGCCCTCGTCCATGCCCGCGCAGAGCATGTACGCCTGCAGCAGCTGGATCATCGCCTCGATGCCCAGCGAGCCGGGCTGCACGGGGTCCTGGAAGAAGTGCGCCTTGAAGTACCAGTCGCTGGCGCGGACGTCCTTTTCGGCCCGCATCGCGCCGAGCCCGTCGACCCCGCCCTCGGGCCAGAACCCGGTGATGCGGTTGAGCATGTCGAGCTTGCTGCCCGGCAGCGTCGCCCCCTCGCGGTACAGCGCCTCGGGACGCGCATCGAGATCGATGACCTCGGTGCCCGGCGCGTCGAGCAGCGCGCGGTCACGGTCTTCGACCGGCAGCCCCGACTGGTCTTCGAACGCCTCGACGGGAAAGCACCCGAACACCGTCTTCAGCGTGTAGACGGGCGCGTCGCCCTGGAACATCTCGACGTCGAACGAGGTGATCACCATGCCGCCGGCCTTCGACAGCGCGGTCAGCTTCACCTCGGTCCGCAACGTCCCCGCGTCGCGGAACACCTCGCGGAGCTGGGTGCCGGTGCCGTCGAGGTTCCGGAACAGCAGATCGTTGTCGTACTCGAGGACCGAGCCCACGTAGCTGGCCAGCCAGCCACATGGCTGCAGCGCGGCTTCCAGCAGCACCGCGAACGGCATGGTCGCAGCACCGTTGTCGTCGAAGTACCAGGCGTCGGCCGGCACGTCGTACTCGACCACGACCTCGGCGCCCGGCTTGGCCACGCCGATCGGTCCGGTCACCGACGTCACGCGCGACATGAAGTGGTACGGCGGGCTCGGCAGGCGCGGCGCGGTGCGGTGCGAATCGAATGGGGCATACATCGGCCCGAACGCGTCCGAGGGGCGACCCCACGCGCACGCGAGCAGCGATGCGTAGTCGAACTTGAACGTGCCGCCTTCGGGCAGCGCCACCTCGGCCACCGGCTTCGGCTCGACGTAGTTCTCGAGCAGGTGCGTCCAGCTCTCCAGCGGCCAGTCCGGTACAAGCTGCAGGCCGACGCGCTTGGCGTGGAACGCCTTGAGTCCGTCGACGGTGCACAGCAGGTCGGCGTAGATCGTCGGCATCGGGCCCGCGATGATCTCTTCGACGAAGACCTCGTAGATCGTCTCCTTGGACGACGGCGTCACCTGGCCGCGGCAGCGCATGTCGATGGGCTCGCCGGGTACGGGCTGGAAGCGCCAGCCGTCGCGCCGCAGCGTGTAGCCCAGCGCGCTGAGGTAGAGGCTCAGCGCTTGAAAGCACCCTTCGAACATCAGCGTGCCGGGCATGCACGGGTCGTTCTTGAAGTGTCCGTCGAAGAACCAATCCTGCGGGGTCACCGGCGTGCGCGCGCGCAGGTAGCCGCGCTTCCACGGGCCGCCCTCGGGCTCGAAGTGCGTGACCTCGTCGAGGAACAGCATCCGGCCGCCTTGAATGCGCGGCGTGTTCGAGTGCGTCTGCGAGAACGAGAAGCCCTCGCCGAAGCAGTCCCAGGGGCGCCCGTCGGCAAACGCCTCGATGTCGGCGCGGGAGAAGCTGCGCCGGTCGGTGAGCTGCGCCGGCGGGTCCAGCCGCGGGTTCTCGACGATGTCGGCCTCCTCGGGCGACCACAGCACGCCGTCGGAGTCCGCAAGCTCCTCCTCGGTGAAGAAGCCGGCCTGGCCGTTGCGCACCGAGAGCCGGATGTCACCGTCGATGCGGCAGTCGTAGTGGAAGAAGAACAGGCGCACGTCGTCGTGGCGCGCGTGGCCGTCGACGTGAATGTCGTACTGCAGCGTCTCGCCCGGCGCGGGCAGGTCGCCACCAAAGGTGAGCGTGCAGCCGAGCAGGCGGTAGACCCGGTCTCCCTTGTTGAGGAAGTCGGCGCCCATCCAGCTGATCAGCAGCAGGTCGGCCTGGCCGCTCTCGATGAAGATGCCGCCGGGCATGCGGCCGCGGTTGAGGTACCAGCTGTCGGCGCAGACGTCGGTCTCCGTCCAGATCGTTCCGGTGCCCAGCACGCCGGGCTCGGCGTCGATGCCGGTGACGCGGTCGGCGAGCAGCAGCGGCGGCTCGGGCATGCGCACCTGCTTCGCGTAGCCGTCCTGCTGTTCGAAGAGCGGTCCGAAGATCTCGGAGATGCGACCGGACGCGCCGACCTCGAGCTGGGCCCGAGACAGCGTCAGCCCGCTCGGCGTCGGCGCGGCTGGCGTCGGCGCGGCTGGTTTCGTCGCGGTTGGCTTCGACGCGACCGGCGTTGTCGCGACCGGCTTCTTCGGGGGTGGCGTCGGCGCTGGCTTGGCGGAGGTGGACGTGGGCGTGACCGGGGGCGACGACGGCTTCGGCGGCGCGACGGCGGGCGTCGCGATGGGTGCGGTCA
>CAYSPB010000683.1:0-2874 GCA_964432695.1 uncultured Nannocystaceae bacterium
TGATGACGGGTTCCCAACCGCCGCCGGCAGTCCGCAAGAGCACGTTGTCCGGCTTGAGGTCGCGGTGCACGACCCCGAGGCCATGCAGCTCGTCGAGCGAGCGCCCGACGCCCTCCATGAGGCGGTGCACGCCCCAACCATCGCCCTCGGAGATCGCCGCGGCTGGGCTCACCCCATCGACGAACTCCATGGCCATCCACGTTCGGCCGAAGTCGTCGCTGCCGAAGTCCTCGACCTTGATGACGCCGTCGAACAGGGCGCCCGACATGCGCTTCGCCTCGAGCTGGAAGCGGGCGCCCGCCTCACTGCCTTGGTGCACCTCAGCGCGAAGCCACTTCACGACGACGAGTCGCCGGGCGAACACGTCGACGCACAAATGCACGTCGCCGACGGCACCTTCGCCGAGCGGTCGAACTTTCTTGTGCGGGCAACCCGGCACCGCGCTCAGAATATCAAGACCTCGGGCCGGCGGAGGCTCTCCTGGCCCGATCGCCAGAAACGCTGTACGTTTGCGCCGGCCGGCCCGAGCACGCGCGCGTTCGGACCGAACCCCGCCGGGGCGCTAAAGGGGCAGGACGACTTCGGTGTACGGCTCCGCGACGAACGTGGCCGCCTTCTCACCGTAGGTGAGGTCAAAGTAGCCCGGGTTTTTCAGGGTGATCGTCTTCGATTCGCCCGGCGCGATCTTGGCCCGTCGTTTCCAAGCGCGGCCGACCATCTCGACGCTCAGCTCTGCGCCGCCGCCGTTTTGAATCACGAGCACCGCCTTCGGCTCGCCGTGGAACTTCACCGCATACGGGTAGAAGCCCTTGATCTTCTTTTCGAGCGCGTCGGCACGGCCTTCGATACCGGGCGCGCGGTAGGGGTAGCCCGCACCCAGGCCCTTGAGCTGCTGGCGCGACCAGTCGAGTTCCGACAGCGCTTCGGCTGCGCGAACCACCTTGTTGCCGGGGTATTTCACCAGACCCGAGCGTCGCAGCGCGCTCTTTTCCTTCTTGTACAGCGAGGGCTCGGTCGCCGACAGGTAGGTCGCGATGGCGATGTGCACCTCGGGCAGGTCCTTGCCGTTGCGCTTGGCGAGGTCGAGCTCGGTCTTGGCGTTCTCGAGCTTGCCGCCGTCGACGTATGCCATCGACTTGAGGGCCGCGATGATCGCCGTGACTTCCTTGTGCCCCTTGGCGCTCTTTTCGACCTTCTTCAGCTTGCCGCGCGCGTCGTCGAGCTTGCCCTTGCCCGCCACGAGCAGGACCTCTTGCAGCTGAAGAGAGGCCTTGCCCGGACGCATGCCAAGCGCTTCTTTGATGTCGGCGTCGGCGCCAGCGGTGTCCCCTTCGGCGAGACGCATTGCGGCCCGAGCCGCGTAGATCGTCGCGACTTGATCGCGAAGCTGGTCGAGCCGCTCGGCGGTGAGCTTGAGCTTGCCCTGTGCGGCTGCGTCGACGAGCGCCATCAAGCGCGCGAGCGCCTGATCGGGCTTGCCCTGCTTTCGGAACTCCATCGCGACTTCCATCGCGAGGCCGATCTGCTCTTCGGGCTCGACGCCCTGCGGCGCGAGGTCGAGCAGCTGGTCGGCCAGTGGCACGTTGCCCTGCTCGAGGGCCAGCAGCACCACGGCCCGGCGAAGCTCCAAGTACTGGCGGCGCCCGTCCAGGTCGTTTTGCAGCACGAGGTCGGTAGCACCGCGCAGTGCCTTGGCCGAACCGTCGAGGTCTTTTTGCGCGTAGCGAGCCCGGACGACGGCGAGGCCGATGCCCGCGTCGGGAATGATCTCGAATGCGGTGACGTAGTCCGTCTCCGCCTCGACCCACTTGCTCTCCTGCATGTATCCGTCACCGCGACGGATCAGCAGCACCGCCATCTGACGGTGGCAGTTGCGACAGCCAGCCTCTTCGTAGCCTTTGGTCGCGATTTGCAGCGCTTCGTCGAACTTGTAGAGGTCTTGAAGCGCGCTGACCAACCCCGAATACGCGTCGGGCTCGCTGGGGTCGAGCTCCAGCGCGTTGCGGTAGTACGTCTCGGCGTTAATCGCCTTGCCCTCTTTGTCGGCCGCTTTGCCGAGCTCGAGGTAGATGTCGCGCAACTCTTCGCGGGCAAGGTCCCCGAGGTCGGGGTCGTTCATCGCCTCGCGGTACTTGGGGTCGGCGTTTTCGATGCTGCCTTCGCCGTCGGCCCACGCCAGACGTGCGTCGTCCAAGGGAGTCGAGCATCCGGCCGCGGTCGTCAGCGCGAGCGCCAAAAAGGCGCCGGCGAGGGTCATGCGTCCAACAGTGCGTAGTTTTTGCCGTTCCATACGTACAGTTCGCGGGTGAAGCCGGAAGCGGAGACCTCGTATACCGAGAACGCGGCCTCTCGTCGCGGCTTTTGAAGCTTCGATGTGCCCGAGGCGATGCCATGCACGGGCACGGGCCCATTGGGGCCGGTGAGTTCGGTTTCCGTACACACGTGCTCGTGACCGTGCAGGATGAGTTCGGCGCCAGCGACCGCGATCACCTCCGCGAAGGCGGCCCGGTCCAGCAGCGCGTGCTTGGGCTTGGACAGGCCGTCGACCGGCGGGTGGTGCACCAACACGACCCGCGCGAGCCCGTCGTCCTTGGCCGCGAGCAGGGCCCGCCGCAGGCGCGCGAGCTGGGCAGCGCCGCAGCGTCCGGTGGCGTCGAAGGGCGGGGTCGCGACGGCGCTGCTGACTCCGACGAGCACGACATCGTCGAACCGCTGCACGAACGGGTAGTCCCCCGACTCCCGCTCGCCCTCCATGTAGCGGGCCATGTAGTGCTCGAACCGACGATCCCGCTCGCTTCCCCGCGTATACGTGTCGTGATTGCCCGGAATGACCGTACACGGCACCGGCAGGGCATCCAGCTTTTCGACGCACAG
>CAYSPB010000684.1:0-2873 GCA_964432695.1 uncultured Nannocystaceae bacterium
TGACCAACTCGGTCACCTGCCACGTGGAAGGGTCGCGCTGGGTCACCACCGTCTCGATGCGCTGCCCGGCCACCTCGGGACTGGTGACGTCGCACACCACGCCCAGGGCACCGTCCCCGCCGCCGCCCGGGACCACGCGCCCGGTCTCCACGACGCGCTGCGTTTCACGCGAGGTGTGCTCGACGTATTCGTAGGCGATGCGCTCCACGGAGCATTGGTCGCCCTGCCAGCGCTCGATGCGACCGGGACGACCGAACGCATCGAAGTTGGACGCCGTGCGGCCTGAGCTCGCCACCGTAACCGCGGCGCCGCCGGTCTGCTCGCACCATCCGGGCACAGTGGAGTGGTCGGGCGCCAGGTCGCACGTTCCCGCGTACTCGAGCGCGGCGCGCTGAGAGCCCTCGCCGTAGACCACCCCCAGCGGTACCCCCGTCAGCCATGCCGGCGCCGAAGACCGGTCGACGTAGGCCTCGGTGTACTCCGACCGGTTCTGCCGGGTTTCGTGGCGGTATCGGCCTTCGGCCGCAAACCACGCCCACGTTTCAACCTGGGTCGGACGCGCGCGAAAGACTTCCCGCCCCTGCCGGGTCCGGTAGTCGCCATACCAAGACACCTGCTTCTTGGTGTACTGCGGGACGCCGAACACCTCGTGACCGGTGGTGACCTCGTGTCGCTCGAAGGTGCGAAAGTTGTAGTACGGCGCGTCGTGGCACGACCCACGATAGCGATGCTCCTCCAAACCTCGGCTGCCGTCATCCCGGCTGCGCCGAATGCTGCGGACCAGCGGACGAACCGGCGCCAGCGACTCGTGGTCGGTCGGACACGGGGTGCCCTGGAACGTGTCGCCATCGTCCAGGCTGCCGTACTCGACCTCCACCTGCGCGCCGAACCCGTTGGTCACCCGGGCCAAGACGTCGACAAACTCGCCGCGGCCGACGATCGACACCGTCCCGTCCGCCCCCAGGCCGCCCGGAAGCACGCGCAGGATGCCGGACTGCCCGGTGCCGCTCAGCTCCAGGGCGTGCGGCGCAATCCCGCCCAAGGCGGGTCCTGTTGACCACTCGATGATCTCACCGCCCTGGTAGAACCGCGCGACATCACTGCCTCCGGTGGTCTCGTTCGGGAAATACACCTCGGCGAGCCGGTCGCCGTCGAGGTCGGCGACCACCGCCCGCTTGAACCGGTCGCAGTAGTCGGACCACGCGGTAAACGGCGCCGCCGTGCTCGCGCGGCGGAACGTGCCGTCGCCGCGGCTGACGAACACCGCGAGGCGAGCATCAAACGCCGGTAGCGTGGGGCTGTCGCTGCACGCGGCTCCGAAATGCTCGGCCCCTCCCCAGTCCGCGGCGGCGTCGGCCGGACTGCTGCCTTGCCACGGCTCGAAGCGCAGCAGGTCGACCAGGCCGTCGCCGTTGACGTCGATCTGGATATCCTGCGAAGGGCCGCCGAACTCGGGCTCGTTGGCCCGTTGAAACTCGTCGAGCGGAAGTCGCTCACCCGCCGCCGGCTGCTGGTTCTGCGAAAACCCAAAGCCGAACACAAAGTAGTCCTCGTCGGCCAACGGAGCGCCATCGGGATCGGGCACGCCTTCGTGCGACCCCATCGCCCCCAGCAGCCAGTCCTGGTGGCCGTCCCCGTTGGCGTCCAGTACCGTGTAGGCCCGCGAGCGCTCGCAGTCGTAGTCTTCACAGAGCTCCGCGCATGCCACCGAACTCGGGAAGTAGAACGACGGCACCGGGTCGACGTGCGGCACCTCGGAGGCCCACGGCTCTTCGGCCAGATTGCGCCAGAAGGCTTGGTCGCTGGACAGGGCATCCGGCCCCCACAGGTTCATCCAGCGCGTGCATCCCATCAGCTCGTCCGGACCCGCGCCGTCGAGCTGCACCACCGAGATGTTGAGCAGGCTGTTGAAGTAGCAATAGGGATCGGGCTCGCCGTTGATCCACTGCTGCTGATTGCAGTTTTGGTGGGAGCCCTCCGGAAAAGCATCCCCGAGCTCCGCAAACGTCTCAACCTGACCGAACATCGAACTCTGCGGATCGGCCAGGTCTCCGACGCGCACGAGCGTCCCCCAAAAGCCGTCATACGCGATCGACACCGGCGCCCGGAGCCCGGTCCCGTCGGGGTCTGCCGTCACGTGCCACAGCCCGCCATACGCGTCGCTCAGCCCTCCACCCAGCGCCGTCAGGATCGGCGCGGTGTAGCGTCCGTTCTCCTCGGCAAGGGCCACCACGATTTCCGGGTCGATCGGTCCATTGTGCGGGGTGGAGTCGTCCTGGCGAAACAGGATGTCGCTGAGACCGTCACCGTTGAAATCGTCCACAATGAGCGAGGCAGCCTCGGCCTCGCTCAGCGCCAGCGCGGGACCCCCTGGACCCCCACCCGAGGTGACCTCCGGACCGCGCGCTTCGTAGTCAAACCGCGTCGCCGGCATGCACTGCCCCGCGCGATCGCAGTACTGCACCGACGCAAGCAGGATGTCCTCGGTGTCGGCGGAGCGCACGTAGTCGAGGTCGTAGCGAGCGCGCAATCCACCCGCCGCACCATGCACGCGGATCTCGGTGAGAAACGTCGACGCGTCGTTTCGCGTCCCTCGCCAGAACGACACGCGGCGATCTCGAGGTCGGACGTCTCCGGGGATCGGTTCGGCGTCGTAAGCAAACGTCAGCTCACCGCCGGGGTAGGAAACCCGCGACAATCGATGATCGGCCGTCGTCGCGCCCAGCTCACTGTCCGTGAACTCGCTGGTGTAGTGGTATTCGATCGCATTGCCCGATCGGTCGGCGTACTCGACGATCGGCCAACTGCGAACCAGCGCCGCGTTCCCCAACAACCTGGCCATGACAACATCCCCGGCCCCCCAATCGCCATAG
>CAYSPB010000685.1:0-2851 GCA_964432695.1 uncultured Nannocystaceae bacterium
AGCTAGTGCAGCGGGGTGGACGTGCCGGGATGACCTCGGCGTCGCCGCACCTTGCTGGGAGGACGCATGCGGTCGATCGACATAAAAGCGGACGGACGACGGCTCACGCTGCGTGCCAAGGACTACGTCGCCGCTGGTGGACAGGGGCACGTCTACGCTCGCGATGGCATCGCCTACAAGCTGTTCACCGACGCGGCCGCCCTCCCGTGCGCGGACAAGCTCGACGAGCTTCGCAGCCTCGCCTCGAGCAGCGTCGCTGCCCCACGGGGCTTCGTCTTCGACCACGCCGGTCCCCCGGTCGGTATCACGATGCCCTTCGTCGCCAACGCGGTTTCGTGGGCGCAGCTGTGCACGCCTGCGTTCCGGCGACGCTCGCGGCTGGATGATGCGCGCGCCCGACGCCTGGTCGACGCGCTCGCTGCGGCCCTGCACCAGGTCCATGGACACGGCGCTGCAGTCGTGGATCTCAGCGAAAACAACGTGCTGGTCCAGCGCCGCAAGCCGCACCTCATCGACGTCGACAGCTGGCAGACCCGGTCCTTCGCCGCGACCGCGCTGACGCCGGCGATCGCCTGTCCGCGCGCGGCGGCGGGCGTATTCGATGCCGGGACCGATTGGTTCGCGTTCGCCGTGCTCTCGTTCACCCTGCTGATCGGCATCCACCCGTTCAAGGGCAAGCACCCCATCGTTCGTGGACTCACCGCCCGCATGCAAGCCGGTCTGAGCGTTCTCGACCCGGCCGTACGCACACCGCCGGCGGCGGGAGACCTCCGGGTCCTGCCCCCGCAGCTGCGCGACTGGTACGCGGCCGTATTTCACGATGGTGCCCGCGATGCCCCGCCTGCTGCGAATGGACGCGTCACCACGGCCCCGCGCAGTCCTCCCGCGCTGACGCTCCTGCATCGTCACCCTGCCCGCACGAGACACATGATGCTCGAGGGAGGTCGCATCCACACAACGACGGCAACCGGGGCCTTCGAGAGCGCGAAGGCCTGGCTCGACGGCGCGCACGACATCCTCGCCCTGGGGCGCACGGCCGCCGGTGAACCGTTCGTGCTCGACGACGTCGGCGAGCACACCGTGGTGCACGCGCGCGGCTGCACCGAACCGGCGGACGTGCCACTGCGGCTCGAGGCGTGGACGAGCCATCGCGGCTCCGTCTTCGGTCGCACGGGTGCGCGCCTCGTGCAGCTCGAGGTCCGCGTGCTGGGATCTCGTCCAGTCGTGCTCATTCGTGAGGTCGCCCGAGTGCTGCCCCACGCGACGAGCCTCTTCCCTGGGGTTGCGCTCCAGTGCGCGCTGGGCCGATGGCACGCCTCGTGGCTGGGCTTCGGGCTCGGCTCCCCGCAAGCGGCCCTGCCGATGCTCGACGGCCAGCGGGTGATCGACGCGCGTCGCTGCGGTGACGAGGTCGTGGTGCTCACGCGTCGCGGCGGCCGTGGGATCCAGCACGACCTACGACTCGATACACGGGGCGGAGTCATCGCCGCCACGCGAACCTCGGCCAAGGACGGCTGGGGAACGGCGTTCTGCATCGCGTCCGGGGTTCGCGCGCAGCTCGACGCGCAGGGCCTCGAGCTCGCGGCTGGGACGCGACGCCTGCGGGTCCACGTCGGTCCAGGGGCTGCAGACGCCATGCAGACCGATGGCTCGCGCATCGTGGTGTCGTTTCACGACGCGGTGTGGGCCATTCCGCCGACGTCGTGAGCGGGGCCTGCAAAACCAACCCGTGAATCGCAGGCGACGCGTTGCCGCACGAGGACGCGGCGCGATAGCATCGAAAGCGCGTGAATCCCGAAGCCCACCCGCTCTCGACCGGATCGGTCGTCAGCGAACATGGCGCGAGCTACGACATCCTCGGCAAGCTCGCCACGGGGGGCATGGCGGAGCTGTTCCTCGCGCGGGCTCCCTCACCGAGTGGACGCGGACCGGTCGTGGTCCTCAAGCGGATCCTCCCGCACCTCGCAGAAGACCCCGAGTTCGTCCGTATGTTCCGCGACGAGGCTTACCTCGCCGCGAACCTCCATCACCCAAACATCGTCCGCGTCTTCGACATTGGTCGTCAGGGCGAGGAGTACTTCTTCACGATGGAGTACGTGCACGGGGAAAACCTCCGGGCGCTGCTTCGCGCCGCGCAGAAGCGCGGCGAGAGCATTCCACTCCAGCACATCCTCACCATCGGCCTCGGCGTGACCGCTGCGCTTCACCACGCGCACGAGCAAACCGACGAGCACGGACGACCGCTGAAAATCGTTCACCGTGACGTCTCGCCGACAAACGTGCTGGTTGCCTATGACGGCTCCTTGAAGATCGTCGACTTCGGCATCGCGAAAGCGGCCGCAGGCACGCACGTGACCCAAGCGGGCATGCTCAAGGGCAAGGCCTCGTACATGTCCCCCGAGCAATGTCGCTCGGGCGCGGTCGATCGCCGCAGCGACGTCTTCGCCATCGGCATCCTGCTGTACGAGATGACCACGCTCACCCGGCTCTTCCGCGGGGACAACGAGCTCGCGATTCTCCACCAGGTGCTCTCCGGCACCGTCGAGCGCCCCTCATCACGCCGGCCCGGGTATCCGCCGGAGCTCGAGCGTATCGTGATGCGGGCGCTCGCCCATGACGCCGACCAGCGCTATCAGAACGCGCAGGAGCTTCAGAACGACTTGATGCGGTTCGGGCAGCAGAGTGGCCTGCGGCCCTCCAACCCAGCGCTCGGTCAGTTCCTGCGCAGCCTCTTCGGCAACAAACCCCTCCCGTGGACCGATGCGGAAGCCCCAGCCCCTGCCGAGTCGGCATCGATGAACGCGTCGACCGCCACGGGCACGTGACGAGAGACCTCGTCCAGGACGCCATG
>CAYSPB010000686.1:0-2836 GCA_964432695.1 uncultured Nannocystaceae bacterium
CCGTGCAGAGGCCCCCGCCGCTCGGTCGGGTGTCCGGTGGCGTCGAGGCCCGCACCGCTGCTGTCCGCGCTGGTCTCGGTTGGGTCGACACCCGTCGTCGAGCCACCGGAGGGGTCGGTCGTATCTTCGCCTGCGTCGTTGGTCTCGGACGTCGGACCGCCGCCGTCGCCGCCGCCTCCGGCGTCATCGTCTTCGGGTGCACTGGTGTCCGGGTTGGCCGTCGCGCTAACGATGCCACCGCCATCCGTGTCCATCCCGGAACTCTCGTTGACATCGCATCCACCGGCGCCGCTGGCGACGGCGAGCAAGACGGAAGAGCAACAGGCGAATCGTCCGAAGTCCCTCATGCGCTGGGCCCGTGGTGCACGCAGACCCGGAGTGATGAGAATTTGTTCGACGGACCTTCGACCGCCGCGCGCGCTCCGTCGACCGGGAACACAGCCGTGCGACGGCGGGCTCGTGCGGACTGCATCCGACGTACCCTCGCTCACCGAGCCACCGGTCCATCGCGTCGAGTACGGCTGCGAGCGTAGAGACGCGTGTGGGCTGCTGTGCGTCCGCACTCGAAGCGCCACCGTGGAGATCAGCTCGCCGGCGGACCCGCGCGTGCGCGGCCCAACCGAGAGCGCCGACGCTCAACCGCCGCATTGCCACGTCGCGTCTTCCAGGTCGGCGCACGGTCCGTCGGCGTGCTCGCATTGAAGGATCAAGGTGTCGCACGTGCACGACAGCCGGTCCCACAGCTCAGCCTCGCACGCGACCAGTGCGGCCATCGTTCCCGGACAGGCGCTGCACGTTCGCAAGCGGCACGCCTCGACGCACGCAACGGCGTCCGTAAACCCACAGTCGGTGTCCTCGACGACACGTGCGCACCCGGCCTCGCACGCCTGCAAGAGCGCGGGGTCGTCGGGGTCGGGCGGCACGTTGTTGTGGTTGTCGAGGGGCTCGAAGGTGCCGCAGTCGTTGACGACGACGCCCGTCGTCGATCCCGACGACGCTCCTTCGGCACCCGAGGTCGTGGCTGCGCCTCCACCCGCCTCCCCCCCGTCTTCGGTCTGCGATGCGTCCTCATCTTCGCCGGTCGAAGCCACGCCGCCCGATCCCGCCGAGTTCGAGGCCGCGTCGTCGTCGTCGGCGACCGACGGACCACATCCAACGACAACCGCCATCAACCCCACCACCGCTTTGTTTTTCCAGTTCATGTTCAAGTCAAGCCTTCGAAGCCTCATGGCCACAACGACCCCGATCCTTCATCGCGCTGCTGCGGTCTGCGGCGTTGCATGAACGCAACACCGTGGGTCCGACCCCACAGGACGGCCCCGCCCGTGGGGGCAGACGCTCGAAGTCCCGACCCGGCGGGGATGGAACGGGCGTTGCACAGATACCGTGCATGCGTCGGTTGTTGGTTTTTCTGCCAGTCCTCCTGCTCTCGACTGCGTGCACATCCTACGAGGGCGAGAGCTTTCCCCGTGTCGCGCAGGGCCGCGAGACCCGGACCGAAGCGTCGGTGCCACCGGGGTACCGAGTCATCGGCGTCGCCGTCGGCGAGGCGTCGTGCTGCAGCTCGAGCTCCTTCTCCGAGCCCGACTGCTCGGCCACCGACCGCGCGATGCGACGTCTGCGGCGCGCCGCCGCTCGGGAGGGCGGTGAGGTGCTCGTCGACGTCTGGTGCCACGACGATGTCCACTACGACGAGTACTACGACCCCGAGGAGGGTTGGACGTATGAGGTCAGCGTCTACACCGACTGCGAGGCGGAGGTGGCCCGGGCCTGGTCCCACGACCGGGACTGAGTCTCGCGGGAACTGCGCCAAATGAAGGGCCGGCACCGCTTTGCCGCGCAAGCCCGCTCAACCCCTTCAGATTTGACTTTCGAGGCCCTCACGACAATGTTCTTCAGGTGCGGGGGCATTCCCTCAAGGCGCTCACCACCGTGGCGCTGCTGTGCGGCGCCACGGCGACGTTCACTCCGACGTCCGCCTACGCGGCACCCGGCGACGAGGACGAGCTCGAAGAGCAAGGGTTCACCGACCCTCGCGAGCGCCGACTGCCTCGAAAACACCGCTTCCGCTTGGGCCTGCAGACCGGCTACATGCGGATGTCGGCCGCCATCGACGAGGACACCGGCGAGGTGCAGCGTTTCCACTACGTGCCGCTCCAGCTGGACTTCGGCTATCAGGCCCGCATCGGCAAGTACGTGATGGTGCGGCCGAGCTTCGCGGTGGGCGCGAACGTCGGCAACACGCTCGAGGCGATGCCGCTCGTGCTGCACCCACAGCTGTTCGCAGGCTACCAAGGGCGCCTGGTCGGCGTGGCCGCCGGCTACGGATTCTTGGGGATCCCGATCGCCAACAAGGACGCTCGGTCGGAAGTTCGCGGTGGCCTCGGCCAACCGATCATCAGCAACCCGCATCAGATCGGCGCCGAGCTTTCGTTCACCACCCGGGTTCACCAGCGTCGCGACAACGCTCCTGGTGCGGGCGAGCTGTCGATCATCCTGCGTCTCAGCGGCGTACGAGCGCGGACGCAGCACTTCGAGGTCGACAACACGCGCTGGCGCGCCATGTTCACGTTCAACCTCGGTTGGTACTTCGGCGACGGGCGCAAAGCTCGAGCGCGCCGTGCCAGCGCCGAGGGCTGAACGCGTCGCGCTTCAGCGCGCAACGGTCTGCGCGCCGTCTTGGACGCGTGAGGATTCGCGAGGCTGCGGCCTGCGGCGTCGGCTGCATTCGAGCCGACGGCCCTGGTACTCCTGCCGCCGAGGAACTCCCATGACCGAGAATCTGATGAAGGGCGCCGTCGCCGACATGACCCGTGCCATCGGAGGCATGCCGATC
>CAYSPB010000687.1:0-2830 GCA_964432695.1 uncultured Nannocystaceae bacterium
TGGTGGTGAGCACCATGGCGAGCGTGACCATGCCGGCTCCGGGCACGCCGGCGGCACCGATGGATGCCATGGTCGCCGTGGCGACGATACCGATTTGGTCGCCCATGCTGAGGTCCATCTGGAAGACCTGCGCGATGAAGATTGCGGCTACACCCTGGTACAGCGCCGTGCCGTCCATGTTCACCGTGGAGCCCAACGGAATGACAAAACTGGCGACGGGGTTGCTGACGCCGAGGTTTTCCTCCGCGCACTCCATGCTCACGGGCAGCGCCGCCGAAGACGACGAGGTGGAGAACGCGATGAGCTGAGCTGGTCGGGCGGCGCGAAGGAAGCCGGGGATCGGCAGCTTCGCCAAGTACTTCACGATGAGGCCGTAGACGATCACGCCGTGCAGGGCGAGGCCGATGAGCACGGTCAGCCCGTAGACGAACAGGCCCTTGAGCACCGAGAACCCGCTGGTCCCGACCACTTCAGCGACGAGCGCGGCAACGCCGTACGGCGCGATCTTCATCACGATGTGGATGATGACGACCATCGCGTTCTGGACGCGATCCATCAGCGTGACGACGGGCTGGCCGTCCTTGTTGTCGAGGAACGTCAGCGCGACGCCGAAGAGCACCGCGAAGAAGATGACCTGCAACATGTCCCCGGTGACGAGGGATTCGGCCGGGTTGCCTGGGATGATGTTGAGGATGTTCTCGACCGTAGATGGGGCCTCAGCGGCCGCATCGGCCGTGTTGCCGGCGGCGCCTTCGAACTGAGCCTGCAGGGCAACCCGGCTCCGCTCATCGATGAAAGAGCCGGGGTTGATCAGGTGGGCGACCGCGAGACCGAGCGTCACGGCGGCGGCCGTGGTGCCCATGTACAGGCCGAGCGTTCGGACACCCATCCGCCCGAGCTTGCGGATGTCGCCGAGGCTTGCGACCCCGACGAGCAGAGACGCGAAGACCAGCGGCACGATCACCATCTTGATCAGCCGCATGAATGCGTCGCCGACGGGCTTCATCCATGAAACGAGCGTGTCGCCGAAGCCGCTGATCGGAATGGGCCACACGGTGTACCCGCCGCTTTCGAGCTCGGTGTGCTGGTGCTTGACCCACACCTGTACGGTCTCGCCCGCCGACGGGTCGCCCAGCGCCGCCATGACGCTGCCGTTCTTGTCGCGAAGCAACAGCTGGTTGCTGACCGGAAGTTCGACCTTCGACCACGCCGTGAGCGTGCTCGATTCACCCTGGGCGTCGGTGAGCTCCGCCTCCTGCGTTTCGAGGATCTTCAGCCGCAGCGGCTTGGGCTTGCCGGTCGAACGGGGCAGTTTCAGTGCTGTCTGTGGGTCGTCCTTGTCGGTTTGCAGGTCGAGTCGATCCCAGGCGGTGACCTTGTAGATGTCCGCGTCGAGAAAGCTCGAGTTCGGGCCCAGCGTCAGCCCCACGATGGCGCCGACGAGCATCCCGATCAGGATCTTGGTGTAGACCTGCACGGGCGTAGTTCTACCAGTTTGTTCCAAACCGCGGGCGCGCGGGGTGCCGCTCAGTAGCGCAGCTCGGCGCGGAACCAACCGCCGTAGATCGGTCCGTCGCGGCGACCCTGCGCATCGTCGAAGGCGGGCCCGGGGAACAGCACGCCTCCTTGCACGCCCGCTTGGAACCACAGCTCGCGGAAGCCGTATCGGGCGCGCAAGCCCAGGTCGAGCTCGGTGCCGAGGCGACGCGATCGGACGTCACCGCCCAGCGCGTTGGTGGGGGCACCGCCGCCGATCAGCGATGCGTAGGGGTCGATCATTCGCGTCGATGACAGCGCAAAGAGCGGCCCGCCCCAGACCTCGAAGCGCTCCAAGAACCCGTAGCGCGCCTTGGGGTGTACGAATGCGACGTTGCCGACGCGTCCGTCGGTGGGCACCTGTTCGATGCCATTGGGCGGGACCCCCGAGAGCGTGGGGTCTTGCGCGAGGCGGGCCGAACGTGCGCTCTGCCATCCCTGCACGAAAGGGAACAGCAGAAGCCCGGCGGTGTAGCCGGGCGCCGCCAGAAAGGTGTTGAGCTGGCCGTCGTCGGGGTTGGCGTCTCCGCTGAACCAGCCCGCGTCGAGCCCGGCAAGCCAGCGTGCGGGGTCGCCGACGTAGCCGCGGGCCGCCGCGCCGCCCTGCATGACGGTGTGCCAAACCCGTTCTCCCCGGAGGAACGTGGTGCGGCCTCGAATCAGTGCCGCTTCGAACCCGCCGAGCAGCGCCAGTCCTGGTCGAAGGTACCGGTAGCCTCGGCCTGCGACGTCGGCCACGAGCACTTGCAGCCGGTCGTCGTCCTCGACGTCGTCCCCATCGTCAGCGCTTCTCTGTCCGCGGTAGGCGAGGTAGCCGCCCAGCGACGCTCCTGGGCTGCGTCGAGGTTCCCACCGCGCAAACACGATCCCTTGCCCCGCAAGGTCGCCGTCCACCAGGCTTGCGGTGGGGTCGCGAAAGACGAGATCTGCGCTGAACCCGACCACCAGGTCGCGGGCGGTGGTGTGGGCGTCGGCGAGTGGCTTGGTCGCGAACAGGATGCGCTCGACGATCGTGCCGTCGCCGTCGTTGCCGAACTTGAGGTCGCCGAAGCGATCCATGTTGTTGCCGTCGTTGCTGACGAGTCCCTCGCCCCAGCCGAAGGCCATCTGCCCCACCCGAAGCTGTCCGTACGAGGACGTCCACTGTAGATATAGCTCCCGAGGATCGACGAAACGGACGTCGGTAGGAATGGGCGGGGCGCCGTCTGCAGCGATGTCGTCGACGGGGGAATCGAACGACGTGGGTGCCCATCGACCGTTGGCCACGTCGACCATGCCGACGATGCGGACGCGC
>CAYSPB010000688.1:0-2815 GCA_964432695.1 uncultured Nannocystaceae bacterium
CATCAGGCGGGGGCCCCGCTGGCTTTCGGTGCAGCCGCTGCGGGGACGGCTGCGGCGAGGCTGCGTCGAGTTCGGGCTCCGCCGTCGGACCGGAGACCGGCTCCGGCGCGAGAGCAGCGCTCGGTGGCACCGCGGACGCCTCGGCAACCGGGCTCGGTCCTCGCTGCGGTGGCTTCGTGTCGACCGGCACCAAGCGGGGCGGCTCCGTCGGCATTGCTGCCCCGCGACCGGCCACGACCCTCGACTGCGGATCGTCCGCTTCCCGGCCACACCGAGGCGCGATTGCAGAGTGGAGGACTGCGCCACAAGCAAGCCACGTGAGCCGCCCGACCCAACGTCCCAACGGAGTGCGAGTCCACGGCGAGCGCGCGCTCTCGGTGGCGCGTTGCGGCACGCCTGGTGATACCACGACGTGTTAGGATGCCGTGCTGGATGAGCACCTCGGCACGACACGAGCCCGTCGTCGGGCGGTACCGTGACTTCGAGATCCTCGAGGAGATCGGCAGTGGCGCCTTCGCGCGGGTCTACAAGGTGCGCGCCCCGGGACACCGCAAGCCCTTGGCGCTCAAGCTCGCCACCGACACCCGGCTGGCCGAGGACGTGATCAAGCGGGCGATTCGCGAAGTCGCCGTGCTTCGCTCGCTGACCAACCCGCACGTGGTCCGCTTGCACGGATCGAGCGTGGGCTCCGACCACTTCTACGTCCTGATGGACTATCTGGAAGGTCTGCAGCTCAATCAGTTCCACAACTTCGACGAGCCGATGCGGGTCGGCGAGGCACTCAAGATCATGCTGCAGGCCGCGATGGGGCTGGCCGAGGCGCATGCCCAAGGCGTCGTGCATCGCGATCTGAAGCCCGAGAACATCTGGATCACCCCCGAGGGCAGGGTGAAGGTGCTGGACTTCGGTCTCGCGCGTGCGTGGGGCGTGCCGTGGGCGTTCGGCACCAACGCAACCGCAGCCCGCACCGTGGTGGGCACGCCGCACTACTGCCAGCCCGAGCAGCTGCTCAGCGACCAGCTCACGCCTGCCAGCGACATCTACTCGCTCGCCACGATCCTGTACGAGATGCTCTCGGGGCACGCGGTCTTGTTCGAGCACTACAAGGTCTCCGAGGTCGTCGAGGCCCTGCGCGAATCCCCGGTGGCATGGCTCGATGCGCACGCGACCCGCGGCATGCAGCCGATCGAGCGCTACCCCGGGTGCGCCGGCCTGCCCGACTCGTTGCTCCACCTGCTGCGCAGCGCCCTCGATCAGGAACCCGCCAACCGTCCCGCCGACGCAGGGGTGTTCGCCACACGCATCGCCGAGGTCCTGCACGACGATCTCGAGGCGATCGACTCGGCCCGCGTCCGTATCCTGCGGGGCAACTCCGACCCTGAGGACCAGATCCTCGTGCCCGGGCGGCGATTCTTGGGACGTCGCTTCGACGCGGACATCACCCTCGTCGGCCCGCACGTCGCCCAAACGCACCTGATCTTGGACTGGAGCGGATCGCCGCGGCCAATTCAAGCGCGCAGCTTCGACGGCGCCGAGGTCGTCCGCAACGGCGAGCCCCTGCGTGGCGTGGTCGACGTGGAGCCCGGCGACATCTTCGAGATTGGCGACACGACCTTCGTCATCACCTATCCCGAGGACCTCTAGTCCCCCGTGCGATCCAGCCCGCACGCATCCGTGCTCGCGATGCTGCTGCTCGGCGGCTGCGCAGACGTGGTGTTCGGAAGCGCCGACCCCGGGCCCGGCGACACCGGCGTCGTCGATGACGATGACGACAGCGTTGGCCTCGGCGACTGCTGCAGTGCCCACGACGACCCGAGCTGCAACAACCCGATCATCAGCAGTTGCGTTTGCGGAATGGACCCCACCTGCTGCGAACAGGGCTGGGACGCCAAGTGTGCTGCGAGCGTCGAGTCCTTGGGTTGTGGGCAGTGCACCGGTGGCGGCGACTGCTGCGACGTCGGCCTGAGCCCCGGCTGCGAGAGCCTTGCGGTCCAGGACTGCGTGTGCGCTGTCGACCCGTTCTGCTGCGCCGACGCCTGGGACGAGCAGTGTGTCGCGGACGTGTTTCTGTTCGAGTGCGGGATGTGTCCGGGCGGTACCTCGTCGTGCTGCGCCGCGGATGGAAGCCCCGGCTGCGCGGATGGGACCGTCCAGCAGTGTGTCTGCGGCCAAGACCCTGCCTGCTGCATCGACGGCTGGGACTTTCAGTGCGTCCAGGAGGTCGACATGCTCGGCTGTGGACAGTGCGAATCCGAGGGTTCGAGTTCAACGTCGGCGACCCGCGGATCCGCCTCGGGCAGCGGCCCCACATCTGGCTCCAGCGCCAGCGCAGGAACGAGTTCGAGCTCCAGCTCCAGCGGGCCGGGTGAAACGGACACCGAAGCCCCTTCGAGCGGAACGGGGCCCGGACTCACGACCGGCGGTGCTTCGCCCGGCGGTGCAAAGGTTGTCCCCGGCCGCCGGAGCTGGTGACATCAGGGCATGCGTCTGTACGCCCTGGCGTTCTCGAGCCTGTTGCTGACCGCCTGTGGCGACGACTCCGAGGGCGGCGAAACCGACACCGACGCGGCCCTCACCACCAGTGCGGGTCCCCCCCCTTCGTTGACGAACGCGCCACCACCGGACACGTTTCCCGACGACGACGGCGCTCCGAACACGTTTCCCGGCGACGACGGTCCAGAACCGACGACGCTGACCGACACCATGCCGGACCCGACCGAGCCCGACCCGACCGAGCCCGACCCGACCGAGCCCGACCCCACCGCGCCGGACCCGACCGAGCCCGACCCCACCGAGCCCGACCCCACCGAAGGCG
>CAYSPB010000689.1:0-2805 GCA_964432695.1 uncultured Nannocystaceae bacterium
TGGCCGTCGCGCAGCCGGACGATCTCCCGCGCTGGCTGTGAGCGGCGCGCCCGCCGGGGCAGGGGAGACCGGAGGCGGCCGCGCCGCGGCGTCGAATCGTCGTTTCTGCACCGTTTCAGTTCCGGCCGCCGGACCCAACCCGCGAGGATCACTCACCTTTCGGGGATGCCCCCAGCTCCAGGCCGAGGCGGGAGCGCCGATTGAGGACGCATGGGTTCTCGCTCCGTTTTGGTCTGCGCACTCAGTGCCGGCCTCGTCTGCGTCGCCACGCCACCCTCGGCCAGCGCCGCATTGCCCGGAATCGACGCCGACTCGGGCTTCATCGTCTACGACGGCGACGATTTCTCGGAGGAGACCTTCGCCACGCTCGCGTCGGCCGATGTGGTCGTGCTGCACCCTGACGTCACCACCGTGACGCCGCAGCTGGTGGCGCAGCTCAGGGCCGCCGGGGTCCAGTACGTGTTGGCGTACCTGAGCATTGGCGAAGAGTCCGCATCGATGCCCATCATGGTCGGCGACGGCACGGGCCCCGTGCACCACGACGGGTCCAGCCTGCAGTCCGGCAACGCGGGCGTCGCGTCCTTCTACGTCGATTGTGCCTTCGATGGACAGGCGTACGTCCGAGACGGTGTGCCCGATACCAACGCGACTTGGGGCGGGCGATACGTCTTTCCCAACGCGGACTGGCGCGACATCCTCCAGCACCAGCGCGTTGGAGGGTCCGCTGCGTATCCGGGACGCGACGCCGCGGGCATCGAGCAGCTGCTGGGTCCGCGGCTGTCGGACGACGACATCGATCGGACGCACGACTTCGGCTTCGACGGGTTGTTCCTCGATACGATCGGAACGGCCGCCCCGTACGTGAACGTTGCGGGCGCCTATCCCTGGGCTGCCGAAGAGATGAGTCAAACGGTTGCATGGATCGACGAGGGATGGCCTTCCGCCACCTTGATGGCCAACCGAGGCCTGTTCTTCTTCAACCCCAGCGTCTACAACCCGGTGTTCGACGTACACCCGCACGACTTCACGATCCGGCCCTACGTCGACGCGTTGGCGTTCGAGTGGTTCCGATTGTGCGCGGACGAAGGGGTCGTCAACCCGTACTTCGGAGACAACCGGCACAACTACGCACCCAAAATCGTCGCCGAGTCGATGCGCGAGGATGGATTCTCGGTGTTCTCACTGGACTACGCGGGCAATGCCTCGTCCCAAGAGCGAGAGGCGTCCGTGCTTGCGGCGGGGGCGTTGGGGTGGACGCCCTACCTCGCCGAGGACTCGCGACTCTGGTCGCTCTCGCAGTACATGTTCGACAACCCGCTGCCGCTCGACGCGGAGCCGCCCCGGTGGGACAGCACGGCCAGCGGCTACACGCAGGTGGACGTGCCGGACCGCGTCGGCCTGCAGCGCGTCGAGCTGGGCCAGGCCCAGGGCGAGCTCATCCTGTCCTGGGATGTTGCCATCGACCAGAGCGGTCCGGTGACGTTCGACGTCTCGGTCGCGACCGACCCGAACATGAGCGATGCCGTCGTGCATTCTGCCGTCATCACGCGGGTGGGAGATGGTTGGGATGTCGACCCGAGCGATGCGTTCGCCTTCGAGACCGTGCTCTCGGACCTGTCGCCGGGCGAGTACTACCTCGCCGTGCACGCCGTCGACGGGCTCGGCCATCGAGACGACAACGACGTCATCCTCTCGATCACCGTCCCCGACCCGATGACGACGCAGAACGACAGCGCGGGGATCGTGGTCGACGGGAGCCTGCTCGACTGGACTGGCCTCGAGGCGTTCACGGCCGATCCTGCGGACCTCTCGGCCAACGACGCCGGCTACGACCTGAAGAGTCTTCGCATGGCCGACGGCGGTGGCGAGCTCGTGCTCGCGCTCGAGTTCGCCGGCCCAGCCGCGGCCGATACATGGCGTACCTCGATGTTCTTCGACACCGATCTGGACCGCGACAGCGGATTCATCGGCAGCGGCGCACTTTCGGTCGGCGCCGAGTTCATGCTTCAAGGAGAGCATGTCTTCGCCTACGAGGGCGACGGCCAGAGCTGGGACTGGGACTGGGTTGGACGCGTCGATGCTGCGTCGAACGGAACCGTCGTCGAAATAGTGATGCCCACTTCATGGCTCGAGGACCCCGCGGTGCTCGAGGTCGTATACCGCGGATACGGTTCGGTCCAGGACTTTGCGCCCGACGAGGGCGGTGACGGGGCCAACGGTGCGGCGTATGCCTACGTCATGAACGAGTAGTCCATTGGCGCGCCTCGTCAACCTTCGCGAACGACCCGTCGATGCGCGCTCTGGAGCGCGCGTCGGCGCTTCAGGTGAAGAAGCCTTGAAGCCCGCCCGAGCCGGGGTCGTTATCCCCGAAACTCTGCATGTCCAGGTCCATCGCGCGGGCCAGCGCCACCAAGAGGCGGTTGTGCGGAGCGCTGTCGTATTGGAGCCAGCGGCCCGTTTCCAGTGCCCCGCATCCGCTGCCGAAGGTGACGAACGGGACGGGGTCACCGCCGTGGGTGTTGCCACGGGAGAGCTCGTTGCCCCAGACCACGATCGTATTGTCGAGGAGTGTTCCGTTGCCCTCGGGGATGGCAGCCATCGCATCCAGGAGGTACTTCACCTCTTCGGCATACCAGCGGTTGATGGCCGTGATCTGGTTGACCATCTGCTGGTTTTCGTTGGCGAGGTGGGAGAGTTCGTGGTGCCGTCCTGCGCCAATCCACGTGAACTCCGTCTGACCCGCTCCACGCGACCACTGCATGCTGGCCACGCGTGTCAGGTCGCAGGCGAGTGCCATCACCATCT
>CAYSPB010000690.1:0-2777 GCA_964432695.1 uncultured Nannocystaceae bacterium
GCTCACCCCTGGCCTGCCACGTTTTTTGGGCGGGTCGAGGGCCCGATCCATAGTGCCGCCATGGCGCCTTCACGCCGCAGCATGCTGCGCACCCTGGGTACTGGTCTGGCCACCGCCTCCGTCTCCAGCCTCGTCTGGACCGGGCGTGCGCGTGCGTCGGACCTCGCCCTCTCGGACCGCATCGACCTGCTGTACAGCAACCAGTTCCACTTCAACGATCGGGGCGAGCCTCAGATCACGGTGGGTTTGATGACCGGCCAGCGCCACGTGCAGCTGTCGTCCCCCCACGGCTTCGACATCTTGCCCTCGGGCGACGGCGGGACGCGCATCAAGGCCGGCAAGCGCCTGTCGGTGGCGCTGGGCAAAGCCACCGCAGCCAAGCAGACCTATACGCTCGTGCTCGAGGAGCTGACGGGCAAGAACGCCGTCCGTCCCGACCCCGCCATGAAGCGGTGGGATGCGCGGGGATTCTCGGCCCACGACGACGAGGTCGGCACCGTGTTCGGCGTCGAAGGCCGGGTGCTCGACAACCGCCGCGTACTCGTCACCAGCGGGCGCTTCTCCTCCGAACGTGTGGCGCTGGAGCATGCGCACCAGGCCAAGGCCGAACACGGCGCAGTCGGCAAGCTACATCCGATCGTCCACCGCCGCGGCGAGGGCCGCATGATCGCCACGGACCTCGACCACGACGTCGAGATCGCCGCCGAGGGCGTTCTGTGGTTCGCTCCTCGCGGCGGCGGTCCCATTACAGTGCACGACGTGCTGCATGGCACGACCATGGGCAATGGCTCCCGCGCCGACCGGCAGTACGCGGGCAACGTCTACGTGGCGATCGACCAGCACGGAAAGCTGTCGGTCGTGAACCTCGTCTCCGAGTCGGACCTTCTTGCCGGCCTCGTTCCGGCGGAAATCTTCGCCAGCGCGCCGATGGAGGCGCTCAAAGCCCAAGCCGTGGCGGCCCGCGGTCAGCTCGTGACCAAGGTGGGTACGCGACACATCGCAGACCCCTTCTTGGTCTGCGCAGAGCAGCACTGCCAGGTCTACAAGGGCCACGGACACGAGCATCCGCGCACGACCAAGGCCGTGGATCAAACACTCGGTGTCGTCGCCATGCGGCCCTCGGAGACTCAGCTGGTCGACACCGTGTACTCCGCGAACAGCGGCGGGCACACCGAACACAACGACATCGTGTGGCCCGGTGCCGCCGACCCACAGCTGCGCGGACGACCCGACCCCAAGCTGGGCAAGGCCTTCGCGGAGGGCATCACCGAGGACAACATCGCCGCATTCCTTGCGAAGCCGCCGCAGACGTACAGCAAGCCGCCCAAGGAGAGCGCTCAGACGCCATACCGCTGGACGGTGACGGTCGATCCGGCCTCCGTCGCGGGCAATCGCGGCGTGCCCAAGGACCTCGGCGTGGTCAAAGCGATGCGGGTGGCCGACCGTGGTCGCAGCGGTCGCGCCACCACCCTCGAGCTGGTCGGGTCCAAGCGCACCGTGACGATTCGCGGCGAGCTCAGGATTCGCCGCGCTTTGGGCAGCCTGAAGAGCTCGATGTTCATCATCGAACCCGAACGCGACAAGTTTGGGCGGTTCGTCTTGCACGGCGGAGGCCACGGGCACGGCGTCGGCCTGTGCCAACACGGCGCCATGGGGATGGCCCGCGGCGGCAAGTCGTACGACGACATCCTGGCGCACTACTACGCCGACTGCAGCGTCGTGAAGCTGTGGTGAGCGCGGCTCAGCGCCGACGGACGCACTGCGGCGCGGCAGCAGGCTCGATGGTCAGGTAGAGATTCGTCGCGCCGCTTCCCGCGTTCACCGCGTACGCCTCGTCCTTCGCATCGTTCCGATCCTTCGTCCAGAAGGTGCCGCTGGTGACGACGCGCGAGCGCTTGAGGCGAGCGAGCTCGCGGCGAGTCGGTAGACGCCATGCTCCCAGGCCCGCGACCTTGAGGCGGCGACACTTCGCGTTGGCGCCGTTCCAGTCGAGTTCCTCCGCGCCAGCCTTCGCGACGAGCAGGTTGTCGAGCGCGCGAACCTTGCCGTCTCGAATGGCCTGGTCGACGCGCAGCGCTTCGGCATCGACGGGTGGTGGCGGCACGCTGGTCGTGACCGGGCCGGGCTCGGGCTTCGCGTCGGGCTCGGGCTTCGCGTCGGGCTCGAACTTCGCGTCGGGCTCGGGCCTCGCGTCGGGCTCGGGCCTCGCGTCGGGCTCGGGCCTCGCGTCAGGCTCCGGCCTCACGTTGGGCTCGGGCTTCGCGTACGGCCCTGGCTTCGCATTGGATCCTGGCTCTGGTTGTGCCTTCGGCTGCGGCTTCGCACTCGCGGGCGCCGCGGGGCTGTCGACGACCGCCGGCGCGCCGCGTTGCCCGCCGGACGTCGGCCCGCCGTGCTTCACCGCGACGTACGCGATGCCGGCGAGCACGACCGCCCCCGCAAGCCCAAACAACAGCGCGGGACTGCGCCGCTTGCCAGCACCGCGCGCCTTGGTCGGGACTGCGATCGTCGGCTCATCTTCTTGGGGCGGTTCGCGACGGCGAACGCGGAACTCGGTCGGGGTGAGCTCGGTCTGCACCGTGTCGGGCACCGGCACGGGCCCGAGCGGGTCGGCCACCTTGACCCCCGCGAGGCTGCTGAGCAGACCGCCGTCGTCCTCGTCAGGCGCATCGTCGGCCTCGGGCGGGTCGGGTTCTTCGCGGAGGATGACCTTCTGCCGGCTCGTGACCACGTCGTCCTCGTCGGACGGCACGGGTGCGGGCTCGAGCTCGGGCGTG
>CAYSPB010000691.1:0-2762 GCA_964432695.1 uncultured Nannocystaceae bacterium
AAGGCCTGCGGGTGGGATCGGAGATCGTCTGGCCGACCGATCCCCGGGTGCAGCGCGTTCGCCAGCGTCTGCGGGCGACGGGGTTCTTCAAGGTCGTGACGGTTGGTTTGGAGCCGGTGCCGCAGCGCCAGGATGCGGCGCTGCTCGTCGTCGAGGTCGAGGAGCGTTCGACGGTGTCCGTGGACCGGCTCTACCTCGGATCCTCAGCGCTGACCCCGTTTCGCGGCGGCGTGTCGGTACTCGAGCGCAACTTCGCCGGGCGCGGCGTGCTGCTCGGCGGGTCGTTCATCTGGAGCTCGATCCCGCGGGTAGACCGTGGCCGCCGGCAGCAGGCCTACAATGTGTTCGCCGAGGCGCCGCAGGTCGCCGACAGCAACATCGGCGTGCTCGGAGGGGCGTTCGTCATCTCGGCCGGTGAGCCGTATCGGGTGACCGGGGACTACGATGACCCGCGCCCGCAGCACTTCCGCACGTTCGACTACACGCGGACCGGGGGCCTCTTCGGGGTGACGTTCCCGGTGCTACCGCAGCTGCGGCTGGGAACCGACTACCGCTTCGAGCGGATCGACGCGCTGCTTCCCGCCGCGCCCGCGTATCTCGACGACCTCGGCACCGCGACGCCCGTGGATCTCGACGTCCGCGACGGGACCCATCGGCTCACGGTCGCCACGGTTGCGCTCGCCTATGACGGACGGCGCAACAGCGTGCTCACCGGCAAGGGCGCGCAGATCGGCGTCGACGTTCAGCTGTCGACGCCCGCGCTCGGCTCGCAGTACGAGTACATGAAGCTGGTTGCGGTCGGGGCGTACACGCTGCGTCTGCCATGGCGACACTGGCTGACCCCGCGGGCGCAGGCGGGGCAGCTCGTCGGGAACGCACCGCGCTTCGAGCAGTTCTACGCCGGCGACCTCTCGGCGTGGACGCCCGGTCGTGAACAGTCGCTTCGGTTCTCGACGCGCAACCCGATCGACGTGTTCGGGACCGGCATCGATACGCGGGAGTTCGGCACGTCGTTCGGCCGATTCGATCTCGAGTACGTCTGGCCGGTGTTTCGTCGCACCCGAACCCGGGGCGTCTATGGCGGTGACCTGTTCATCTCGGCCGGAGTGTTCACGCTGGTCGAGGATGCCGCTGGCCGAGCTGCGCGGCGTGAGGCCGGCGAACGCGTCGCGCCGACAGGCTTCAACGCCGACCTGGGCCTGCGCCTGGACACCGCGCTGGGTACGGTGATGTTCACGATCGGCAACGTGCTGCGGAGGACGCCGCTGTGAGGCGTCGTCCGCTGCTCATCGGGCTAGCTGCGGCGCCCCTGGTGGCGTTTGCACGACCCGAGTCGCTGAGCACCCGCAAGGCTCGCTTCGAGGAAGTTGGGGAGTCGGTGCTGATGACGCTCGAGCTGCCGACGCTGATCAAGGCGCGCGACACCGACGCACTCAAGTCGATCGACTCGGGTTTCGACACGACGCTTCGATACTCGCTGCGGGTGTGGGAGTACGGCACCCGCGAACTCATCACCTCGCGCGTCGTGGTGGTGAAGATCCGGCGCGACCCCTGGAAGAAGCGCTACGTCGTCAGTACGCGGGCCGAGGGTAAGTGGACCAAGCGCTTCTTCGAGACGCGTGACGCCGCCGTGGCGGCCGCGACCACGCTGCGCCGGCAGAAGGTCGCGGCGGTCGGGCAGCTCGAGCGAACCGACGACGGGCCGTACTACTTCGTCGAGGTGCTGGCCCTTCGCAATCCGCTCTCGGACACTGACGCGGGCGGCGGTACGGCGCGTGGTCGGGGCGGAGACCGCGACCTCGAGTGGTTTTCACGCATCGTCGACGTTCTTGCGGGCGAGCGCGCTCGGGCCGAGAAGGTCGTGCACGTCCGCACCAACCCCTTCTATTTGCTGCCGTAGGACGTCATGGGGGAGCAGCGAGTCGGCACGCGCATGGGGACGTCCTTTTGGGGCCGGCTCGAAGTGCGCGTCATCGCGGCGCTCGCCCTGCTGGGCACGCTGTGCGTCGGGGCGTCGGCGTACCTCGTCAATCTCGCGGTGGGGTACTTCGACGCGCGGGTGGGTGACACGCTCGTACGAGCCCAGGCGGTGGCGGGGCAGGTCGAGCCGTTTCACCACGCGCTGGTCGAGAGCCAGATTTCGGCCTATCGCGCGCGGACGCGGGCGCTCGCGCTGGAGTTCGCGCTCGATGGCGGCCCGCCGCAGGCGTGGCTCGACGCGGCGTTCATTCGAGAGACCGACGTCGTACAGCTGCGCATCGAGCTGCCCGACGGGCGCACCCTGGCGCGCGACCGAGAGTCCGAGTTTCCCCACGAGTCATTCGAGTGGTTCGATGTCGCGCAGACCGTGCAGGGCGTCGACGGCAAGACGGCCGGCACGGTGCAGGCCGTTTTTCGCATCGACCCTGCCATCGACGCCCGATACCAGGCGCTGGGGTCGGAGAAGCGCGACTTGGGGGCCGAGCAGGAGTCTCGAGATGCAATCGAGGCAGCCGTCGAGCGGGTGATGGCCATCGCCAGCGGGCTGGTGTTACTGCTGTCGTTGCGGGCGGGGTTTGCAGTCGCGCGAACCACAACGCGCAAGGCCACCGAGCTCAGCCGCGTGATGCGGCGCGTCGCTAGCGGCGACCTTTCGGTCCGATCGCGAGCGAAGGGGACCGACGAAATGGGCCAGCTTTCGCTGGCGTTCAACGACATGCTCGACGAGCTGCAAGGCGCTCAAGAGCGCGTGGCGTACCTGCAGCGCATCGGGGCCTGGCAGG
>CAYSPB010000692.1:0-2753 GCA_964432695.1 uncultured Nannocystaceae bacterium
CTTCGGCCTTGCGGTCCCCAAGCACGATCCGGTCATTGGCGTGTCGCTGTCCTCGTCGTCATCAGCGCCCTCCCCATCGACGTCGGCGCGACTGACCGAGACAGGCATGGTGATGGGCACGCCGGCGTACATGCCGCTGGAACAGCACACCGGTCGCTTCACCGACGAGCGCTCCGATCAGTGCTCGTTCTGCGTCTCGCTGTACGAGGCGCTGTATGGCGTCCGCCCGTTCACCGGAGCGACGGGCGCGGAGTTGTGCGCGGCGATCAAGGAGCAGTCGATTCCCCCCCCACCCACGGGCACGGCGGTCCCTCGGTTCGTCCACGACGCCCTCCTGCGAGGACTCGCCGCTCACCCGCGCGAACGGCATGCCTCGATGCGGGCCCTGGTCCGTGCACTCCGCCCGCGGAGTCGCCGGGGCCGGACATGGATGCTCGCGGGCGTGGCAGGCCTCGCCCTGGGTGCAGCCGCGATGACCCTCGCCGAGCCGGTCGACCGCCCCTGCACGACCTTCGAAACCCGCGCTGCCGGATTCTTCGCACCGGAGCGAGCCAACGACGTTCGCGCCGCATTTGTGGCGACGCAGTTGCCCAATGCGGAGCCGACCTTCGAGGCCGTTTCGAGGGACCTCCGCGCCTTCGAGCGGCAGTGGGCCGAAGCTGCACGCAGCGCTTGCCTCGCAAGCGCGCACGGCGAGCAGTCCGACCACCTGCTCGACCTCCGCATGCACTGTCTGGAGCGAGCACGTTCCCAGGTCGACGCCACGCTCGACGTACTTCGAAACGCAGACGACACGGTGGTCGCCCGCAGCCTCGAACTCGTCACGGCGCGCACGGACGTCTCCGTCTGCAACGACGTCGAGGCCCTTCAGCGCACGTCGGTCCTCCCGCGCGACGCCGACGAAGCCACCCGTGCAGCCGCCGCGTTCGACATCCTCGACCGCGTCGAAGCCCTGCGCTCCGCGGGTCGCAAGGTCGAAGCGACTGCGCTGCTGACCGAACATGCCGCAGCACTCGAGACGAGCACGTATCCACCCACGTCCGCAGGACTCGCCTGGCTGCGTGGTCGCATCGCAGGCGGAGACAACCGACCCGACGCAGCGATCGAGTACTTCGAGCAGGCTTACGTGCTCTCGCTCGAGCACGGGCTCCATGGACTCGCTGCGCACGCGGCAAGTTCGATCGCGTTCTACTATTCCGAGTTCAAGGTCGACCCCGAACGAGCCGACGACTACATCCGCTCCGCGCTCGCGCTCGCCCGCGCGTCGGGTTCGAAAACGAAAGAGGCCGCGGTGATGGGCAACCTCGTCACCATTCGGCTGCGCGCGTCGAAGCTGGACGAGGCCCTCGAGGCCGCAGACGCGGCGCTTCGACTCGCGCACGAGGGCAACGCCCCCCCACTGGTCATCGGTGACGCGATGGTCACCAAGGCCCACGTCTTGATGCAAGTCCAGGGTCCCGCCGCCGCGAAGGCACTCCTTCTAAAGGCCGAGACCCACCTGACCGAGGCGGTCGGACCTCGGCACGCACACCTGGTCGGCGTGTACGACGGGCTCAATGAGGCCGCGCGAAAGCTCGACGACCGAGAGACCGCCCTTCGGTACGCCAACGCTTCTTTGGAACAAGCACGAGCCGCGCACGGACGCGGAAGCCTCGACGAGGCGTACGGCCTGGCCAACGTCGCGATGGTCCTCGGCGCGCTCGGCCGACAGACCGAAGCCTTGGCCACGCTGCGCCAGGTCGACGCGGTGTTCACGGGTGAGTACGGGGCTACGCATCCGATCCGCGCCGCCATTCTCAACAATCGAGCGAACCTACACATTCGCCTGGGCGCATGGGCGCCCGCACGGGACCTGCTGCTCGAAGCACGCACGATTCAGACCGCGGCGAGCGACGAGCCCTCGGCCGCGCTCGTCTCCATCGAGCGCAATCTCGCCGAGGTCCGCATTCGCATGGACGAGCTCGACGCAGCGCAGGTAAGCGCCGACTCGGCCATGAAGGGAGCACTCGCGGTCTATGGGCAGACCCACCCCATGACCGGGGAAGTCCACGCCGTCACCGGACGCTTGGCCCTGGCGCGGGGCGAGTGCGGCTCGGCGCGCGCGAGTCTGCGGCGCGCCCTCGAGATC
The DNA here is from genome assembly GCA_964432695.1 of uncultured Nannocystaceae bacterium. Classification (GTDB taxonomy): domain Bacteria; phylum Myxococcota_A; class Polyangia; order Nannocystales; family Nannocystaceae; genus CAJXVA01. The sequence continues at coordinate 2,129 of CAYSPB010000692.1, forward strand.
GGTCACGACACCCCCTCAGAGCGAGCGATGGCCGAGTTCTTGCTCGCCCGCGCCCTCGAGCAGGACCCCGCGGGGACCGATGCCGACCGCGCCCACGCACGCGTGCTGGCAAGCACCGCCGAGACGGCCCTCGCCGAGGCTGGCGGGCACGACTACGCCCTCGCCGAGGTCCGCGCCTGGCTCGAAGCCCACGACGAATGACCCGCCGCCCGGCACGAATCGTTCCGCACGGGCTCTCGCTTCGTCTCGGCCGAGCACGCGGGTCGCTCGAAGGCCGGTCGCGAGGTTGTCGGACAGCCAACCGGTCCACCCCGGGCCTGCGCTCAGCCCCGAAAAAGCGATGAAAAAAAACGTGCTGATTGCAAGGCAGCCTACAGCGCACGCAGTCATGCGATTCATCGATGCTTTCCAAGGATGAATCCGTCTCGGGACGCAACCCAAGCGTGGGCAGAGACGGTGACGCACACTTTCATATCACGAGGAGTCCTCGTAGGCCTTTGGGGCCTGGCGGGTTGCTATTCGGGCTTGGACGCCGACGTCGACGGCGGCGCTGCCAGCGGCGCAGGGGTCACGGACGGCGCGGCGGACAGCGGCGACGGAGCGGACGATGGAGATTCGGGCAGCG
>CAYSPB010000693.1:0-2738 GCA_964432695.1 uncultured Nannocystaceae bacterium
CCACGAGATCAAAAATCCGCTGACGCCGATCCTGCTGGCCGTGCAGCAGTTGCGCGACAAGGACCCCGGCAACGACGCGCGCTTTTCCGCGATGCTGCGAACCTCCACCGAGATCGTCGAAGACGAAGTACAGGCGCTGCGCCGCATGGTCACGTCGTTCTCGCAGTTCGCCAAGGTGCCCGAGGTCCGCACCGAGCCCGTCGCGCTCGGCCGCGTCCTCGACGAGTTCGAGCGAGCGTACGGGCACCTCACCGACGAGGACGAAGACGACGTGCTGACCGTGCGCCGCGCCGAGCCCGATCCGCAGATCCGCGGCGACCGCCAGCTGCTCAAGCAGGTCCTCGTGAACCTGGTCGAAAACGCGGTGCTCTCGGCTCGCGAAGCGGGGCGGTCACCGGTGAAAGTGCAGGTGCATGCGGAGGTTTCGCCGACGTCTGTGGTCGTGTACGTCGACGACAACGGCCCGGGCATTCCGAACGAGCGTCGGCTTGCCGTGTTCGAGCCGTACGAGACCACGCGAGAGCAGGGAACCGGCCTGGGACTCGCCATCGTCAAGAAGATCGTGCTCGACCACGACGGCGAGGTGTGGGCCGATGCGTCTCCGCGGGGCGGAGCTCGCTTCGCGATCCGGCTACCCCGCCTCGGGGACGACTGATACCGTCGCCATGCGGTGAGCGAGGCAACCGAGACCACCATCGAGATCCCCGGCTACCGGCTCGGCGCGAAGGTCTGGGGGCCGCCCGACGGCGCTCCCGTGCTGGCGCTGCACGGCTGGCTCGACAACGCCGCCACCTACGACGGACTTGCGCCCCATCTGAAGGGCCTTCGCATCGTGGCGCTCGACATGCCCGGTCACGGCATGTCCGACCATGCGCCGCCGGGGCACCTTTATCCGTTCATCGACTTCGTCGCGGCCGCGTACGGGGTCCTCGCCGCACTCGGCTGGGAGCGCTGCTCGCTGATGGGGCACTCCCTTGGTGCGGGGGTCTGCGCCGTCCTTGCGGGGACCGTGCCGGAGCGGATCGAACGTCTCGTGCTTCTCGAGGGCCTGGGTCCGCTGAGCTCGGCCGACGATATGACCCCCAAGCGGCTTTCTGACGCGCTCGCCGAGCAGGTACGCAAGGGGGAGAAGCCGTCTCCGGTGTACGCCGACCGCGCCAAGGTGGAGCAGATGCTCGCGGCGGCGCCTTCCAAGCTCGCCCCGCACTCGGTCCGAACGTTGCTCGCGCGGGGGCTCGAAGCGGTCGATGGGGGCGTTCGGTGGCGTAGTGATCGACGACTGCGGTTCACGTCGCGCGTCCGCTTGACCGAGGCACAGGTGCTGGCGTTCCTCGGCCGCATCGCTTGCCCGACGCTGCTGCTCAAGGGCAAGGACGGGTTCACGTATGCGGGAAGCCAAGGCAGCGAGCGCGCGGCGGCGGTCGATGACCTGCGGGTCGTCGAAGTGCCCGGGCGCCACCATGTTCACCTCGATGCACCCCAGGTGGTTGCTCCACACGTCGCCTCGTTCTTGGGCGTGTCGACGTGAGCGCGGCGGCTTACCAGGCGTACTACTGCGAGGAGAATCTGTGGCACCTGGCCGCCGACCCGCGGGTTGGGGGCAAGCCCAGGCACGTCGTGATCGTCACGAATGCCGCAAAGACCGTCGCGGTGTGGGGCCAGCGCGCCGGGGTGGAGGGCGGACGCGAGGATGGACTCGTCGTCTGGGACTATCACGTGGTGCTGGTCGCCGGGCTGGGCGCTGACGCGGTGGTGTGGGACCTCGATGCCGTCGGCGGGGCGCCGATGCCCGCGCTCGACTACCTCTGCGCCACCTTTCGCGCTGCGCCGCCGGCGTACGCACCTTCGTTCCGCTGGATGACGGCCGAGGACTATCGCGACGCGCTGCATTCGGATCGCCGGCATATGAAGGCCGATGACGGAACGTGGCTGCAGCCGGTTCCGTCATGGCCCCGCATCGGAACGGGGCACACCCTTCCGGCGCTGCTGGACCTGACCGTGAAAAAGCCCGGAGAGGTGCTGGACCTCCCCGGGCTCGTAACGCGGGTGCTTTCCCCGCCAGACTGATCGTCGCTACAGGCAGGCGCCGAACAGCGGCCCCACGCAGGCGTTGGCTTGCGAGAGCGTCGTCGAGCCGAAGGAACCGCTTGGGAACGTGTCGTCCACGATCGTGAAGTTGGTGATCTCCACGCCGTCGGAGTCCCGCGTGATCGTGATCTCGCTCTGCGTCGGCGTGTAGTCGATCTCCACGGTGTACGACTCGCCTTCGGCCCAGCCCACCGTCGTGGTGTCCGCCGGTCCGGCGAGCAGCGTCGAGTTGCCGGTGTCGTTGGGGCAGTACCAATCAGCACCGCCGAGGTTTGCAAAGGCGTCGCCCTCGATGCGTTTGACCACGATGCCGCCCGGTGTCGTGCAGCCGAAGAAGCCCTGCGCGGACTGCTTCCAGACCATCGAGTACATGTTCGAGGTGTCCTGGGCGCCCCACACGAGACCGACCCAATCGTTGTCCCCCCCGTCGCTGGTCACCTCGACCGTGCCCGTGAGGCGCGTGCTTTCGAAGACGACCTCATTGCAGATGTGCAGGCCGAACTCGTTGTTTCCAAGCTCGCACGCCCGCGTGCCGTCCATGTCGTAGGTGATCGATGCCGCACCGCCCGAGCCGGCGTCGTAGTCCGCGGTGGCGAGGGTGCAGTTGTCCTCCAGGTCGACGGGATCCGTGTCGACCACCACGACGGTGT
>CAYSPB010000694.1:0-2727 GCA_964432695.1 uncultured Nannocystaceae bacterium
GCGGGTTCTCCACGGAGCAGGCGCTCGAGGTTGCGGGCAAGGTTCGGTTGCGCCCCATCTTGATGACGACGCTGACCACCGTGCTCGGCTTGTTGCCGATGGCGCTTGGGCTCGGCGACGGTGCGGAGATTCGCACGCCGATGGCGATCACCGTCATCTCGGGCCTGGGCTTCTCCACGCTGCTCACGCTGATCGTCATTCCCACGCTGTACGCGGGCGTGGACCGCCTTCGCGGCGGCGGGCCGAAGGTCTCCACAGCGGACCGGCTCGAAGCCGAACTCGCCCAGCTCCGGCCTGAGCAGCTCGTCGCAGAGGTTGCCGAGGTTCCGCGTGAAGAGGACGACGTCGCCGACGACGAACAGGGAGCGGACGAGGCGCCGCAGGGGGATCCGGCATGAAGGGACTCGAGAGCCACGCGCTGGTTCGGCTGTCGCTGCGGCGGCCGATCACGATGATGATGATGTTGCTGTCGATGCTGGTGCTCGGCGGCATCGCGCTGGCTCGAATCCCGCTCGAGCTCATCCCCTCGGGCTTCTCACCGCCGTTTCTGCGCATTGCAGCCGAGTACCCGGATGCCACCGCCAAAGACGTCGAGGAGCGCATCACTCGTCCGCTCGAAGATGCGGTGGCAACCACGCCAGGGGTGGATCAGATCAGCTCCACGTCCACATCGGGCAGCAGCTCTATCACGATGTTGTTCAAGAACGACGTCGACATGGACATCGCCTACCGACAGGTTCGGGACCGGATCACGCGAGTCCGCGGTGACCTGCCCGACGAGGTCGACAAGGTCGAGATCCGCAAGGAATCCGCCGACGCCATTCCAGTGGCGTTCTACTCGGTCGCGTGGGACGCCGACCTTGCGGACCCGATGGGGGTGGTCGACCGGGCACTGATCCGTCCGCTGCAGCGCATCGAAGGCGTCGGCCTCGTCAACGTTTGGGGCGAAGAGGAAAAGGAAGTCCGCATCGAGATCGACCGTGGCCTGGCCGAGTCCTACGGCATCGACATGGTCTCCCTGGTCCAGACGCTGGGCCAGAGCAACTTCACGATGGCCAGCGGCACGCTCCAGGAGGACGAGGGGCAGTACCTGCTGCGCTCGATGGCGTCCTGGGGCGAGGTCTCCGACATCGAAGGGCTCGTGGTCGGGCCGAACGGGCTGCGGCTCTCCGACATCGCCACGGTCGAGTTCGACTTTCCCCGGGTCACTCGCTACGATCGCTACCAGGGCCGACCTTCGATGGTGATCTTCATCATCAAGGAGTCGACGGCGAATACGGTCGAGGTCAGCGAACGGATCAAGGAGGTCGTGGCACAGGCGCAGACCGACCCACTGCTGCAGGGCGTGACCGTGCAGTCGATCTTCGTGCAGGGCGATACCATTCGCTACAGCCTGCAGCAGGTCGTCGACTCGGGAAAACAGGGGGGCATCTTGGCGCTGTTCGTCTTGATGTTCTTCCTGCGTCGACTGCGACTCACCGTCATCATCTCGCTGGCAATCCCGCTGTCGCTCTTCTTGTCGCTGCCCTTCATGTACTTCTCGGGGCAAACCGTGAACCTGGTCTCGCTGATCGGGCTGATGATCTGCATCGGGTTGGTCGTCGACAACTCGGTCGTCGTCGCCGAGAATATCGGCCGCTATCGCAAGCGCGGCCTGGGCCCGTACGCGGCCGCGCTTCAGGGGGCGAGTGAGGTTGGCCTGGCCATCACCCTCGCGACGATGACCACCATCGTCGTATTCCTGCCCGCGTCGCTCCTCTCCAGTGGCCCGACGCAGTTTTTCATGGTCCGGATGGTCACGCCGGTGTGCGTGTCGTTGGTGGCAAGCTTATTCGTAGCGTTGGTGCTCATCCCGCTGAGCAGCGCCACATTGCTCGCCGACGATGGAGACCGGCCCTCGAAGCCGCGGGGACCATGGCGTCGTCGACTCGACCGCGTCGACGCGGTCTGGAAATCCGCGATTGGCTGGCTGTACGAGCAGACGATGGGGCGGCTTGGGCGTAGCTACGTGTCCCTGCTCCAGCTCGTGCTGCGGCGACGCTTCGACGTGGTGGTCGTGTCGCTGCTGGCGATGGGCTCGATGGTCATTCCGGCGATGAACGTGCAGTGCAACTCGGGCAACGAGTTCGGCACCCGGAACATCACCGTCACGTACTCGATGCCGTCGAACACCACCCTCGAGGACGCGGACGCGTTCTTCCGCCGCATCGAGACCACGATCGAAGCGATGCCGCCCGAGTCCAAGGTGGACGGAGCCTACGTCGGGTTCGACGAGCAGAGCGGCCGCGTGCAGATCTTCTTCCAGCCGCCCGAACCCGGCGAACCCGACTTCGAGACCGTCGCGCAGGAACTCGCGGATTCGCTGCCGACCCCACCGGGCTGGCGCAAGCGGTCCCAGTTTGGTGACGCCGACGGTGGCCGCGACGACTCGTTCCCGGTCGTCATCTACGGCAACGAGCACGAGCGGGTCCAAGACGCCCGAGAGCTACTCGAAGACCAGCTCGTCGAGATCGAGGGCGTCATCGGCATCAAGCAGTTCGGGGGCGACAACCGACGACGCAACGAACTCGCGCTGTCGATCGACCGCACGATGTCCGAGCGCTTCGGCGTATCGGGCACCGTGGTGGCCAATACCGTCTCGTACGCGATTCGGGGCACGCCGCTGCCGCGCTTTCACACCGAGGAGCGCGAGGTTGATGTGCGCATGCGGTATCGCGAAGACGACCG
>CAYSPB010000695.1:0-2702 GCA_964432695.1 uncultured Nannocystaceae bacterium
AAGCCCGTTCGGCGGCGCACGAGACCGAAGCCGTGACCGCGCTGCGCTGCGTCTCCTCTCTCGCCGCCGACCCCAGATAGCCGGGCCCCCTGCCGAGGTGTACTCCTTCGACGCGGCGTCGCTGCAAACCTACGTGCAGCGGTTCCCGCGGGCAGCGATGCGAGCAGCGGCGCAGCCCGCGTCGTGATGGTGGGGGGACGGTTCTCTAGGCGGCTTGGGCCCGCTTGCCGTCCATCGTGCTGTGCCAGAACCGCCGCAGCGCATGGCGAAGGTCCGCGATGCGCTGGGCCCGAACCGGCTGGCGCAGGACCGCGGAGAAGCGCAGCGCGACGCGGTTCGCGTGCTGATATCGACGCCGGAGCGCTGCGTCGTCGGGGAGCAGCTCGAAGCGCACGTACAGCCGCTCGACCAGCCGTTCGAACGTGTCTGCGTCGACGGGCCAACGGTGCAGCAGCACCATGGCGAGCTTGTCGACCTCGGCCTGCGTCTCGAGTTCGAGCCCGCTGACTGGGCGCTCGCGTCGGGCGGCTTCGGCGACGTACACGAGGTGGCTGAGGCCCTCGAGGACCGGCAGCATTTCTCCCAAGCCGTCGTCGCTCAGCGATGCGTCGAGCGTGCGCGCATCGAGCCGCTCGAGCGTCGATTGGCCGAAGATCAGCGCCAACTCGAGCGCGTCATCGGCTTCCCGCAGTAGCAGGGTCTCGCGGGGCCCGTGCGCGACGGCACGGACCACGGAGACTGGGTCGAGCCCGGTTCGGGTCTGGTAGAGGGCTTCGAGTCCACCAAACAGCGCTCGCAGCTTGGCCGCGGCGCTTCTCATTGCACGATGTCCGAGCGCTCCGGGTCGATGAGCACACCGGCAGCGACGAGGCGCTGCAGGTCGTGGTCGGAGCCCTCGCGTCGCCATCGCTCATACAGCGCCATCAGGTCATCGCCTTCGGCCTCGCTGGGCCGGGCCACGTCGCCGATCACCTCGGCCACTTCGTCGAACATGCCCGCGAGGCGTCGCAGCACGGCCAGGGCGCCCGTGGGGTGCGAGCTGACGGCGCGGTAAGCTGCGGTACCGATCCCCTGCACGTAGCGCATGCCGACCGGGCTGCGGTTCATGCTCTGAGGGACGACGCCCGAGATGTACAGCGCGCGATCGCCGACGCGGCGGAGCGCCTTGGCGCGATGGCTGCCGCGCTGGTCGCGAGCTTCGAGGTAGTCGAGCGCGAGGGGCCGGCTGGTTCGGCCTGCCACGTGCGTGCGTTTGGCATACCGGGCCAGCAGCCCCACGACGTACGCTTCGACATCGGTGGGCAGGCGGCGCCGGCGATCGGCCTGCGCACGCTCGATTTCCGAGAAGAAGTAGGACTCCAGCGTGGTGTGCTGGATGGCGACGTCTTGGGTCATGGGTGGGCCTTCCGAGAGGGGTGCTCTGTTAAGTGTGAGAGTGCCCACTTGGCGTGCCAGCCCCGTGTTGGCTTTTTTTTCCGGGAGCCTGTTGACCACCCTAGGGGGCTGGTTAAGCTCGCGCCCGCTAGCACTCGGGTACCTCGACTGCTAGCCGCGTGAGATTCTTGAATCATTTCGGCGACGTATGCGCGACCTCACTGTGCGTGGACTCATGCGCGCTCGCCGGATTCAACAACCAACTGCTCCAACGAAATCAGGATCAAAACCGATGAAAATCCGTCCCCTTCACGATCGTCTCGTGGTCAAGCGCGTCGCCGAGGAAACCCAAACCGCCGGCGGCCTCTTCATTCCCGACTCCGCCAAGGAGAAGCCCGCGCGCGGCAAGGTCGTCGCCGTCGGTGAAGGCAAGCGCGACAAAGACGGCAACCGCATCGCCCTCGACGTGAAGGCGGGCGACGAGATCCTGTTCGGCAAGTACGCCGGCACCGAGCTCAAGCTCGAAGGCGAAGAGCACATCGTCCTGCGCGAGGAAGAGATCCTCGCCGTCGTCGAGTAGCGCCCAGCCTCCCCACACCGCTTTCCAAGAAGCTTTCGAAAGACAAGACAATGGCAGCCAAAGAAGTTCGTTTCGACGAGTCCGCCCGCAAGGCAATCCTCCAGGGCGTCAACACCCTCGCCGACGCCGTGAAGGTCACCCTCGGCCCCCGCGGTCGCAACGTCGTGATCGAGAAGTCCTGGGGCTCCCCCACCGTGACCAAAGACGGCGTCACCGTGGCCAAGGAGATCGAGCTCGAGGACAAGTTCCAGAACATGGGCGCGCAGATGGTCAAAGAGGTCGCCTCGAAGACCTCCGACATCGCCGGTGACGGAACCACCACCGCTACCGTGCTCGCGCAGGCGCTGTTCCGCGAAGGCCTGAAGATGGTCGCCGCGGGTCACGACCCCATGGAGATCAAGCGCGGCATGGACCAGGCCGTCGTCGCGGCCACCGCTCAAATCAAGAAGCTCTCCAAGAGCACCAAGGGCGAAGAAGAGATCGCTCAGGTCGGCACCATCTCGGCCAACGGCGACTCGGAGATCGGCGGCCTCATCGCTGAGGCGATGAGCAAGGTCGGCAAAGAAGGCGTCATCACGGTCGAAGAGAACAAGTCGGCGGCCACCGAGCTCGACGTGGTCGAAGGCATGCAGTTCGACCGCGGCTACCTCAGCCCCTACTTCGTCACCGACCAGGAGCGCATGGAAGTCTCCATGACCGACTGCTACATCCTTCTGCACGAGAAGAAGATCTCGAGCATGAAGGACCT
>CAYSPB010000696.1:0-2699 GCA_964432695.1 uncultured Nannocystaceae bacterium
GCAGCCCATCATCAGGTGCTGCCCATTGTCGAGCTCGTAGCCGGAGCGACCGTGGTCGAACGAGCGCGACCGTCCGCCGCCGTTGGCGGTGGCCTCCAGCACGACGATCTTGCGGCCCACGGACTGCTCCGCGAGCCGCACGGCAGCCGAAAGACCGGCAAAACCGGCTCCGGCCACCACGATGGGACCCTTCGTGGCCTCGGACATGATCGCGAGACTCAGGCAACGACGGCCAACGAAGACCGCGCGATCGCCTTGGCGGCGACCTTGAGCTTGTCGCGGCGGCGCAAGGACGCTCGGCGCGTGAACACGTTGTAGTTGCGCTCCCGGATCTCGTTGAGAATCTCGTAGTAGGTGCGCCCCATGACTTCGGCGGGAAGCAGCGCGCGTCCATTGGCGCCGCGCAGGGCTTCCCACGCGCGTCGGTATTCGCGCTCGGCCGCGTCGGCGAAGTCCTTGGCCATGGCCACGAACTTGTGGTCGTAGCGACTCTCGAAGATGTCCTGCTCGGTGATGCCGTGGCGGTCGAGCAGCGACTTGGGCAGGTAGATACGGCCGCGCACCGCGTCTTCGGCTACGTCACGCAGGATGTTGGTGTACTGAAGCGCGAGGCCGAGATGCTCGGCATACGTGTTGGCGGCTTCGGATTGGTCGCCGAAGATCGCGATGCACAAGAAGCCCACGCAGGAGGCGACGCGGTAGCAGTACAGCCGCAGGTCGTCGAGGTCGGTGTAGCGGTCCTTGTGAAGGTCCATCTCGACGCCGGCGATGATTTCGTCGAACGCTTCGCGGGGGTACGGGAAGTGGCGACGCGTTTGAACGAGTCCCTTACCCAGGTCCGTCTGCGGCGGCACGTTTTCGACGTACGGGTCCTTGAAGATGCGCGCGACCTCGGTGCTCCACTCCTTGAGCTGCTCGCGTGCCTGCGTTTCGCCGGCCTCGCCCTCGGGGCGTTCGTCGACGATATCGTCGACCACGCGGCAGAACTCGTAGACCTGCGACAGGGCTTCGCGTTGCTCGCGTCCGAGGAACAAGAACGCGAACTTGAAGTTGCTCGAGCTCCGGGTGGTGAGCCGGCGCCACAAGGCGGCGGTTTGCTGAGGCAGGGCGGTCACGTCGATTCCGCTGGGTTGCGTCTGCACGACTAGGCTTCTCCCCGCAGGAAGCGGCGACCGAACGAGAACATCGAGCGCAGGGCGATGCCCGCCATGTCGCGCTTTTCGAGGGTGGGGCGGAAGTCCAGGGTGTTGAAGTCGGCGGCTTCGATGCGATCGAGGATGGCCATGCCGCCTCGCCAGGTCGCCTCGAGCTCCATCGACAGGCCCGGGGAGACGCGGCGAATGAGCGGGCGCCCGCGCAGGAACATCGAGCGCGTGCGGGAGACCTCGTAGTGCATCAGCTCGCGGAACTCGGGCGTGAAGCGCTTCGCGACCAGGTCTTCGTAGGCGACGCCGAAGTGCAGCAAGTCTTCTTCGGGGATGTAGAAGCGGCCGCGGGGGATGTCGACCGAGAGGTCCTGCAGGAAGTTGGCGATCTGGAGCGCCGCGCAGATCTCATCGCTGAATCGGTGCAGCTGCTGCTCGCGGTGACCGTGCACATAGAGCACGAGCTGCCCGACCGGGTTCGCCGAGTGCGCGCAGTAGTGCAGTCGCTCGGCGTGCGAGCCGTACCGGGTCTTGGTGAGGTCCATGCGAAACGCCGTGAGCAGCGCCTTGAGCGGACCGATGGGGATGTTGTGGCGGCGGACGGCGTCTCGCAGCGCGATGAAGACCGGGTGCTGAACTTCGCGGTGGTAGCAGGTTTCGAGCAGCTGCTCCCAGGTGGACAGTGCCTCGTTGCGGCGGCCCTCGAAGCGCGGCTCGTCTGCGAAGTCATCGGCCGTGCGGGCAAACGCGTAGATCGCACAGACCTGCGGCCGCAGGTGCGCGGGCAAGAAGCGCGAGGCCACCGGGAAGTTCTCGTAGTGGTTCGTCGCCATCCGCTCGCACCAGCGGTAGCCGGTCTCGACGGTCCAGGGGCCTGCGGGTGCCCCATCGGGCGGGGAGAAGCTTTCGCTCTGGTCATCCGCGGTGGTTTCGAGCGGGACGGCGAAGAGGCGAGGTTCGGTGGCGTTGACCATGTGGGGTTCCCCTGCGTGGTGATGGTGCGAAGCGACGGGCGATTCGGATCGGTCTCGAAAGAATCAGCTGCCCGAGGAGGAAGAGCGAAGTTCGGCGAGGAGGGTGGCGGCGCGCTCGGCTTTGATCTCGCCGTCGGCGACCAGGGCGTTGGCGAGCTGCTCGACCTCGGCGCCGGAGGCCCCGGCACCCAAGGCGATGCTGCGCGCGTGCAGCGACATGTGACCACGCTGAATGCCCTCGGTGGCGAGCGCACGTAGGGCGGCGAGGTTGCTGGCCAGGCCCGCGGCGGCCATGACCTGCCCGAGCTCGTGGCCGCTGGTGCAGCCGAGAATCTCGAGCGCGAGGCGGGCGACCGGGTGCACCCGGGTGGCACCGCCGACCACGCCCACGGCGGTGGGCAGGCTCATGCTGCCCTCGAGCCAGCCGTCTTCGCCCTTGCGCCAGATGGCGAGCGGGCCGTAGGTGCCCTCGCGCGCGGCGTAGGCGTGGGCGCTGGCCTCCATGGCGCGCCAGTCGTTGCCCGTGGCGAGCACGACCGCGTCGACGCCGTTCATGATGCCCTTGTTGTGGGTCGTGGCT
>CAYSPB010000697.1:0-568 GCA_964432695.1 uncultured Nannocystaceae bacterium
CGACGAGCTCACCGGAGATGCCGCCCATGCGCACCAGCAGCGGCACCGTCGGATCGAAGCTGCCCCCCAGCCAGGACTGCAGCACGAAGAACACCACGTTGACGGCGATCAGCGCGTGCGTGACGCGCGGCTGGCGCGCGCGCAGCCGCCGGGCGAACCCGAGCTGCTCCTCGAACGCCGCGCGCGACCGTTCGAGCCGTGCCCGGAAGGCCTCCCAGTCGTACTCGAGCGCGTCGCTGCTCAGCGCGTCGCGGATCGGCCCCTCGGGCACATCCGTCCACGGCGTCCCGTCGAGGTCGACGCCGATGAGGGTCACGCGCTTGTTGGGCATCGGCCGGCGCAGCGGCTCGACGAGGTCCCGACCCATGCGCTCGCGCCCGACGAGGACCACCGACACGTCGCGGACCGGCCAGCGGGCGATCGTGTTCGGCAGCTGCTTCGCGAGCGCCTCGGGATCGCGACCGGTGAGCGACATCAAGAGGATCCCGCGCTTGCCGTCCGCGGAGCGCGCGATGGTCAGATCGGGTCGCGCCGTCTCGACGACCGCCTGCTCGCCGAGGTCCATGAT
>CAYSPB010000697.1:596-2674 GCA_964432695.1 uncultured Nannocystaceae bacterium
GATCGATCACGGGGTCACTGGCAGGCGGTGCCGACCGCGCCGCATTCGACGTCGGTTGCCATGAGGGCCTCGACGCACGCGGTGCATGCTTCGGTCGACGCGAGGTCGCCCATGCACTCGTCGGGCGGCGGGCCGCTCGACGAGAGAATGCCCTGGACGCAGGTGAGCTGCTCGTCGGTGAGCATGGTGGCGAGCGCGCACAGATCCTCGCAGCTCTCCACGGGGACCGAGCCGTCGGGGGGCGTCGGCGGAACGCCCGCATCCTCGCAGCCGCCGCGGGGGACGCAAACCCCCTGGGGCGCCGCTCAGTTCGCCCGGCGGCCGGCCAGACCGGCCAGGCTCAGCAGGAGGCCGGTCAGCAAGGCCGACGTGGGCTCGGGGACCGTCGTGGCGAGCCCGACGCCGGGCAGAGCGTTCGCCGGGATCACGTCCGTGGTCGTATTCCCGTAGTTGTCCACCCACTTCTGGTAGTCGACGAAGTCGATCTTGCCGTTGAAGTCGGTGTCGGCCCCGGTGCCGGGGGTGACGTCGTCGCCCTCGGTGTCCTGCCAGATCGTGTAATCGGCGGCGTCAACGATCCCGTCCCGGTTGAAGTCTCCCGGGGCGAGCTCGACCGCGGAGAAGGTGTGGATGAACAGCTCGTAGTTGCCCGTATCGAAATTCACGCCGGTAAAGGGATCGGGGAGGGCCTCGACCTCGACGAAGTACGTATCGGTCGCGGGCAGGACCAAGTCGAGCAGCAGGGGATCAGGGGATCCCTCGAAGTCCCCCTCGTTCACCGCGTCGATGCCGTAGTAGTCGACCGGGTCTCCGTTGGAATCGAAGAGGGAGACCCGGGCGAAGATGGTGTTGGAGTAGCGGCCGTTTCCGGACACCGAGGAGGGGCCGAGCAAAGCGGAGTGGACTTCAAGGTTCAGGACGTCACCTTCGGTGCCCTGGAAGCTGTAAAAATCCCTCTGCAGCGCGGCCGAGATCTGACCGGTAACCGCCACGGCGTCCACCACAAACTCTTGCCGCATCACATCGCCCTGCTCGGCCGTGTTCGGCACGTCGAGGCTCGAGAGCGTCAGCGGTTGAGCCTGCTGGATCGTTTGCTTGATGCCTGGAGACTCCGGAACGACCGAGCCTTGCTCATTGAACGAGAGCTTGATCGCCTCGCGCGTCCCGAAGTACTTGTCGAGCGGGATCTCATCGGACAGCTGGCTGATCCCGGTCTCCATGATGTGAAAGACCATCTGGTCCGCGGCCCGGGCCCCTTGGTAGGCCGGGTCGGCGAAGTTCGCCCCGAACATAAAGTCCGGGTCCGACGAGAAACCGTTGCCCACCGGTCCGAGCGCGTCGCGATGACGCAAACCTTGAATGTGCCCCAGCTCGTGCGAGGCGACATTCGCGGTGAAGCGGGTAAACTCCTCAAAGGTGTCGAACAGGCTCGGATTGATCGGCACGCCCATATCGCCGCCCGGGTCGAACGCCGAGGAGGTCTGGATACGCGCGTTGTCCGACTTGTTCGCGTTTCGGAAATCGATGCCTTCCGCGATGCCGAAGCCCGGTCCGTCGTTGAAGAAGAGCGTCGAGAACTCGCCCGAGGTCGGCTCGGCCTGCACGAACTGGAAGTCCCACGCGGCGTAGTCCTGCTCGATGATCGTCTGGATGCTGTCCCGTGCCGCTTGGCTGTAGTCCACGTCCGAAGTCCCCCCCGTCCGCTCGAAGTTCAGGTACACCACCTGAGTCGCTTCGACGATCGGCGTCAGGGCCGTCGCGAATAGCAGCGAGAAGGATGCACAGAGGGTGCGACGCAGCCAGTGGGTGCGTGAGGGCATGGCGCAGGGAGGGCGTGTATTGGGCGGGCGGATAGCCTATCAGGACGGCCCGGTATCGGCTCCGAGCCGGCAGAAAACCAACATCGAGATTAGGCAGCCGATTCGGCGCAGTCAACTAATTCGGCACGACCCCCCTCTGAGCGTTATCCCCCTAACGCCAAGGACTTGGGGCTTGCGGATGGCCGTCGAAACGCCTTCCCTGCGGAGAACGACCACCCTCCGGTCGACGTAGAATACGGAGGCACGAGGGCGTTCCCT
>CAYSPB010000698.1:0-2627 GCA_964432695.1 uncultured Nannocystaceae bacterium
AAGATGGCCTCACAGGGCACGCTGAACATCGGGCCGGACGCCGTCTGCACGCGGTGCGCTTTGCGACCGCACATCCACAGGCGGCCATCCTCATCGAGGTAGCCCACGTCGCCCATGCGGTGCCGAATGCCCTCGCCGTCGCGAATCTTGGCCTTGGCGGTGCTCTCCTCGCGCCGGAAGTAGCTCGGCGTGACCACCGGGCCCTTCACGACGATCTCTCCGATGGTCCCGGGCGCCACGGGGGTGACGTCGGACCAGTTGGCGATCGGGTCGTCTGCGATCGGGATGATCGCGACCTCCATCGACGGCACCGGCGCGCCCACGCAGACGCCCTTGCCCGCTTCGGTGCCGTGTCGCGTCTCGCCGAGGATGACGTTACTGCCGAGCACCGCCACGGGGAGCGACTCGGTCGCCCCGTACGGCGTGAAGACCTGCGCGCCGTCGGTCAGCCGCGGAGCAAAGCGCTGCAGCGACGGAATCGACGCTGGCGCCCCTGCCGAGATGGCACGCTTCAGCGTCGGCAGCGACACGTCTTGGGCCTCGCAGTGGCGCCCCAGCTTGTCGATGAGGGCCGGCGACGCAAACATGTTCGTGCAGCCGTAGTCACCCAGCGCCCGCAGCAGGTTGTTCGGGTCGGCCTCGGCCGGGCGTGACGCGTCCATGATCGGCACCACGGAGGCCATGCCCAGCGCGGGGCCGAACAGAGCGAACAGCGGGAACGTGGCCAGGTCGCGCTCGCCAGGCTCGATGCCGAACGACTCGCGGAGCAGGCGGACCTGGTTGGCGAACACCCGGTGCGGTGTCACGACGCCTTTGGGCACGCCGGTGCTGCCGCTGGTGAACAGGATCGCGGCCATCTCCTCGGCGTCGGGCTCGACGGGCGCGTAGACAGTGTCGGGGCTGTCGGCTTCGAGCTTGGCCAGCGTCACGCCGCCGCCGGGCAGCCGTGGACCGACCATGATCTTGGTCTTGATCGACTTGCGCGCCCAGCCGAGCGCGAAGCGGGCGACGTGCGCCTTGGGAATGCCGATGAACGCCTCGGGCTCCGCCTCGGCCAGGCACGTGCCCAGGTTCTTCACGCCCATGCCCGGGTCGACCAGCACCGGGACCGCGCCCACCTTGAGCAGCGCGAACGTGAGCGCGAAGAAGTCGGGGCTGGGCGTGACCATGAGCACCGTCCGCACGCCGCGGCGAATGCCGACCCGCTCGAGGCCGTGGGCGATGGCGTTGCTGCGCGCCTCGAGCTGTGCGGCCGTGAGTTCGTCGTAGACCGTGCTGCCGCCGGGGCCCTTGCGCGCCACGGCGACCGCGAGCGCGTCGGGCTGCTCGGCGGCCCGCAGCGGCAGGTAGGCCGCCACGTTGAGGAAGTTGGTCACGCGCGGGCCTCCGGCGCGGTGGCCTCGGTGCCGATGAAGCCCGTGATTTTGGGAATCAGGTCCTCGCGGGCGTCTTCGAGAATGTAGTGGCCGCAGTCCTCGTAGCGGGTCACGGCCGCGTCGGGGAAGCGCCGCTCCCACTCGGCGAGGAAGTGGTGGTCGAACACGAAGTCCTTGAGTCCCCACCCGATGAACATCGGCTTGTCGGCGAGCTTGGACAGCCCGTTCTGGGTCGCTTCGATCACCGCGAACGCCCGGTCCCGCGGATGCAGCGGGATGTCGGTCACGAAGCGATGCACCGCCACGCGGTCGGCCCACGTCCGGTACGGCGCCCGGTAGCCCGCGGCGACCTCGGGGTCCATCTTGTGCTTGGTGACGCAGAACCGGTTTGCGCCGCGCACGAACGCGTTGGCGCCCCGCACCAGCAGGCCGCCCAAGCCCGGCAGGCGCGCCAGCGTGAGCGCGGCCGGGAACGCCTTGCCCTGCGGCAGGTGGAACGCCGCGGTGTTGAGCACCACCATCTGCTTGATGCGGTCGGGGTGGTCGACGGCCCAGCCGAAGCCGATGCCCCCACCCCAGTCGTGAACGACCAGAGTGATATCCTGCAGGTCCAGGTGCTCCACGAGCGCGCCGAGGTCGTCGATGCGCGAGCGCAGCGTGTAGTCGTAGCGGTCCTCGCCGGGCTTGTCCGAGCGCCCGCAGCCGATGTGGTCTGGCGCGATGACCCGATGCGTCTCCTTGAGCGCGTTGATCAGGTTGCGCCAGTAGAACGACCACGTGGGGTTGCCGTGGACCATGAGCACGACCGGCCCGTCGCGCGGGCCTTCGTCGACGTAGTGGTAGGCGAGGCCGTCGCGATCGAGCGTGGCCGTACGAAACGGGTAGAGATTCTCGTTCACCACTGAACTCCCAGCATCATGCAGTTGAGCCCGCTGCCGATGCCCAGCAGGCCGACGCGGTGCCCCGCGCTCAAAAAGTCTCGTTCGTGCGCCATCGCGGCGGCGATCGGAAGGGCCACGGTCCCGGTGTTGCCCAGGTGCTCGTAGGCCACAAAGTCGGTGGCCGGGTCGCGGCCGAGCGTCTGCAGCATCGTGGTGCGATGCGCCGCCCCGATCTGGTGGCAGATCGTGCGGTCGAGGTCGCCCGCCTGCCACTGCATCGTCTCCAAGAAGGCCGCCCAGGTCCGCTGGCCCAGCGCCACGCCGTGCTCGAGCACGCCCGAGGCGTCGGTGGCCGCGAACGGGCGCATCG
>CAYSPB010000699.1:0-2619 GCA_964432695.1 uncultured Nannocystaceae bacterium
TGCTGCTCGAGCCGTTTGACGTCACGGTGGTGTGGGAACAGCGGCCGTCGAACGCCCTGCACTACACGACGGTCCTGGTCGGCGGGGTTCCCGAAGCACTCGGACTCGATGCCGACGCGCGTGGCTTCGCATGCACCGTCGACTGCGGCAACCGTCGCAACGATGAGCTGGTGTTCGCGTTCCAGGAAGAGACCGAGGCAACGTTGGCGAACGTCATCGTGCACGAGGCCGCGCATGCGTGGGGCCTCGACCACGTCATCGACTACGGCGTCGTGATGTCTCCGATCGCAGCCGGGGAGGGAGTCGCGTTGTCCGACTCGTGCCTCGAACTCTCCGACCTGAGCAGCGCGACCGCCTGCCAAGACGCGCACGCGGCATTTTGCGAGCCGAACCTGCAAAATGCCGCCGCCGAGCTGCGGGCACGCATGGGGTCGCGGCGCATCGATGACCAACCGCCGTCGCTGGCGGGCTTGCCCGAAGTACTCACCGTCGACGTGGGAAGCCCCGTCGTCATCGCGTTCGACGCCGAGGACGACGGCGGTGCCGTTGGCG
Organism: uncultured Nannocystaceae bacterium; assembly: GCA_964432695.1. Lineage (GTDB taxonomy): Bacteria > Myxococcota_A > Polyangia > Nannocystales > Nannocystaceae > CAJXVA01. The sequence continues at coordinate 553 of CAYSPB010000699.1, forward strand.
TCGAGCTACGCGTGCCCGATCTCGGTGTCGTCCAGCCGGTCGAAGACTTGGACGCGGATCTGAGCTTCCACCTGCCGGAGGGACGACACCGCGTCGAGCTGCGGGCCCTCGACCCCGCGGGGAATGAACGCGTCGAGGCGTTCGATGTCGAGGTCCGCCCCGCAGCCGACGGGGGCTCCTCTAGCGGGGGCGATGAAGACCCCGTAGACGAAGACACCGACGCGGGCGCGGACACCGACGCGGCAAGTGGTGCCGAGGTCGACGCGGATGGCTGTGCCTGCCGGTCGACCTCGGGCGAGCAGACCCTCGGCTGGATTCTCGCGCTGGCGGTTGCGTTCGCCTGTCGTCGGACTCGGCAGCCAAACGCGTCGGCATGATCTCTACTCGAGCTCCGAGTACCTCAACGCCTCGGAGTGCGCGACGACCCTCAGCAACTCTCGAAAGCCCATATTGGCCTCCAGACCCTTCAGGAGCGCTTCACGGGTCGAGTCCATGCTCGCTTCGTACTCCGTCCCGTGGAAGAAGCGGAAGAGCTGCTCCGAGAAACAATCGTTGAGACGCGGATTCTCCGCGACCGCAGCACTGAGCGAGCGCCCGTCGTCGAACGACACACCATCCAGCGCGCCCGTTGCGTCGACGGGTACGTCTCCCTCGAGGAGCCGATACCGTCCGTCCGCGTCGAAGTTCTCCAGCCCAAACCCGATCGGGTCCATGAACTCGTGGCAGGCCGCGCAGTCCGGCGCCTCCATGTGGACCGCGAGCTGTTCCCGCCGCGTTTGACCCGGCTCCGGCAGAGGGAGCGAGTCGACGATGTCGGGTGGCGGTGGTGGAACCTCCACGCACAAGAGCCTGCTTCGCACGAATTTCCCCCTGCGCGTCGGCGAGGTCGAATCTTCGTTGGAGTCCATGACCAAGAAGCCAGGCTCCGTCAACAGTCCGACCCGTTCTGAAGTTTGGGGGAGCTCGACCAGCTGCCAGTCCTCGGACGGAGCGACATCTGGAAAGAGTGGTGCGATGCGCGGATCGACGAACATGACGTCGGCGTTCAGGACATCGGTGAGCGGTCGCCCTTGCTCGAGCACGACGTGTCGAATCATTCGAAGCGTGGCTTCCTTCATCACCGCCAACGTGTCGTTGGACAGCAAGGGGAAACGCTCTGCGTCTGCCCGAGTCTGCTCCACTCGATGAAGGAGGAAGAAGTCTTCGGCAAGGGCATCGAGCGAGCGTTCGACGTTGTCGCTTTCGAGCATGCGTTCGACCTGCGCCGAGAACACGGCGGGGTCTTCGAGTCCCCCTGAGACCGCGACGTCGAGGAGCTCAGCATCCGGCGGCGACGCCCAGAGCGCGTAGGAGAGCCGCGTCGCAAACTCTGCTCCTTCGTGTCGAACTCGGTCGCCGTCCGGGACCCCGACCTCCGGCATGTGTGTGAAGTACACGGAGGACAGAATGGAGGCCATCGCGAACTCGAGGCCGATCGCCAGGTCTCCTGCGTCCTGCGCGGCCTCCAATCCGATCGCGACGTAGCGGTCGCGTCGAGCATCCGAAAGCGGGCGCCGATGTGCGAGCCGCCCAAACTCCGTCACGAACGCGCCGAGGCAGGCTTGATCGAGCTCCTCGATCGGACATGGGACCCATTGCGCGACCCAGGCCTCGTCCGCACGAGCACTCGACGCAACCTCGAGCGCGATGTCTTCGTAGGCTCGCACCAACGACGGCGAGACGAAGGTTTCCCTCGCTCCAATCGAGATCCACTCGTGTACGGCGAGATCCTCGGGAATGCTGACGCTCGCGGCAATCTCCGCGGACGTGAGATCCGCGAGCGTGTTCACCAACTGCGTCTTCGTCAGCCGACGCATACGCACCGACGGGAGTGCCTCCGCCTCCGAACTTCCGCCGCCGGGGACGTCGGGGTCGCCGCTCTCGGAGCCCCCTTCATCGAAACCGGTCGAACCGATTGTGTCTACGCTTTCTGGCTCGTCCGCCTCGGCAGACGTCGAGACCCCGGTGTAGCAGCCGGTCGCGACGAGCGAGAACCCGAAAACGAAGAGTGTGGTCGGAGACTTAGGC
>CAYSPB010000700.1:0-2583 GCA_964432695.1 uncultured Nannocystaceae bacterium
GGGCGACGCGGGCGGTTGAGCAGCCTGGGCCCACGAGGCGGCCATGCCCCAGGCCGCGACGACACCGGCCGCATTGGCCAACCAACGGGAGACCCGCTTCGAACGCACCATGGCACCAGTGTATCGACCGGGCTGGAGCGTCGCCAAAGACCCGACGGGTTCGGCACTGAACGCGCGAGGGACGGTGCACGCCGGCGCAGGCTCGGACAGGCCGCTCAGCGGGGGTCGCTCGGGTCCAGCGCGTCGCCGACGTCGAGCCAGGCCGCCATCGCAGCACCGACGAGTCGGTGCGAGCCACACACGACCACCCGACCACCGTTCGCAACGTGCCGATGCAACGACGCGCTCAAGCCGGGGGACGTCAGGCCTGGCCACACGTGTTCGCAGGGCAATGCGACCACCCCGAGCCCCTCGTCTTCGACGCTCCAGCATCGCCCCACGCCGCGCAGCGCGTCCGCCATGGCCTCACCGTCCTTGTCGGCCGAGCGACCGACCACGAGGATCGTGTCCCGGGTGGGCAGGTCGAACAGCGCGTCGGCCAGGCTGCGCATGGACGCAGGGTTGTGCGCGACATCGAGCACCCACTCGCCGGCGCCGACCCTGCGGCGCTCCAGCCGGGCCGGCCAGTGCGTCCCTTCGAGATCGGCTGCGGTCACCGAGCGCTCGAGATGGCTGGCCGCTGCGAGAGCAACCGCGGCGTTGTGGCGCTGATGCTCCCCAGCCAGCGGCGCTGCAATGGGAGCGGGGAATCGGAGCGGACATGGAGTGCCACGAGCCGCTGCCCACAGCACGTTCTCCACCGCCTCGTGCTGGGGCACCGAGTAAACCGGGACGCGGTCCCGAAACACGGCGGCTTTTTCAGCAGCGATCAGCGTCAGCGTATCGCCGAGGTAGGCCTGATGGTCGAGATCGACGCGCGCCATTCACACCGCCTCGGCAGTCACGATGCGGCTGGTGTCCAGCCGACCACCCAGTCCGGCCTCGGCGACGATGACGTCCACGCCCGACTGCTCGAACACCACCATGGCCGCGAGCGTGAGCACCTCGAAGAACGATAGCGGACGGGGAAGGCCGTCGTGCTCGAGCTGAAGCACCCAGCCGATGGCCGCTTCGAGCACCGTGTCTTCCACCTCGACGCCGTCGATGCGGATGCGCTCCGTGACGCGCTGGAGGTGCGGACTGGTGAACAGGCCGGTCCGACGCCCACGAGCCCGAAGCGCGTGTTCGGCCATCGCCGCGATCGAGCCTTTGCCGTTGGTCCCGACGATGTGCACCGCCGGCACGTCCGCGCCGGGCTGCCCCAGCGCATCAAAGACGCCGCGGACCGCGATCAACCCCGGCCGCACGCCGAGGGTCCGCCGCTCGAAGAGCGCGTCGAGGCTCATGCGATCAGGACGCGGCTGCCGGCTTGGGCATGGTGCCCAGGAGCGAGAGCATCAAGCCGAGCTGCTCGCGCATCTCCAGGCGCGGGACGATGCGGTCGACCATGCCGTGCTCGAGCAGGAACTCGGCGCGTTGGAACCCCTTGGGGAGTTCCTGGCCGATCGTCTGCATGATGACGCGGGGCCCTGCAAAGCCAACGAGAGCCTTGGGCTCGGCGATGATCAGGTCGCCCAACGTCGCGAAGCTGGCCGCGACGCCGCCGGTGGTCGGGTGCAACACGACCGAGATGTACGGCAGGCCGGCGTCGCGCAGCCGACCGCGCGCCGCCGAGGTCTTGGCCATCTGCATGAGCGACAGCACGCCCTCCTGCATCCGGGCGCCGCCGGACGCGGAGAAGACCAGCGCGGGACGATGCAGCTCGAGCGCACGCTCGAACACGCGGGTGACCTTCTCGCCGACGACGGATCCCATCGACCCGCCCATGAACTCGAACGCAAAGAAGCCCGCGCTCACCGGGATGTCGCAGATGGTGCCGAGACCGCTGCGAAATGCGTCCTGCGGACCTGCGGTCCGGGTCGCCTTCTCGAGGCGCTGCGCGTAGGGCTTGTTGTCGGTGAACTCCAGCGGGTCACCGCTACGCAGATCGAGATCCTGCTCTTCCCAGGAGCCCTCATCCAGCATTGTGTTGATGCGCTCCGCGGTCGGCATGGGAGCGTGATGACCGCAAACCGGGCAGACCCGGAGGTTCGCGATCAGCTCCTCGGTGTACGTGATCTCTCCGCAGGACTCGCACTTCGACCAAACGCCCTTGGGGACGGAGACTTTCTCCTCGGGGGTTTGGGTCTCCAGTTGCTGCTTCTTGCGCCGCCACCAGGCCATGGCCGCGTCTTACCACCCCGACGCGGGCGGCCGCCATCCCCGGCGACCCCCGCGAATGCGCGTACGCAGCGTGCGAGGCCTCTCGCGGCTGCGGGACCGACGCGGCCGTAGCCGTCGACAGTGCAGGAGGGGTTTTGATACCCCCTCCCCCATGGCCGGAGCGAACAAGCCGCTGTCCTATCGCGACGCTGGCGTGGACATCGATGCAGGCAACGAGGCGGTGCGCCGGATCAAGGCCCTGGTCGCCTCGACGCGTCGGCCTGAGCAGCTGGACGACATCGGCGGCTTCGCTGGCATGATCGGGCTGCCTGCCGGCATCGA
>CAYSPB010000701.1:0-2582 GCA_964432695.1 uncultured Nannocystaceae bacterium
CGTCGGCCGTTGTAGCACCCAAACGAAAACGCCGCCGTGCTCCGAGGAGCAGCGGCGGCGCATCGAGCGGAGCCTGAAATCGAATCAGCCGAGCGCGACGGCGCCGACGATCGTCTCTTCGACCTCGTGCTTGCGCAAGAATGCCTGGCGCTCGGACTTCATCTGCGAGACCCAGCCGTTGTACTCGTCCATGCGGCCCTTTGCTTCGAAGTAGCGGCGGGGCTGCAGGATCTCGACGGGCACCTTCTCGACCAGGTCCTTGTTCTCGGGGGCCTCGACGTCGACCACCTCGTAGCCGAAGTCCGGGTCCTTGGTCCACTTGATGTTGCCAGCGATCAGCGCCTCGAGCATGGCGCTGCTGTGGCGGATCTTGACCTTGTGAGCGTCACCCGCGGCAACCTCTTTGTTGCTGCCGCCGATGTAGCCGGTGTTCATCAGCCACATGGTGGTCTCACCGAACGAGCCGGCCAGCTCCGAGAAGCGCTTGGCCTGAAGGCTGTGCGCCAGGGGGAAGAACGGCTGGGTGAACGGCGAGCGCGTACGCCCGCGGTCCTTGCCGGCTGCCGAGGTCTTGCTGGTCTCGCCGAGCATGAAGTAGGCGGCCGCCTGGTTGGGGTCGGTGAAGCGCACGATGCCCGGCGTCGCGGCGTCGGAGCCCTCGTCGCGGTTGAGGATGCCCAGCGAGCGCATCGTGGGCACGTTGTGCAGGTCGGCCGCGTTCTCGATGGCGCTCATCGGGATGATGCTGCGGCCGTTCTGGCTCCACATCACGAAGTCCCAGCCGTCCTTGGGGATGCCGTTGTCGACGACGTCGGTGGCGTTGACTTCACCGGAGATGAACTTGTCGACGTTGTCCGCCGGGGCGCCGGTGCCGATGAGGACCTCGCGCAGTCGCTTGACGTCGTCGGCCGAGAGCTCGCCCTTGAAGAAGTCGGGCTGGCCTTCGCCGTCGACGTAGACGTTCTCGAGCCATGCGGTCTCGTGAACGGTGCCGCGGTAGATGACGGGCTCGTTCTCTTCTTTGAGGCCTTCGGTCTTGGCGAAGCAGCCGTTCTCGGTAATCGAGATCTCTCCACCGTTCCAGATGGCGATCATGTCGTCTTGGATCGGCTCGACGCTCTCACCCTGCTTGGAGAAGGTGGTGGTGGTCTTGCCGGTGCCCGAGAGGCCCAGGATCGACATCGTGAGCGAGTCGCCGCCCTTGGTGTGCACGGCCTTGGCGCCCGAGTGCATCAGGAGCCCGCCGTTGCGGTAGATGAGCGCGGCCGACATCCGCAGGGCGCCCTTCTTCGACTCGCCGAAGTAGTCGGGGCCCATGATGTACGTGACGTAGTTGTCGAGGTCGGCGACGATCGCCTGACCACCGGGCATGTCGGGGCGATGGTCCGGGGTGTAGACGAGGCGGAACGCCGGCTTGAACGGCTGGGCGAGCTGCTCGGGCGTCTCGACCGCGGAGCGCGGGAACGAGAGCACCTGCTGCATGCCCGCGATGTTTGCGGCTTCGATCGTGTAGAGCCACTGCACGGGGATCGCGTTGCGACCGACGCCGACGTAGCCCTCGATGCAGATCAGCTTGCCCTTCTCTTTGACGTACTCGGCCTGCTTGGCGATGAGCGCCTCAGCCTGCGAGGGCTCGATCGTGTTGTGCGAGAACTGGCTGGCATCACCGCTGCGGTCGATGATGTACGTGAACTTGGCCATCCGCGCTTTGTTGCGGGCGACCTTGTTGATGTTCCCAAGCGCCGTTTTCGTGCAGAACGGGGTGTGCTCGAGGGCCAGTTCGCGCAGCTGAGACTGCTCGGGGTTGGCTAGGATTTCGACGTCGAAGGGAATCGCCGGTTGCGTCGGCAGCTCGATGCTCGCGCTCATGTTTGGTGTCCGTCCTCTTTCGGAGGAGACAGCTGGATATCACGGCCCCGGTGGCCGTTTCCATAGCGTCGCGGTTGCAGACACGTGCTCTGACTCAGTCTGAGACGGTCGTTCTTCGCGGTGGCCGCGCTTGGGTCACCCCGCCCCGCGACGCGCGAGGCGAAGTGAGCAACGTCAAGTCTTCGTCAGCGCGACCAGAACACCTTCGCGGCGCGGGTGGAGCCCTGCACGACGGTGACGGGGATCCGCTTCTTGCCGTGAGGCGTCACCAGCTCCAACGTTGCGGAGACCGGAGCTCCCGTTGCACCGCCGTCACCTCCGCTGCGCGTGACTTCGACGAAGACCGAGCGTCGAACCTTCGACATCGAAAGCTCCTCCCGACCGCGGCTTTCCAGCGCGCGGAGCTTGCCACGGTCGTGCAGCGTCGATAGCCGGCGCCCGGACCGGTCGACGACCGCGATGTCGAGATCCGCTTCACCCGTCCACGTCAGCGTCGCGCGCAGTTGCCCGCGTTTTCTCACCGAGAGCGTGTGAGACGACACCGCACGGTCGAGGGCCGTGCCTCGTTTGCTCCGGGTCGTGGCCGGCGCGGAGGGGTCGTCGACGTAGCGCGCTTCGGCGTCGCGCGCGTCCCCTCGACGACCTGCCCGCTGCAGGCATGCGATGAGTCCAGCTTGGTGCTCGAGCACATCGGGGTCGATGCTGACCAGGGC
>CAYSPB010000702.1:0-2575 GCA_964432695.1 uncultured Nannocystaceae bacterium
GAGCAGCTCGCGACCACCGATGTTGTAGCCGTTCTCCGCGGTGCGAGGGTGTTCCTGCGGGTCGAGGGCGTGCAGCTGATCCTGGCGGTTCTTGCAGGTCACGACGCGTGCCGCGTCGCCGCGTCCGAAGACGTAGCCACAGCACTCCTTGGGGAACTCGGCGCGCGCCTGGGCGTAGATCGCATCGAGATGGGCTTGCAGCAGGGACGGGGTCTCACCAGACATAATGCTTCTCCCACTTCATCGGGCCGAAGTAGCGGTCGCCGCGGTCGCACAGCACGGTCACGACCACGCCGGTCTCTCCGCGCTCGGCGAGCTGCATGCCCACCCGGCGCGCGGCGGCGACGTTGGCTCCAGCGGAGTGCCCCACGAAGAGGGCTTCTTGCTCGGCGAGGCGCTCGGACATGTCCCATCCCTCATCGGTGGGCATCCACATCGTCTCGTTGAGAGCGCTCTCGTCGTAGATCGGCGGCACGAGCGAGCTGGGGATGTGCTTGAGGCCTTCGAGGCCGTGCCACGCATCGTCGGGCTGCATGCCGATGCAGCGAATCTTCGGGTTGAGCTCGTGCAGGCGTCGCGACGTCCCGACGACGGTTCCGCTGGTGCCGATGCCGGTCACGAAGTGCGTGATGCGGCCGTTGGTCTGCTCCCAGATCTCCGGTGCGGTGCCGTCGTAGTGCGCGAGCCAGTTCGAGTCGTTCGCGTATTGGTTGGGGTAGTAGTAGCGTTCCGGGTGCTCTGCGGCGAGCTTGCGCGCCAGCACGATGGCCCCGTCGCTGCCTTCCATCGGGTCCGAGAAGATGAGCTCGGTGCCGTAGTTCCGCGTAATCTGCTTGCGCGGCAGGCTGACGTTCTCGGGCATCACGAGCGTGATGGGGATGCCCAGCGCGGCGCCGACGAGGGAGTACGCAATGCCGGTGTTCCCGCTGGTGCTGTCCAGTAGGCGGCGGTCACCGCCCAGGTCGCCACGCTCGAGCGCATCGCGAACGATGCGGCTCGCCGCACGGTCCTTGACCGAGCCGCCCGGGTTGGCGAACTCGGCCTTGGCCCACAGCTCAACGCCCGGACAGTCCGCTTCGATCCGCCCCAGCCGCACCAGCGGCGTATTGCCTACGAGGTCGAGGATCGAATCCACGCGAGACGGCACGGCGCGCCGCGTGGCGGCAAGCTGCGCCCCGGCGGGAAGCAGGTTCGAAGCGGGTTCCATGGTGCGGTTCCGAAGCGGCTTAGCGTCCGCCGGCGATGGCGGGGACGATGCTGACCTCGTCGCCGTCTTTGACCGCGGTGTCGAGGTTTTCCATGAAGCGGATGTCTTCGTCGGCAACGAAGACGTTGACGAACCGGCGCACGGAGCCTTTGTCGTCGACGATGCGCTCGCCAATGCCAGGGTAGGAGGTCTCGAGGTTACTCAGCAGGTCCCGGACGTTGCCGCCGTCGACGGCGACCTCCTCTTGCCCTTGGGTGTACTTGCGAAGTGCGGGGGGGATGTGGACGGTGGCCATGTCTGTTCCTGAATCGTTGCTCGTTGAAGGTTGTTTCGCTGAACTCGCGCCGCTCAGGCCGACTGGGCCAGGGCCGCGAAAAATCGGTTCGTGCCCGCGGCGGCGCAGGCAGGGCAGCCCGTGCGCGGGGAGGGGGATATCGTCTGGATGCGCCCGGTCGCTGTATCGATCGCCGTCAGGGCACCCGCTGTTTCGTGAGCCTCCGCCGGCGTTCGGCACAGCGCGACTGCGGACGTCGCCATCAAGAAACCCGCGAGCCCCACCGCAACGCCTAGCACGCCCGCACCGTCGCAGGTGGGCAAGTCCGGCGGAGGCGACTCGTAGATGCAGCGATAGCAGGCACGTCCGGACACCACGGCAAGGCATTGGCCCTTGAGGCCGAGCGCGGCCCCAATGACGACGGGGGTGCCGTGGCGAAGGCCCGCGTCGTTGAGGGCGAACTTGAGCGCGGGCTGATCGGTGCACTCGAGCACGATGGCGTGGTCGGGCAAGGCTGCTACGAACGCATCTGCGTCCTGGGGCTCTACGGCCTCGACCCGGGCTTCGATGTCAATCGACGGGACGCGTCGGCGCAGTGCCCATGCGGCGGCAACGGCTTTCTCGCGGCCCACGTCGCCGACGCCGTACAACACCTGGCGCTGCAGGTTCGAGGTCTCGACCACGTCTGGGTCGAGCACCGTGATGCTGCGCGCACCGGCTGCGGACAGACCCAGCAGGGCGGGGCAGCCGAGGCCGCCCGCACCCACGACCACGAAGTGGACGCTGCCCAGGTGGGGTTCGATGGACATGACGAGTCCGGGTCGCTCAGTCTTCTGAGGGACCGAGCGTGCCCTGGGGCGTGAAGTACTCGTCGAGGCTGAAGTAGCGCTCGCCGGTGTCGCAGAGGATCAGGACCACGTTCTTGCCCGGGCCCAGCTCAGCGGCGACCTTCTGTGCCGCAACCGCAGCGGCACCCGCGGAGATGCCGACCAGCAGTCCCTCTTCGGTCGCGAGACGCTGCTTCATGCTGTACGCGTCCTCATCGTAAACGGGGACGACCTCGTTGATGACATCGCGGTTGAGCACGTCGGGGA
>CAYSPB010000703.1:0-2518 GCA_964432695.1 uncultured Nannocystaceae bacterium
CATGTCCGGCGCCTCATGGGGGAAGCAGCATGACCGTCGCGATCGCAATCCCGCCCGAGGTCACCGCGGCGATCGGTGTTGCGCAGCAGGCCGTTGCGGCCGCGCAGCACACGGCTGCCGCGGTCATGCAGCAACCGATCAACACGCCCGAGCTCGCGCAGTGGGCGACCGACGTCGCGCACCAGATCAACGCCCAGAAGAAGGGGTTCGAGGCCGAACGGGACCGTGTCGCGAAGCCGCTGCGCAAGATCGCGAGCGACCACTCCGCACAGTGGAAGCCCGCGATCGAGGCCTGCGACCACGCGATTCGGCACCTGAAGTCGCAAGTCCTGATGTTCCAGAACGCCCAGAGGGTCGCGCAGCAGGCCGCCCTCAAGGCTGCAGCGCAGGAAGCCGCCGCCACAGGAGAGACGACCGCCATCGCAGCCGCGGCGAAGCCTGTCGCGAAACCGAAGGGGATGACGACTGTGACGGACTGGGCCTGGGAGGTCGCTGACCGGTCGAAGGTCCCCGCCGAGTACTTCGTGCTCGACGTCTCCCGCCTCAACGCCGAAGCGAAGCTCCACAAAGACAAGCTCAACATCCCCGGTATCCGTCCTCGCCCCGTTCAACGCCAAGTCCTCCGATGACCAAGACCACCAAGAAACCGAAACCGTGCAAGCGGGGCCACGACCCGAAGCACCGCGACAAACACGGGAACTGTCGCCTGTGTGCCCGCGAAGCCCAGAAACGCTACATGGAGCGGAAGAAGGGCCGCTCGGAGTGGGCGAAACACAACGACCACGCGAAGGTCCCGGAGGGGTACGCGATCAAGGGGACCTCGACGCTTCGCAAGGTTGTGGACCCCGAGACGGGAGAACTCGTCAATCAGTGGCAGAAGACCGACCGCGACGGCCTCGACCGGGTCCAGGCCGTCCTCGATGCGTTCGCCGAGGTCGCGGACTCGGTGCGCGTCGTCGACCCGCTGCCCGAGCCGACGACGACCATGCGCGAGGACCTGCTGACGGTCTACCCGATGGGGGACCCGCACTTGGGGCTCTACGCGTGGGCCGAGGAGACCGGCGACCGGAATTTCGACCTCGAGACCGCTACGGCGGAACTCTTCGGGGCGGTCGACGAGCTCGTCTCGATGGTGCCGGCGTCGAAGACCGCGGTGGTGCTTCCGCTGGGCGACACCTTTCACAGCGACGACAGCACGAACCGGACACGCCGAAGTGGACACGCGCTCGACGTCGACGGCCGCTACGCCAAGGTCGCGCGTGTCGGCGTGCAGACGATGGTGCGTGTCGTCGAGCGGGCGCTGCAGCGACACGAGGAGGTGATCTTCAAGCCGATCGTCGGCAACCACGACGACGAGTCGTCACTGTGGCTGGGGCTCTGCCTCGAGCAGCGCTACGCGAACGAGCCGCGGGTCACGGTCGACACCAGCCCGTGCAAGTTCTGGTACCACCGCTTTGGCAAGGTCCTGCTCGGCTCGACGCACACCGACACGGTGAAGGCGAAGGGGCCGACCCTTGCGGAGGTCATGGCTTGCGACCGTCCGGAGGACTGGGCGGCGACCCGGTACCGCTACTGGTACGGCGGGCACATCCACCAGGCCAGTGTGGTCGAGCGCCCGGGTTGCGTCATCGAGACGTTCCCGACGCTCGCGGCACGTGACTCGTACGCAGCCGGCCGCGGCTACCGCTCGTCGCAGCGGATGCAGGCCATCGTCCACCACGCCGAATACGGCGAACTCAACCGCTACACGACCCCGATCGCGCGGGTCATGGAACTCGCCGCCTAGGCGCTCGAACAAACCAATGCCGAAGACTGAAGAACAGATCGTCGCCGAGAAGGCGTCACGTCCACGACCCGACCTCATGCCCGCCCGCGCCATCGAAGCGGGCGGACGCGCATTCGCTGTAGGCGTCCAGAAGCACGGCCTCGCCGACAACGGCCGCGGCACGTACCGCGTGGCGGGGACGGACCAGTCCAAACCCGACACGCACTGGGCCTCGCTGTTTCGCCACCTCTACGCCTACCGCCGCGGCGAGCTGGCAGACCCGGACTCGGGCCTCTCGCACCTCGACCACGCGATGGCCCAGCTCGCGATCATCGTGGACTTGGTCGAGGACCCGCCGGGCGAAACGGAGGAGCGAGGGCACTTTCCACCGGAGTGGGAGAGCCTGCGCGCGTGGGTCACCGTGGAGGAGCAGCGAGCCGCCACCCGATTGCGCACCGACGCGCTGACGGCCGTCCTTACGCGGATGGCGGGCCTTGAGAACAAACGCGACGAGGCGCACCGGCGGCTCGCGGCGCGTGTCGAGAAGGCCACGAGGGACGCAGCATGATCGCCGAAGTCATCCAGGGGGACCTCCGCGAGGTCCTCCCGGCGCTGCCCGAGGCGTCGATCGACGCGGTTGTGACCGACCCGCCGTACGGGCTCGGGAAGCAGCCGGACATGCACGAGGTGCTGCAGCACTGGCTCGCGGGCGACGACTACGAGGCGACCGGCAGCGGGTTCATGGGCAAGGCG
>CAYSPB010000704.1:0-2516 GCA_964432695.1 uncultured Nannocystaceae bacterium
CCGGTGTCGAGCACCGTGTCCAGCGGCACCTGGCTGCGCGTGGCCGGGACGACCTCCGGGTGTGAAGAACTGCAGACGTTCCCCACCACCACGCAGTCGGGGTCCCACTGGAGGTTGTCGCCGAGGTAGCCCACCATCACCGGGATCTCCGCTGCGGACAGCTGGTCGGACATCGGGGGATAGATGCCTGTGTCCGACCCGCGGACCTCGTGGCCGGCCGCCTTGAGCAGCTGAGCCAGCGCACCCATCCCGGTGCCTGCAACGCCGATGAGGTGGATCTTCAAGGCGCGCAACGATGAACCAGGGGTGCGAACGGGTCAACCGCGGTCGGCGCAACCGCGGAAACCGCGAGCAGGCGGCTGCGGTCGGGTCGGGCGCCCATTTCGGGGCCCGCGCAGAAGCGCCCCAGACTGGTAGACTAGAGCTACGGTGGCGAACGATCCCAACGACCCAGGCGAGCGGCCCATGGGCTTTGGAGAGGCGCGTCGGAACTATCGACCCGTCGAGAAGCTGCGCTGGCCGGTGGTCGTAGCGGTCGCGGGCACGGAGGACCCGACGGCTGCGGGCACCACGCTTGCAATGACCCGGGGCGTGTCCGTCGGCGGCGCCTTCATCGAGACGGATCTCGCCGTGGAGACAGGGCAGGCGCTGCGCCTGTGGCTGCACCCCCCGGGGCCAGCGCCCCCCGGTCAGCCACACGTTCTTCGGCTCAGTGCTCAGGTCCGCTGGCAGAACGCGACGGCGACGCCGACCTTGCCGAAGGGATTCGGCGTGGAGTTCTGCGCACTGAGCGCCACTGAAGAGGTCTCCCTGCATGCCCATATCTCGACCCCCCACAAAGTAGTATGATGGAGTGGTGCAGGGTACGGAGTACGGCGCTGAAGTTCCGACGCGTACAGAGCGACGCGAACGTCCCCGGATCACCGTCGCGGTTCCCTTCAGCCTTTACGGAGCCGGCAACCGACTGCTGCTGACGGCCCGGACCCTGGACCTGTCCACCGGCGGTGCGCTGCTTCACGGCAGCTGCAAGGCCGATGTTGGGGAAACCGTCCGCATCGAAATCAGCCGAGGAGCCGCCCGGAACCCGCTGCGCCTGCATGCCACGGTCGTGCGCTTCTGCGAGCCCGACCGCAGCCGGGGCAATCACGGCAACCACGGCGTTGCCGTCCGCTTCGATGAGCTCGGAGCACTCGACGAAACGGTGCTCAGCGGCATCATTCGCGACGCGCGGGGCTAAAGCCGGTCGCGGTCGACCGCTCTCCTGGCCGATCTCGCTGGTGACCGATCCCTACCGACCGGGCCGACCGCTGGGCTTCGACGACCGCGCCTGCGCTTTTTGGAGGCGGCGGGCGTGTGCCCACAGGGTCATCAACGCGGCCGGCGTCATGCCGGGGATGCGCGATGCCTGCGCCGTACTCGTGGGACGGACCTCCGCGAGCCGCTGCTTGGCTTCGTTGCTGAGCCCTTCGAGCGCGTCGTAGTCGAGGTCGGCCGCAAGTGGGAGGTCACTCGCCGCATCGCCGCGCAGGCGGGCGACCTCGTCGCGCATGCGGTCGAGATAGCCGGCGTAGGTGTGCTGCGCACGGGCTCGCTCGGCGAGCCACAGCGGTGCTTCATCGATCGGCTTCTTCTTGGCGAGCGCCCCACACAACCCATCGATCGAAGCCCGACGCGCCTGCACGCGCTCGAACCGGGCCGACGCAATCAGACCGGCGTCGAGCGCCGACTGGCTCAGCCGAGCATCCGCGTTGTCCTCGCGCAGCACGATTCGGTACTCCGCGCGCGAGGTGAACATGCGGTACGGCTCGTCGCAGCCCTGCGTGACGAGGTCGTCGACCAGTACACCGGCGTATCCACTCGCGCGGTCGATCAGCAGCGGCGCGCGCTCGAGCAGCTCGAGCGCCGCGTTGGCGCCGGCGAGCAGGCCTTGAATGCCTGCCTCTTCGTAGCCCGAGGTGCCGTTGACCTGCCCCGCGAAGAACAACCCGCGGTGGGTCTTGCTCGCAAGCCGATGGTCGAGCGCGCGCGCGTCGACGGCGTCGTACTCGACCGCGTAGCCGGGGCGAATCATCGTGGCGCGCTCGAGGCCGGGAATGGTCGCGATGAACTCGGCCTGAACCTCGGCGGGCAGGCTGGTGGAGATGCCGTTGGGATAGACGCTATGCGTATCGAGCCCCTCGGGCTCCAAGAACACCTGGTGACGGTCGCGGTGGGCGAACCGCACGACCTTGTCTTCGACCGAGGGGCAGTACCGCGGACCGCGACCTTCGATCTGCCCGCTGTACATCGGCGAGTGATGAAGGTTGGCCTCGATCACGGCCTTGGTCTCCGCGCGCGTCCACGTGAGATGGCAGTGGACCTGACGCAGCAGCGGCGGCGGCGGGACTACGTCGTCGGGCAGCACGAACCGAGGTACCGGGTCCTCGGAGGGCTGCGGCTCGGTCACGTCGTAGTTGATCGTCCGGCCGTCGAGGCGCGCGGGCGTGCCGGTCTTGAGGCGGCTGAGCCGAAAGCCC
>CAYSPB010000705.1:0-2501 GCA_964432695.1 uncultured Nannocystaceae bacterium
ACGACGACATCTACTACCGGTCGGGGTCCGAGCGCATTCTCGAGCGCAATGCGTCGCGGTTCGACCGAGCCGCGTGTCTGGCGCACGAGGCCTCCGGTGCCGCGGACACCCTCTATCGCCGAGGTGATGGCGCCGATGGCAGCTACTCCAGCTTCGGTGCCTACGATACTGCGCGCAGGCGAGCGATCAGCCGCAACTGCGTCAGCACCGGCCGCTAGCAGCCTGTTGATCTACTGGCTGCGACCCGGTCGAGGGACCGAGTGGGCCGGGAGCGACTGCGGCGGCTCATGATCGTGGTCGTCCTCGTTGACGTGCACGTGCACGTGCACGAGTACGAGGACGTGCACGACCGGCCGACGCAGCAGCGTCGGCGTTCCGCCTCCGGTGCGGACGGGGATCGACATGCGGATCGCGGACGGATAGGGTCGGCGCATGGCGATGGGACGCCGCAAGGCGAAGCAGAAGTCGCTGTTCGTGGAGGCCGAGCGGATGCCGTCGGGTCCGCGTCACCGGTTCTACGACGCGCTGAACGAGCTGCTCGACGAGGCGGGCTTCGACGCGCACGTCGAGAGCCTGTGCGAGCTGGCGTTCGAGCCGAGTAGCCGTGGCGGACGCCCGTCGATCCCACCGGGCGTCTACTTCCGGATGCTGCTGCTGGGCTACTTCGAGGGCATCGAGTCCGAGCGCGGCATTTGCTGGCGCTGCGACGACTCGCTGTCGCTCAAGCGCTTCCTCGGCTACGAGCCGCACGAGCCGACTCCGGACCACTCGACGCTGTCGCGCATGCGCTCGCGCTTGCCGGCGAGCACGTACGTCGAGGTGTTCCGGTTCGTGATGCGCATTCTCAACGAGAAGGGGCTGACGCAGGGGAAGGTGGCCGGAGTCGACGCGACGTACCTGCGCGCCGATGCCTCGATGAAGACGATCGTCCGCAAGGGCAGTGGCGAGGGCTACAAGGGCTACCTTCGCAAGCTCGCCAAGGAAGCGGGGATCGAGCAGCCGACCGACGAAGACCTTCGCCGGCTGGACCGTAAGCGCAAGGGCAAGAAGGCCTCCAACGAGGAGTGGGAGAGCCCGATCGACCCGGACGCCGAGATCGTTCGGCTCAAGGACGGTCGCACCCGCCTGGGATACAAGGCCGAGCACGTCGTCGACATGGAGAGCGGCGCGCTGCTGGCTGCCGACGTCATGGCAGCGACGACCAGCGATGCGACCTCCCTGAAGAGCAGCCTCGAGCAGGCCGAGCAGAACCTCGACCGCGTCAATGACGACGATGACGACGAACGTGACGACGACGATGACGCCCCCGGCAGCGGCCGTCACATCGAGGAGGTCACGGGCGACAAGGGCTACCACAAGGCGTCAACGATTCGTGAGCTCGACGAGGACGGAGTCCGCACGTACATCCCCGAGCGCATCCAGCACGGCAAGCGTCGGTGGGAGCGGCACGGTGGGCGCAAGACCGCCGAGGCGGTCTACCGCAACCGCGCGCGAATGAAGCGCGCCAAGGGCAAGGCGCTGCAACGAAAACGCGGCGAGCTCATCGAGCGCTCCTTCGCTCACGTCTGCGAAACCGGCCAACATCGACGCGTCCGACTCCGCGGAGAAGAGAACGTCCGCAAGCGCTACCTCGTCCAGGCCGCCGCGTTCAATCTCGGCCTCCTCATGCGCACGCTCTTCGGGGTGGGGACGCCGCGGGAGGCGGCGAACCGCCTGAAGGCGATTATCGTACTCCCGCGCACCCTGGTTCTCTGGGTGGGCCTCGTGGGCGGACGCGTCCGGCAAGGCGCTCCACGGCGACCGGTGGCATTCGCCCCCCGCGATCACACCCGTCGCGCTGGGCCACCGGGACCGTACTTCAACGGGCTGCTAGAGGCAGCCGGGCGCGACGGCGTCCGGCGCGGGCGGCGGGTCGAGCAGGTCGGCCTCGCAGTCGAACTCGAACAGGTCGAGCAGCGCGTCGGCGTTGGCGTCGCGCGAGCTCAGCGCGGGCAACCCGTGCAGGAGCTGGATGAACCGCAGGATCGACGCGTGGTCCGTGATCACCTCGCTGGCGTGGCCGGCGCGGGCCCACGGCGAGAACACGATCAGCGGGACGCGATGCCCGAGCACGTCGAGCTCGGGGAGATCCGGCATCGGTGGGCACGCGGGCGGCGGCGGGACGTGGTCGAACAGGCCGCCGCCCTCGTCGTAGGTGAAGATCATGGCCGTGGTCGGCCAGATCGGGCTGTCGCGGACCGCCTCGTAGAGCATTCGGGTCCAGGCCTGGCCGGGCTGCACGTCGTGAGGCGGGTGCTCGTCGTGCTCGAACGCCGGGTCCACGAAGGTGACCGCGGGCAGCGTGCCCGTCGCGACCTGGTCGAGGAAGTCCGGGATGGTCGCACGGCCGGGGAACGCCGCGTCCCAGCCGATCGTGTCCTGGCGCGGCCAGCCGTCGGTGTAGACGCCCCAGCGCACGCCGGCCGCATCGAGCTGATCGTAGAGGGTCTCGACGTCGTAGG
>CAYSPB010000706.1:0-2498 GCA_964432695.1 uncultured Nannocystaceae bacterium
CCCACGCTGCTGGAGAGATCGGGGCCATCCAGCAGGGGCGAGGAGGCTGCGGGGCCACCGCCGCCACCCTTCATGACCTTGTGGGAGGAAGCGAGTGCTTGGATGTCGATGAGACCCGAGCCCTCCGAGCCAGGGGCTGCGGTGGCGAGCCCTTTGGTGCCCACCTGCTCGTTCGCCCCGGCCGCCGGCTTTTGCTGCTGGTTGCCTCCACCCGTCGCGAGTGCCTGCAAAGAGTCGAGCGAGAACAGCACGGAGTTCTCATTGCGCTGTCCGGTCAGCGACGACACCCGCGGCGATTGGGGTGCGGGCTCGGGCGATGGCGCTGCGGCTGCGACGGCCGCCGAAGCGGCAGCCAGGCCCCCTGCGGCGTAGTCTTCCTGGTTTGCACTTGCAAACGGGTCGTCCTCAGCGCCCGCACCTCCGTCGTCGTAGCCACCTCCGGCGGGCGCGTCGGGAAGGTCTGCGAACGACGGGACGTCACCGAGCGGAATCCAGTCCTCGAAGCCCTCCTGCCAAACCGCGGTGTCTTTGTCGATCTCACCAGCACTGTAGCGAGCCCGGACGTCGTCTTCCGCCAGCGGCCCGACGGTCTCGCCGTTGATGGCCAAGTGCCAGCCGGGGGCACCCTGGTCGGCGGCGGCGTCTTCGGCACCGGCATCGGCCCCTGCGGCCGCCGCTTTGTCCCGAACGATGATGACGTTGCCGCACTTCTTGCAGCGGATCTTGAAGGTTTTCCCGCGGACCTTCTCATCCGCGATGGAATACTTCGCAGCACACTTGTCGCATTCGATCTTCATTCGGGCACTTCCGATGGAGGCCGACTGGGGGCGGACTCCGAGCTTTTTCGAGGGCTTATCGCTCGACCCCTGGGGGTTCGAAGCGACGGCAGTATACGCGCAGGCTCACGTGCCACACAACCGCGCAGCCGCACAGGTGCAACGGTTTTGCACCCACCTTTTCGTTCACTGTGCGCGTGATGTGGGGGGATGAGGGCGATGAAACGACGACCACCCTCAGGCGTCGAACGCATCAGCGAGCATGATGGTCTGCTCGCGGTCCGGACCGACCGAAGCCAGCACCACGGGGACACCCACCGCTTCGCTGATCCGGTCGAGGTAGGTGCGCACGGGGGCTGGGATCTCGTCGCGGGTCCGTGCAGCGCGCAGCTTTGGGCCGACCTCCGGGTCGTCCCACCCCTCGATGGTCTCGAGGATCGGGCGCGCGAGCGCGAGGTCGTCACGGCCCGGAGCGCGTCCGTCTTCGTAGCCGGTGCACAGCTGGATGCGCGGCAGCTCCGCGAGGACGTCGAGCTTCGTGACGCACAGTCCTGACATGCCGTTGGTTCGAGCGGCAAAGCGCAGCGCGGGAAGGTCCAGCCAGCCGCAGTCCCGCGGTCGGCCCGTCGTCGCGCCGTACTCGTTGCCAGCCTTCCGCAGGCCGTCGCCCTCGGACCCCTCGACGCGGGTCGGGAACGGGCCCGCACCCACGCGGGTCGTGTACGCCTTGGTGATCCCCCAGACGTCGTCGATCTGCGTCGGACCGATGCCGATGCCGGTGCACACCCCGCCGGCGATTGCGTTGGACGAGGTCACGAACGGGTACGTCCCGTGGTCGACGTCCAACATCGCGCCTTGAGCACCTTCGAAGAGCACCTTCTTGCCGGCGTCGATCGCCTGTTGGCACGTGTCTCCAACATCATCGACCATCGGCTCGAGCCACTTTGCCCAGCCGGCCGCATCCTTGAGCAGCCGATCCACGTCCACGCGGTGTTCGTGACCGAGACGTTCGAACTCGGGGTCGGCCACGGCCTTGCACTGCAGCAAGCGGTCGCGGAGGCGGTTCGCGTCGAAGAGGTCGCGAACGCGAATGCCCCGGCGACCGGCCTTGGCTTCGTAGGTGGGCCCGACGCCCCGGCGCGTGGTTCCGATCTGGTTGTCGTGCGTGCTCGCCCGGTCCTCGCGCAGGCCGTCGAGCGCCCGGTGGAAGTCGAAGATCAGGTGCGCGCCCAAGGAGACCTTCAGCTCGTTGCCCTGGAGCAGCCCCAGCGCCTGCAGCGACTCGACCTCTTCACGGAAGACGACGGGGTCGATGACCATGCCCGACCCGAGCGCACAGATCGTGCCCGGGTACGTGCATCCCGAGGGCACGAGGTGCGTGATGATCTGCTTGCCCTCGATCACGAGGGTGTGACCGGCGTTATTGCCTCCGGCGAACCGGGCGACGATGTCGGCCTTTGCGGCGAGGACGTCGACGACCTTGCCCTTGCCCTCGTCCCCCCACTGCGCTCCCACTACAACCAACGTCGACATCGTTCGTTCCTCTGCGTTTCCTTGATTCGGTTCACTCTGCGGTCCAGGTCGAGTCCAACCATCGGTACCGCTGCACCGCGAGCCCGCCTCTCGCGGCCGGCTCGAGATACGTCAATGTTGCGGCACCTGCGTCGGCGGCGACGGTCTGCGCCTGCTCGAGCGTGAGGCTGGCCTGAACCCAGGCACCCT
>CAYSPB010000707.1:0-2494 GCA_964432695.1 uncultured Nannocystaceae bacterium
TACACTCTTTTCCCTACACGGCGTCCGCGACGGCCTCTGGGTCGGAGAGGTCGATCGACACGTCGATGTCGACCTCGTTGCTGGTGAAGTCGGCACACAGGAATGCACTGGCCACCAGATTCGCGCGTCCTCGATTGGCGTTCGCGTCGGTGCTGCGGTGCCGCTGGAAGAGCCATGAGTCGGACAGTACGCCGGCGTTGTCCCGCCCATCAGCCCACGCCGTTACGGTCCAGTCGCCCTTGCCATCGTACGGAAGGTCCCAGACCGTTGCGACCGTGTCGTTGGCCAACGTGTAGTCGGCGGTGACGACCTCGCCGTAGGGCCGGTCGTTCATGATGACGTGCTCCACCAAGCGCAGCGGTGCCTGCATGATGTCGCGGTTCACCTCGTAGAAGTCGCGACCTTCGAGCGGGCCCACGTTGGGGAACCCGGCCGGGTAGTAGGCGTAGTCCGGCTCGACGAGCAGCGCGTCGTTGTGAAGGCTCATCATCGTCACCCCGAACGCAGGGTCGTCGAGGTAGGCGTCTACCAACCCCTCGAGCGCGTCCGGGTCGGCGTCGACGGCCTCGAGGTCTTCGGCGGACGGGCGCGTTCCACGAAGCGCCATCGATACCCGAACGAGGTGCTCGCGTGGTGTCAGGAAGTCGCGCTGGACCTCTGCCTCGGGCTCGCCCGTGCTGTCGCCCGCATCATCGGTTCCGCCCTCCCCCTGCGAGGTCCCGCCCGACGAGGCATGCGCCGCCGTCTCTGCATCCGTTTCGGTCTCGGGGTCGTCCCCCGTTCCTGCTGCGCCGTCGTCACCGCAGGCGCCCAGGCCCACGACGACGGCGAATGCGACACCGTGAAGTCTCATCCACTCCGGTCCAACCATCCCGTGCGCCACCCCTGAAAGAAGCGTGCCACAGTCGACGACGCCCCCGCGAACCGGTTTGGGGCGCCTCCAGCAAAGAGACGTTGCAATCTGCAACGGCGAACTGCAGCACCCCGACGCAGAACGCCCATGTGGCTATTGGGGGCAGCCGAGGGGGGTGCCGCCGTTCGGGCTGTAGAACGGGTGGTCCACGGGCAGCTGGTCTCGGATCGCCCACTTGCACGCGAGTTCCCCTCCGATGACCTGCCCGACATCCAAGGGGGGGCTGGGTCGTACACGCGCAGTTCGTGCACCCGCTTGTCACCGGCCAGGGCCACGCCAAAGTCCGACGTCGGCGCCGCACCCCCCACCGCGGGCAGGTCGTCCGAGGGAACCAGGCTGCCGGGGCGTCGGTCACGACCGCGTCGGCGGCCTCGCCCAGATTGGGCCAGCAGGCGATGCTCCCCGCGCCCGACGGCTCGATCGGGGTCGTGCAGGACGCGTCGGAGAATAGGTTCTCCACCGCAACCTGCGCGTTCGGTGGGCCGACCCCGGACTCACCCCCTGAGGCCGCCGGAGGCCACCCACGTGCGCAGGCGGTCCAGACCCAGCGCCAGGTCGACCTGCGGGTCGTAGTCGAGGTCGCGGCGCGCGGCGGAGATGTCGAACCAGTGCGAGGTGGTGAGCTCGCGAACGATCCACCGACTCATGCGGGGCTCGCCGTCGACGCCGCGGAGGCGATGCGCCGTCTCGGCGACCCATCCGGCCGCCATGGCCAGACCGCGCGGAGCCGTCTTCGTCAGCGGCTGCGCCCCGGCGGCCTGCAGCACGTCGTCGATGAACGCCCAGATCTCGACGGGCTCACCCGACGAGATGAAGTACGCCTTGCCGCCGACCCGATTCGGGGCTTCGGCGAGAACCTCCGCGGCCCGCAGGTGCGCCGCGACGGCGTCGTCGATGAACGTGATGTCCATCTTCTTGGGCGGCCCCGCCGTCACGATCTTGCGCAGCTTCGAGGCGCGCGCGAGCAGGCGCGGCAGCAGGCTGGTGTCGCCGGGTCCCCAGATGATGTGCGGGCGCAGCGAGACGGAGTGCAGGTCGGGACCGTGGCTGGCCAACACCGCCCGCTCGGCCGCGGCCTTGGTCTGCGGGTAGAACGCCTCGTAGTCGGCGGGGTACGGCTGCGACTCGTCGACGCCCTCGAGGTCGCCGTGACCGAAGACGACGCTGGGCGTCGAGGTGTAGACCAAGCGGCGGCACCCCGCGGCCTTGCAGGCGTCCATGACGTGGTGGGTGCCCAGCACGTTGGTGCGATGGAAGTCGTCGTAGGCCCCCGCCGCGCCGACCTTGGCGGCGACGTGAAACACCACGTCGCAGCCCTGCACGGCGGCCAGGACGGCTTTCGCGTCGCCGAGGTCGCCCCGCATCGTGTCGGCGCCGGCCTCGGCCAGCGCCGGGTTGGCGCTGCGGGTCAACGTGCGGACCTCGTGGCCGGCGGCGAGCAGCGCGTGAACGATGCCCCGGCCCAGAAAGCCGCCGCCGCCGGTGACCAGCGCCTTCACGCGCCTCCCTGCCCGGCTGCCCACACCGCGAGCTTCTCTCGAAAGATTTTCGAGTTGTGCCGAACATCGACCGGGAACGATC
>CAYSPB010000708.1:0-2488 GCA_964432695.1 uncultured Nannocystaceae bacterium
GCGCTGGGCGCGCCCCAGGATCCACCGCGCGGCCGTCCCCTCGTCCACCTCCAGCACAACCCGGATCCCGACGCGCTGGCGAGCGACGTGGCGCCGGTCAGCGTCCCGGTCGGGGACGTGCCGCGGGCTGCAGCGCCCGTCGCCATCGTGGGCCTGGGTTCCCACCTGGGGCCGTGGCATAGCGTCGACGCGGTGCGCGAACGCCTGTTCGACGACGCCGACCCGTCCACGCCGCAGCCCAAGCGCACGTTTGGCGGGATGACCTCGCCACCGGGCTGGTTCGTGGACGCGCTCGACGTCCCGGTCGGCCGCTTTCGCATTCCCCCCAGCGAGCTCGCCGAGCTGCTTCCGCAGCAGATCCTGCTGCTCGACGCGGCCACGCAGGCGATGGCTGACCTGCAAAGCGAGGCCCGTCCCGAGGGCGCCCGATGTGGCGTGTTCGCGGGCGTGGAGCTCGACTTCGGCACCACCGACTACCACCTGCGCTGGGCGGTTCGCGCCCAGGCTGCGTCGTGGGCGAAGACGCTGGGTCGTCCGACCGAGGGCGCCGATTTCGAGGCGTGGGTCGACGGCCTGTGCGACGCCCTGGGCCCCGCGCTGAACGCCAACCGCACCATGGGCGGCCTTGCGAGCGTGGCGGCGAGCCGCGTGGCGCGGGAGCTCGGCTTCGGCGGCCCCAGCTACACGCTGAGCAGCGAGGAGAGCTCGGGCCTGGTGGCGCTTCAGGTGGCCGCGCGGGCGCTGCAGGCCGGCGATATCGACCTGGCGGTGTCGGGAGCGGTGGGCCTGCCCGGGGACGCGCGAGCCTGGCTCGGGACCGCAGCCGCCGGCGAGCTCGACCTGCGCAGCGAAGGCGCGGTGGCCGTGGTGCTCAAGCGCCTCGACGACGCGCAGCAGGACGGCGACCGGATCTACGCCGTGCTGGAGGGCTTCGGCGCGGCCAGCAGCGGCGGCGACCTGCGTCCGGCGCCCACCCGCGACGCGGTCGCGCAGAGCCTCGCGCACGCGCTCGAGGATGCCGAGACCCAGACCGTGTTCGCGGTCGAACGCTCCGCGCCGAACGAAACCCGACTGGGCATGCCGGGCGCGCGTGGCCCTCGACCGCTGCACGCGACCGCACGACTCGGCCACGCCGGCTGCGCGGCGCCCATGGTCGGCCTGGTCGCGTCGGTGCTGCGGCTGCACCATCAAATCCTGGACCTGCCTGCAGGGGCCCAGCGATGGGTGCACGACCGCACGTCGGGCCCGCGTCGGCTCGCCGTGGAGGCGACCTCGTCGATGGGGCATGCCGCCCACGCGGTGCTGCGGGCCTTCGATGCGCACGCCCGCCCGTGGACGCCTGCGCCCGCCGAATCGCTCTTCGTCGTGGCGGGGGAGAGCCGAGCCGACATCGCGGCCGGTCTGCGGCGCCTCGCCGTGGTCGCGGCGGACGTGCGCGGACCGGTGGCCGACCTTGCGCGCGGGTGGGCCCGGGAACATGGGACGCGTCCGGACGCCGCGCGGGCGCTGTCGATCGTCGCGTCCGCATCCACGGACGTGGCGAGCCTCTGCACGTCGCTGGCCGACGAACTCGAAGCCGGCGGGGTGCTGCGTCCTCGCGGCGATGCGACCGTCATGTTCACCGACGCGCCGCTGGGCCCTGAGGGCGAGCTCGCCTTCGTCTTCCCCGGGTCGGGCAGCCACTTCGTGGGCATGGGGCGCGGGCTTTCGCTCGCGTTCCCCGAGACGTTCGCGGCCCAGGAGGCCGATCACGGTCAGCTGCGCACCCAGCTGCAGACCGACCTGTGCTGGAACGCCGACGCGGCGGCGATGGATACCGACGCGCGCGGCATGATCCTCGCCCAGGTCACCCTGGGAACGCTGGGCAGCGACGTGCTGCGCAGCTTCGGCGTGCAGCCGCAGGCCGTGCTGGGCTACTCGCTCGGCGAGACCGCGGGGTTCTTCGCCCTTCGGGCCTGGGACGATCGCGAAGGCATGCTGCAGCGGGTCGCCGAAAGCCCGCTGTTCGCCACTGAACTCACCGGACCCTGCGACGCCGCGCGACGCCGCTGGGGCGTGCCCGAGGAGGAGCCCGTGCAGTGGAGCCTGGGCGTGGTGCAGGCCGATGCGTCTGCCGTGGACGCGGCGCTGGCCGGCGAGGACCGGGCCTACCGCCTCATCGTGAACACGCCGACGGCGTGCGTGATCGGTGGCGACGCCGACGCGGTGGGTCGCGTGGTCGACACGCTCGCGGCCGACTTTCACCCGCTGCACGGCGTCACGACCGTGCACTGCGACGTGGTGCGCGAGGTCGAAGACGACTACCGCGCCCTGCACGTGCTGCCGACGACCCCGCCCGAGGGCGTCCGCTTCTACAGCGGCGCGTGGGGCAAGAGCTACCGCGTGACCACGGAGACCGCGGCAGACTCGGTCACGGCCGAGGCGGGCGTGGGCGTGGACTACCCCGCGGGGGTGCGGCAGGCCTATGCAGACGGCGTCCGCGGGTGCA
>CAYSPB010000709.1:0-2453 GCA_964432695.1 uncultured Nannocystaceae bacterium
CATCCGCGTCTTGTCGCCAAGAATGGAGCCGCCGGTCCGCCCCGAGCTCGGGTCGACCGCGAGTACGGCCACCTTGTGTCCGGCCGCGGTGAGGTGCCGGCCAAACGCTTCGATGAGCGTGCTCTTGCCGACCCCCGGCGACCCCGTGATGCCGATCCGCACCGATCCGCCGGCGTGCGGGGCAAGCTGCTCCAGCAGCGCGTTGGCCTGCGGCCGATCTTGCGGACGCGAGCTCTCGACCAGCGTGATCGCGCGGCCCAGCATCGAGCGCTGGCCCGCGCGCACGCCTTCGGTCAGCTGCGCGAGCGAAGGACGCTTCATGACGCGAGCTGGGCCTCGAGCTTGTCGAGCATCTCGGCGGCGGCTTCGGTCAACACGGTGCCCGGCGGGTAGACGGCGGCGACGCCCATCTCGAGCAGCTTGGGCTGGTCGCGCGGCGGAATGACCCCGCCGACCACGATCAGGATGTCCTCGCGCCCCTCGGCCGCCAGCGCCAGCTGCAGCGCGGGCACGAGCGTGAGGTGGCCGGCGGCCAACGAGCTGACGCCGATCACGTGCACGTCGTTCTCCACGGCCTGGCGCGCCGTCTCTTCGGGCGTTTGAAAGAGCGGGCCAATGTCGACGTCGAAGCCCACGTCCGCAAAGCCGGTCGCGATGACCTTGGCGCCGCGGTCGTGACCGTCTTGGCCCATCTTGGCCACGAGCAGACGTGGGCGCCGCCCATGGGTCTGCTCGAACGCGTCGACCTTGGTGGTGACGTGCGCAACGGCTTCGGGCGGGAGCTCTCCGCGATACACCCCCGAGATTGCCTCGGAGCGCGGTTCATAGCGACCCCACTTCGACTCCATCGCCGCCGACATCTCGCCGACGGTCGCCTTGGCGCGGGCCGCCTCGACGCACAGCGCGAGCAGGTTGCCCTCGCCGGACTCCGCCGAGGCCGAGATCTTGGCGAGAAGCGCGTCGACGGCCGCCTGGTCACGCTGCTCGCGAAGCTCGGCCAGGCGCGCGAGCTGAGCGTCTCGAACCGCCGAGTTGTCGATCTCGAGCACGTCGACCTCGGGCGTGTCCGAGGCCTCGTACTTGTTCACCCCGACGAGCGCCTGACGCCCGCTGTCGATGCGAGCCTGGGTGCGCGCGGCCGCCTCCTCGATGCGGCGCTTGGGCAGGCCGGCTTCGATCGCCTTGGCCATGCCGCCCATGTCCTCGATCTCCTGCATGTGTGTCCATGCCCGGTCGACCAGCGCCTGGGTTAGCCATTCGACGTAGTAGCTGCCGCCCCAAGGGTCGATCGCCCGGGTCACACCGGCTTCGCGCTGCAGGAAGATCTGGGTGTTCCGCGCAATGCGAGCGCTGAAGTCGGTGGGCAGCGCGAGCGCCTCGTCGAACGAGTTGGTGTGCAGCGACTGCGTATGGCCGGTGGTGGCCGCGAGCGCCTCGACGCAGGTGCGCGCGACGTTGTTGTAGGGGTCCTGCGCCGCAAGGCTCCAGCCCGAGGTCTGGCAGTGCGTGCGCAGCATCGTGCTCTTGGGGTTCTTGGCCCCGACGCCGCGCATCAGCTTGGCCCACAGCAGCCGCGCCGCCCGAAGCTTGGCCACCTCCATGAAGGTGTGCATGCCGATCCCAAAGAAGAACGAGATGCGGGGCGCGAACGCGTCGACGTCGAGGCCGGCTGCCATGCCCGAGCGCACGTACTCGAGTCCGTCGGCCAGCGTGTACGCCAGCTCGATGTCCGCCGTCGCTCCGGCTTCTTGCATGTGATAGCCGGACACGCTGATCGAGTTGAACCGAGGCATGTTCTGCGCCGTGTAGGCGAAGATGTCCCCGATGATCCGCATCGACGGCGTCGGCGGATAGATGAACGTGTTGCGGACCATGAACTCCTTGAGGATGTCGTTCTGAATGGTCCCCGAGAGCTGCTCGGGCTTCACGCCCTGCTCTTCGGCCGCCACGACGTACAAGGCGAGGATCGGCAGTACCGCCCCGTTCATCGTCATCGACACGCTGATGCGGTCCAGCGGAATGCCGCCGAACAAGATGCGCATGTCGAGGATCGAGTCCACGGCCACGCCCGCCATGCCGACGTCGCCCATGACCCGCGGATGATCGGAGTCGTAGCCGCGGTGGGTCGCCAGGTCGAACGCGATCGACAGGCCCTTCTGACCTGCGGCGAGGTTGCGCCGATAGAAGGCGTTGCTCTCCTCAGCCGTGGAGAAGCCCGCGTACTGGCGAATGGTCCACGGACGCTGGACGTACATCGTGGGGTACGGACCGCGCAGGAACGGCGCAAAGCCGGGCTTGGAGGCCACCGCAGTGAGACCCTCGCGGTGCTCGGGGCCGTGCAGCCGCGCAACGTCGATGCCCTCGGGTGTGGGCCACGTCGTGGTGTCCGCGCTGGGCACGGTCGTGCCGGCGACGAGGTCATCGAAGGAAAGGCTCGCGAAGTCCGGCGTCTT
>CAYSPB010000710.1:0-2441 GCA_964432695.1 uncultured Nannocystaceae bacterium
GCAGTGATACGCTGCTGAGCATGAGGTTTCGGGAGTGGCTTACATGCCTTGCACTGGTTGGAGTGACCACTGCGTGCGGCGACGACGACGTCGCCAGCGCGAGCGCGAGCGGTACGGACGGCAGCACCGATAGCGCCGCCGATGGCTCGTCGGGCAACGCGAGCGACACCCAAGACACGCAAAGCACCGCGAACTCGGATTCCGATTCGGGTGAAACCGAGGGTGACTCCGATACACCCCCGGGAGGTTGCGTGGAAAACGACGAGTGCGACGACGGTGACCCCTGCACCATCGACGTCTGCGCCTCGGGCTCCTGCAGCATTCAAGAGGGGCCCACCGTCGAGTGCCGTCCGATGATCGACGTGGAGTTCCCGCCGCGCGGCGCCACGATTCAGGCTGCCAGTTCCGACGAAGTCGTCACCGTGACGGGCACCGTCTCGAGCCTCGCCGGTGACATCACCGAGCTGACGCTCAACGGCGAAGCGGTCAGCGTCGCCGACGACGGAACCTTCAGCCACGACTACGACCCGGTCGTCGGCGGCAACACGCTCATCTTCGAGACGGGCGACACGACCGACCAGAAGCGACGCCGCGTGCAGTCCTTCTTGTGGGGCACGCAGTTCGTCAAGCCGACCGAGCCCGTCGAAGGCATGGCGCCCAATGGCATCGCGATCTACTTCAGCCAAGAAGGCCTCGACGATGGCGACCCGAGCCAGCCCTACAACGACCTCGCATCGATCCTCGGCTTGGCGATCACCGCGCTCGACCTCTCCACGCTATTCAGCTCGACCGAGCCTCTCGCGAGCCAGGTCGGCTACGACATCTACCTGACGTCGCTCGACTACGGCGACTCCTCGGTCAACCTGCAGGCGATCGACGGCGGTATTGCACTCACCGCTGCGCTCCTCGACATCGAAGGCGACCTCACCTTCGACTGCACCAACGTCGGGTGCGCCCTGGCGGGTGGCGATGGCACCGGCGGCATCACGATCGACGCGCTCAACATCACCGCCGACGTCCTCCTCAGCGTCGACCAGGAAAGCAACGAACTCGACGTCGAGATTCAAAACGTCCAGACCGAGATCGACAACCTCGACATCTTCTCGAACAACGGCTGGACCAACTTCCTGCTGTCCATCGCCGAGCCGTTCATTCTCAACGGCGTCGTCGCGGACCTCGAAACCGAGCTCAACGGCCAGCTCGAGGGCGTGCTCGCCCCGCTCCTCTCCGAGGGCCTGCAGAGCTTCAACTTCAGCACCTCACTCGACCTGCCGAACATCGGCAACCCCGACGAGGTCATCACCATCGACCTCATCACCGACTTCGGAAACACCGACTTCCACGACGGAGAGGCGCCGCCGGAGCCCTCGCCTCCGCAAGGCGGCGCAATCATCCTGCGCGGTGGCGGCTTCTCCGAAGGCGACCCGGCCTACGAAGGGCTCGGCTTCCCGCTGCGCAACGGCTGCGAAGAGGGTCCCGCTGGCTTCGCGCTGACCCGTGAAGCCACGATGGAGATCGGGCTGCACGACGACCTCATCAACGAGATCCTCTACGGCGCCTGGAAGGGCGGCCTGCTCGAGTTCCCACTGCCGCCCGAGCTCCTCGGCGACAGCGACCTCGTCTCGGATCTCGAAGTCGACGTAAGCGGCATGCTTCCGCCCGTCGGCATGGACTGCGGCAAGGACGGCCAGCTGCTCGCCCACATCGGCGACATCCGCATCGATGCCAGCCTCGTGCTCTTCGAGGCTCCGGTCAGCTTCACCGCCTTCACCACCGCGGTCATCCAGGTGGACATCACCGCGGACGAGGGTCAGATCGGAATTTCCCTGGCCGGCCTCGACTCGGTCGAGACCGAACTCAACGTCAACGAGGACACCAACATCGCCACCGAAGAGACGCTCATCGGCGTCCTCGAGAACGCGTTGGTCGACGGCCTCATCGGCGGCCTCGGCGGAGACTCGCTCGGCGGCATCACGCTGCCGGAGATCGACCTCAGCGAATCGCTCGGCCTTCCTGCCGGCACGGCGGTCATCTCGATTCAGATCGACCAGGTCGTTCGCCAGCCGGGTGTCACCGTGGTGCAGGGCTCACTGTAGTCCAAGCCCGGTCCACCTCTCTCGACGAAGCCCCCGGCCTACGCCCGGGGGCTTTTTCGTGGGCGCATCAGAACCAGATCGAGACGCCCGCCTGGCCAAGCACGTTGCCGGCCAGAAGAAGCTGCTGGCGGGTCTGCGTGGTGTTGTCGTCGTCGAAGGTGAAAGCGACGCCGAGCTGGGTGTGCAGGCTCAGACGAGGCACGACGAACCACTCCGGACGCACACCGGCACCGACCGCGAAGCCATGCGCGCGAAACGAAGAGGTCTCGAACTCTGCGTCTTCTCCGCCGAAGCGACCGCGGTAGCCGGCCTGCGCGAGCAAACCGACACGTGCTCGGTCCCAAC
>CAYSPB010000711.1:0-2406 GCA_964432695.1 uncultured Nannocystaceae bacterium
GACGTCTGCGCCGTAGTCTCCCGGGCGACACAGGCCAACCTGCGCGTTCATGTTGGCGCCGTCGAGGTAGACCTGCCCGCCGTTGTCGTGAACGAGCTGGCAGATCTCTTTGATCGACGTTTCGAACACGCCGTGCGTCGAGGGGTACGTGACCATCAGCGCGGCGAGGTTGTCCTTGTGCTCGGTCGCCTTGGCGCGCAGGTCGTCGACGTCGATGTTGCCCGCGTCATCACAGGCGACGACGACGACCTTCATGCCCGCCATGACAGCGCTGGCAGGGTTGGTGCCGTGTGCCGAGACCGGGATCAGGCACACGTTGCGGTGCGCATCACCGTTGGCTTGGTGGTACGCGCGGATGACCATCAGCCCGGTGTACTCGCCCTGCGCGCCCGCGTTGGGCTGCAGGCTCACCGCGGCAAAGCCGGTGATGTTGGCGAGCCAGCCCTCGAGGCGGTCGAGCATCGCGGTGTAGCCCTGCGCCTGCTCCTTGGGCACGAAGGGGTGCAGCTTGCCGAACTCGGGCCAGGTCACCGGCTCCATCTCGGCGGTCGCGTTGAGCTTCATCGTGCACGAGCCCAGCGGGATCATCGACGCCGTCAGCGACAGGTCGAGATTCTCGAGCCGCTTGAGGTAGCGAAGCATCTCGTGCTCACCGTGGTGCTGATGGAACACCGGGTGCGTCATGAACTCCGACGCCCGCTTCAGGCTGTCTGGAATGGACACCGCGCCTTCGAACGCAAGCCCGTCGAGGTCGACGGTGCCGGTCGCCCCGAAGACGCGCAGCAGCGCCTGCAGGTCGGCCGTGGTCACGGTCTCGTCGAGCGCGACGCCCACGTGGTCGGCATCGATGAAGCGCAGGTTGATGCCCTCGGCGTCACACCGGGCGCGCAGCGCCTCCGCGCCGCCGGCGACCTTCACGCGCAGCGTGTCGAACGTGGCCGTGGAAACGACGGTGTGGCCCTGGGCCTTCACGCCCGCGGCGAGCACCGCGGTCGCCGTGTGCACGCGGCCGGCAATGTCCTCGAGCCCCTGCGGCCCGTGATAGACGCCGTACGCACCCGCAATGACGGCGAGCAGCACCTGCGCTGTGCAGATGTTGCTGGTCGCCCGCTCGCGGCGAATGTGCTGCTCGCGGGTCTGCATGGCCATGCGCAGCGCTTGGTGCCCGTGCGCGTCCTTGGAGACGCCGATCACCCGGCCGGGGATATGCCGCTTGTGCTTCTGCGTCGTCGTCATGAACGCCGCGTGCGGGCCGCCGTACCCCATCGGCACGCCGAAGCGCTGCGAGCTGCCCACGACCACGTCGGCCCCGAGCTCGCCCGGCGGCTTGAGTATCGTCAACGCGAGCAAGTCGGTGGCGACCACCGCGAGCCCGCCGGACTCGTGCACCGCCGCGATGACGTCGGTGGGGTCCGTGATTTCGCCGTACGTGTTCGGGTACTGCAGCAGCACGCCACAGAGGCTGTCGTCGATGTTCAGGCCCGCAACGGGGCCGACCTGCACGTCGATGCCCAGGCCTTCGGCGCGGGTTTGCAGGACGGCGATCGTTTGCGGGTGGCAGTCGTCGGCGACGAAGAAGGTGTTGCGCTTGCCTCGAAGCGCGCGGTGGCACATCGCCATCGCCTCAGCGGCCGCGGTAGCCTCGTCGAGCAGCGATGCGTTGCACATCGGCAGCCCGGTCAAGTCAGCGACCATCGTCTGGAAGTTCAGCAGGGCCTCGAGGCGCCCTTGAGCGATCTCGGCCTGGTACGGCGTGTACGCGGTGTACCAGCCGGGGTTCTGCAGGATGTTCCGCAGGATGACGCCCGGCGTGATCGTGTCGCCGTAGCCCATCCCGATGAACGAGCGGCGCACCTCGTTGCGCGAGGCCATCGCGTGCAGCTCGGCCAGCGTCTCCGCTTCGCCGCGCTCGGGCCCGATGTCGAGCGAGCCCCTCAGCCGAATCGCGGCTGGCAGGGCTTCGTCGACGAGCGTGTCGACCGATGGCACGCCGACGGCGGCCAACATTGCGGTGACGTCGTCGGGGCCTGCGCCCAGATGACGGCGGACGAACGTATCGGTGGGTCGAAGCAGCTCGCTAGGGGTCGCCACGCGCGGAGACTACAGCACGCCCCTGGGTGCGGCCATGTGCCAACGCTGCCGCCCAGGCGTGCGTAGGCCCATGCGCGCCGGCCTCGCCAGGTACGACCCCGACGCACTCGGGGCGCCGCTCAGGGAGAGCGAAGCGCCGGGTCGAGCGGTAGCAAGAGGTCGAGTCCGCTCACGCCCGACGCGCCGTCGGGCACGATGGCCGTCCGCTCGGCGAGCACCTCCCCCGTCTCTTCGGCGACCACCCGAAGAACGTACGTCCCGGGTCCGGTGGCGAGGCTCACGGTAAATCCCCCCTGGGCGTCCGACACCGTCTTG
>CAYSPB010000712.1:0-2400 GCA_964432695.1 uncultured Nannocystaceae bacterium
CCACGCGAAGAAGGCTACTACCGCGGCCTCGTGCCGGTCATCGAGCAGACGCTCGCCCGGGACCGAAACCCGAACATCCTGCGCTTCGTTCGCTCGCAGCCGTGCTCGACGTGCGGCGGTACCCGACTGAGCCGCGTGGGCCGAGAGAGCACCGTGGGTCCCTTCACGCTGCCCTCGCTGCTGGCCCGGCCCGTCGTCGAACTCATGGCCTCGCTGGACGAGCTTCCAGACTCCGCGGTGTGGCGTGCGCTCGAGCCCTCGCTGCGGACCCGGCTGGACCGCATGCAGACGCTGAGCCTAGGCCACCTCAGCCTGGCTCGCCCCACCCCCTCGCTCAGCGGTGGCGAAGCCCAGCGGCTGCAGATCGCAGCGCAGCTCGGTACGCGGCTGGGCGGCATGATGGTCGCGCTCGACGAGCCGACGCTGGGGCTGCATCCCGAGGCGCAGGACGGACTCCGCGAGACGCTCGACGGGCTGCTCGCACAGGGCAACACCGTCGTCGTCGTCGAGCACGACCCAGACATGGTCCGGCATGCCGACGACGTGCTCGCGCTGGGCCCGGGCGCAGGCAAGGAGGGCGGACGGCTCGTGCCCGTGCCGGATGCCGCCCACCCGCTGGGCACGGCCCCGTCCACTCGCGTACGAACACGGGTCGCGCGCGGCACCATGACGCTGCGCGGCGCGTCGCTGCACAACCTGCAGACCACGGACCTCATCGTCGAGCTCGGCTGCTTCAACGTGGTGATGGGGCCTTCGGGGGCAGGCAAGAGTTCGCTCGTCTTCGGGACCTTGCTGCCCGCGCTCACCGGCGCTCCCGGCGGCGCCTACGAGGCGCTCGACGGTGCAGCCCAGGCCGCCGTCTCGGCCGTCGACGCCCGCCCGATCGGACGTACGCCTCGGTCCACGCCCGCAACGTGGACCGGCTTGTTCGACCACGTCCGCAAGGCGTTCGCCGCAACGCCCGACGCGAAGCAAGCCAAGCTGGGCGCGAGCGCGTTCTCCTACAACACCAAGCGCGGCCGCTGCCCGGCCTGCGAAGGGCTGGGCATCGAGCGCGTGGGGCTGCACCTGCTCGAAGACGTCGAGCGTCCATGCAGCGTGTGCAACGGGCAGCGCTACGCCCCCGACATCCTCGCCGTGACGCTGCGCGGCAAGTCGATCGCCGACGTGCTCGCGATGTCGGTCGACGAGGCGGTCGAGTTCTTCGCGCCCGATCCCGTCGCCCACGCGATGTGCCGCGCCATGCAAACGCTCGGGTTGGGCTACCTGCCGCTGGGACACGGCAGTCACCAGCTCAGCCGAGGCGAGGCACAGCGCGTGAAGCTTGCCGCGCTGCTGGGCCAGCCCAATGCCGCACCGACGCTGCTCCTGCTCGACGAGCCCGATCGCGGCCTGCACCCGCAGGACATCGAACGCCTCATCACCGCCCTCGACGCGCTGGTCGACGCGGGGCACACGATCGTCGCGATCTCTCACCACCGTCACGTGTGGGCCGCGGCCGACGTCCGTACCGAGGTGCGTGACGGCGTGGCGACGCACGACGTCGGCATCGACGACGCACCACGCTCCACGCGTCGAGCGACCCGCGCCCCCACGCCTCCCCCGCTCGCCATCGAGCTGCGCGGCGTCACGACGCACGGCCTGAAGTCGGTCGACGTCACGATCCCCCACCGCACGGTGACGGCCGTCGCCGGCGTCTCGGGCAGCGGCAAGTCGTCGCTGGTCTTCGACACCCTCGCGGCCGAAGCGTGGCACCGCTTCGCCGAGAGTCTGCCGTTCACGGTCCGTCAGCTCGCGCGGCGCCAGTCCAGGCCAGCCTTTGCCTCCGCCACCGGCCTCACCCCGGTGCTGTCGCTGCAGCAGAACGCGGCGCGGGCCACCCGACGCTCGACGGTCGCCACCCAGTCGGAGGTGGGCCCGCTGCTGCGCCTGCTTTGGTCGCGCGCGGGCGCCCCCTCGGGATTCACGGCGGAACACTTCAGTCGCGACCGTCCGCTGGGCGCGTGTGAAGCCTGCGCCGGCATGGCGACCGTGGCTCGATGCTCCCCCGACGCGCTGCTCACCGACAGCACGCGTCCGCTGGCTGCCGGCGCGTTCGCGGGCACCAAGCCGGGCGCCTTCTTCACCCTGCCCGACGACCAACACGTCGCCACGCTGAAGGCCGCGCTGCGAGCCTCGGGTGTGTCCGATGACCTCGACGCGGCGTGGAACGATCTGCCCGACGCCGTTCGCCACATCGCGCTGCACGGCGCCGGCGACTTGGAGGTCTCCGTATCGTGGTCCTACGCCCGTGGTGCGCGAACCGGCACGCACACCTTCGAAGGCCCGTGGCTCGGGCTGTGCGGCCTGGTCGAGCGCGAGGCCAAGCGTCGTGCCAAGCGCAAGGACGCCGCCGCCTGG
>CAYSPB010000713.1:0-2379 GCA_964432695.1 uncultured Nannocystaceae bacterium
AGGCCATCGTGCTGCGCGACCCACGCCCCTTCCATCCGCAGCGCCTGTACGACGTCTGTCAGAACCAGCTCGGCACGAGCCTGTACCGGACCAAGGGTTTCATGTGGCTCGCGTCCCGCCCCTCCGAGGTCCTCCTCTGGCAGCAGTCGGGCAGTCAGATCGCCCTCGAAATCACAGGACTGTGGGCCGCCGAAGCGGTGCACAACCGCTATGGGAAGCTGCTCCCCTTCGAGGTCGAGGCGCTGAAGAAGCAGCTCGAAGAGGCCCACCCCATCTTCGGAGACCGCATCAACGAGCTCACGCTCATCGGCATGCCCGCCGCGTGCGAACGCTTCGCCGCCGCCCTGCGGAGCGCCTTGTGCACGGAAAACGAAATTGCGGCCTGGCAGCGTGGGCAGGCCTTCTCCGACCCCTGGCCCAAGCGCGTGCGCAAGATCAGCTGACCGTGCTCGCGTCGGCCAGACCGGCTGATACCCTCGCGCCGTGAGCGACGCGACCAACGCGTGGGACGAGTATGCGGACGGGTGGGACGCGGACCCGGGGGCGCGCGCGTACGCCGAGGCGGCCTTCGAATCCCTGACGGCGACACTGGCCGCCCGCGGCAAGTCGCTGGCCGGCGCCCGCGTCCTCGACTTCGGGTGCGGCACCGGCCTGCTCACCGAGCGCCTGAGCGGGGCGGCAGAGCGCGTCGTCGCCGTCGACCTGTCCTCGAAGATGGTGGCCCAGGTCGACGCCAAGATCGCCGATCGCGGGTGGACGAACGTACGCACCCTCGTCGGGTCCCACGCCGAGGCGGCCGCGCTGGGCGAGCCCTTCGACCTCATCGTCTGTTCGTCGGTCTGCGCGTTCGTGCCCGACTACCCGGCGACGGTCGTCGCCTTGGCCGCGCTTCTCGGCCCCGAAGGGCTCTTCGTCCAGTGGGACTGGGAGCTCGATCCCGACGCCGACGAGCCCTACGGCCTCACGCGCGAAGCGATCCACTCCGCGCTGGAAGGTGCAAGCTTGGTGGACGTCGTCGTGGAGACCGCCTTCGAGCGGCCGATGGGCGAGCGGGTCATGCGCCCGCTCATCGGCGTCGGCCGCGTGGTGCCAGCGACCGAGTGAGCATCGGACGAACGCAGAGAATCTGTGCCTCGAGGCGTCGTGGCCGAGGCCTCGAGACCCCGGGGAGGCTCTCGACCGGGCGATGCGTGGGGAAACGTCGGTCGGCGCCAACCTTGCATTCGCGCGTTGTGCTTCCACCGAGAGGGAATCATCGATGCGAACCGGTCGAGCTCGGAACCTCGTCGCTACCGCTCTGTTGCTGTCCTTCGTGGCCGTGCCGTCGGCCGCGAGCGCGTTCGAAGACCGACACGTCTTCATCACCAACCGACTGGGGGGCAACATCGTCGAGCTGGACGAGACGTTCACCTATCAGCGGGTCTGGTTCGAGGGCATGGCGCTCGACGGGGCCGAGCTCTCGTTCCCCAACGGCATGGCGTTCACCCCCGCGGGCGACCTCTACATCGCCGATACCGCCAACGACCGCATCGTCGCCGTCGACGAAGCGGGCGGGTTGCTGCGCACCTTCACGACGCTTCCGCGGCTGGGCTCCAGCGTCGAGAGCATCTACTTCGACGGCACCGGCACCATGTTCGCGTCGTCCAATCCCGGGCTCGGACGCGTCGCCCGCTACGGGGCCGACGGCACCGACCAGCCCGACGTCATCTTCGACCCCGCGTTCGCGAACCTCGGCAACGTCAACCTGACCGATGCCGGGGCGGTGCTCGTCTCCGACTTCAGCGGCGAGGGGCGCGGCTTGCGCGAGATCGACCCCGCGAGCGGCGCGATCCTCCGCACCTTCGGGACGGGGCTGGGCCGCCAGGAAGACGTGATGATCGACGGAGCCGACCGCGTCTTCGTGTCGCATTTCGACGGCGACGAGATCGCCGTGTTCGGGCCCGCGCCGGCGCGCGAGGAGCTCTATCGTTTCACCGCTCCGCCGGAGGCCGGCGTGGCGCTGACGCGCCCCACTGGGATCGCGATCACCCACGACTGCGCGATCCTGATCGCCAGCTTCGCCAGCGCCGCCGTCTTCGTGTTCCGACACGAAGGGGATGCGCCCCCCAGCTTCGAGCGCGTGCTGCGAGCCGGCGTCGACTTTCCGGCAGAGGTCATGGTCGGGGAGCTCGAAGCTGCACGCGAGCGGGTCCGAGCTCGACGTGCGCTGGGCCGAGCGCTGTGCCTCGCAGGTGGTGGACTAGCCGGGCACCGGCACCGTCCACTAGCCGGGGACGATCTTCGTCTTCTTCGTCATTCGCGCCGCGGTTGAACCTCACCCTGCGGCCGCCAGACGGACGCGGAGCTCGTGCAACTGCGCCGATAGGTCGGTCGTGCGTT
>CAYSPB010000714.1:0-2352 GCA_964432695.1 uncultured Nannocystaceae bacterium
AGGACGGCGACCGCCCCCGAGCCCCCGGTGAACGTCGCGACCGACGACACGTAGCGCCGCAGCGTGCGGTCGCGGTTGAGCCGCGCGATGGCGCCCTCGTTGATCTCGCGCGCCGTCTCGCTGGCCACGACCAGCCCGGCCCGAATCTGGCCCAGGGCGATGCGGTTGGCGACCTCGAGGATGCCCGTGATGACGCCCAGGCACGCGTTGCTGACGTCGAACACCGTCGCGGTGCTCGGCAGCGCGAACCCGTTGCGCTCGAGCCCCGCCGCCACGTGGCAGGCGGTGGCCGGCTCGAAGTGCTCACGACAGACCGCGCCGTACAGCAGCATGCCGATCTCCGAGGCGGGCACGTCATGAGCCTTCAGCGCGCGGGTGGCCGCCACGATGGCGCCTTCGACCACGGGGTACCCCAGCTCCCACCAGCGACGCTCCGCGATGCCGGTCATGGACTCGAGCTGCCCCGGCGCGACGTGCAGCGCCCGGTACGTGGGTTCGAGCTCGTCCTCGAGTTCCTCGGTGGTGACGATGACGGGCGCGAGCGCATAGCCGAACCCGTGCAGGTGAACGTTGTCGTACCTCACGCGCGAACCTCCAGCGCGAACCGCTTCATCTCGTAGATCGGGCGCCCATCGACGATGAGCAGGCCATCGGCGACCACGGTGCGCGTCGCCGCGTCGACCGAGGCGATGTGGACCTGCACGGTCACGGTGGCGTTCGCCGGGATGACCTGCCCGCGGTACTCCCAGCCGTGCTCGTGGCCCAGCGGCATGGTGCCGAAGCGAGCGTCGGGACCGAGGTCGAAGCGGTCGATGGCGTAGACCTTGAGCAGCTGCAGGAAAGCCTCCAGGCCCAAGGAACCGGGCCAAACCGGGTCTTCGTGAAAGTGCGCCTGGAAGAACCAGAAGCTCGGGTCCACGTCGATCGAGCCCTCGAGGTAGCCCTGGCCGTGGGTGCCGGCGTCATCGACCCACAGGTCGACCCGGTCGATCATGCGCCACTTCGGGCTCGGCATCGGTGCGGTGTCCGGCACGCGCATCGGCGCCCGGCTGCGGCCGCGCTCGGCGTCGTCCAATGCGTGGGGCACCACGTCGCGCAGGCCCTTTTGGTCCGCGAGCGCGCCGGCGGTGAAGAAGCCGAAGTACGTCGTGCCCACGTAGATCGGGTCGCCGTCGACCCCATACACGCCGAAGTCGAAGTGCTGGATGATCATGCCGCCCGAGCGAGACACCCGGGTCATGGCCGACTTCATCACGAGGCGTTCGTCCGAGGGCAGCACCGGCCGATGCAGCGTCGCCTTTCCGCCAAGGTTGCGGAACTTCAGGTCGATGTCGGCGGTCAGGGCCGACCCCGCGTAGGCCGCGAGCCAGCCGCAGGCCTGCAGGCCAATCTCCAGCAGCACGGCGAACGCGATGTCGCCCTGGCGGTTCTCCTCCAGCGTCCAGGCCCACGTGGGCCGGTCCACCTCGGCTACGCAATCGCAGCCCGCTTCGCAGACGAACGGCGTGCCGCGGACCTCGGGCACCCGGTCCATGAACTGGAACGGTGCGCCGGGCAGTCGGGCGATGTTGCGGCCGGGGCCGTCGAACACCGCGTAGGGCTCGCCGAACGCCTCGCTGGGCTTGCCATAGGCGTACGCCTCGAGGCTGGCCTTGTCGTAGACGCGGGCCGGCGCCGCGCCGCCGAACCGCTCACGAAGCTCCGCATCGGTGGCGCCGCGCAGCTGGCAGGACATGTCCTCGATGTCGACGATGCGCTTGCCGTCGGCGTACATCGTCGCGTCGCAGATCACCCAGGGCTCGCCGCCGGCCGCCTCGTCGAGGCCGAACTGGCGCATCGTGATCTTGTACGTGACCACCTTGGTGTGGCCCAGGACTTGCCCGCGGCACTTCAGGCGGCTCTTCACCCCTTCGATCGGCTCGAACGAGGCCGTCTCGCTGCCCACCCAGCCCAGCGAGAGCAGGAAAACGCGCAGCGTGTGCAGACAGCACTCGTACATGAGCGTGCCCGGCATGACGGGGTCATCGACGAAGTGGCAGGTGATGAACCAGTCGTCTGGGTGAATGTCCGCTTCGCCTTCGACTTCACCGAGGCCGAAGGCGCCGCCCGTGGGGTCCAGCCGGGTGATGCGGTGCACCAGGTTCATCGGCGCGCCGGGAAGCGTGCGCGGACGCGGCAGGTCGCAGCGCAGCGCCGGACCGAAGGCGGTGACGAGGTCGCCCGCGCGCAGGGCTTCGAGCCCGGCCGCGTCGAGCGTGCGGTGCTGCGGCGTGACGTAGGTGGGGCGCTGCGCCAGCGCGCTGCTGGGACGCTGCGCCAGCAGGCCGCCGTCCACCACGCCCTTGCCCGCCG
>CAYSPB010000715.1:0-696 GCA_964432695.1 uncultured Nannocystaceae bacterium
CGAGGGGGCCTTCGAGGGCCTCAACATGCTGCGCTTCCGCAAGCACGAGCCGGTGGCGCTCCAGATCCTCGACCCCGCCGAAGCCGACCCGACCGGCTCGGGCCTGCGGGGCGACGTGAAGATGCTCGACTGCGAAGGCGGCTCCGAGCGCGACGTGACGCTGTCCCCCCGCGCGCTCTCGGACTACGCGGCTGCCCACGAACGCTTCTGCGCCCAGCTTCGCAGCAGCTGCCGCACCCGCGGCATCGGCTACGTGCGCGCCGACATCGACACGCCGTTCGATGACCTCGTGCTCCGCATGTTCCGCCAAGGAGGCATTCTGCGGTGACGTTCGCGGGCTGGGGTTTCTCGCAGCTGGCGCTGCTGTTCGGCATCGGTGCGGCCGCGATCACGCTGCTGTACCTGCTGCGGATGCGTCGACGGCGGGTCGTGGTGCCGTTCGCCGCACTGTGGGAGCGCGTCACCGCAGACTCCGAGAGCCGCAAGATCTGGCGACGCCTGCGACGGCTCCTGTCGTGGGTGGTTCAGCTGCTTCTGCTCGCGCTCATCGTGGCCGCGATCGGCGACCCGCGGACCAACGCCTGGATTCGCGACCCCCTCACCGTCGCCATCGTGATCGACACCTCCGCATCGATGGAGGGTCCGGCCGCCGACGCCACCGAAGACGACCCCGCGACCCGCTTGGTCCGCGCCAAG
>CAYSPB010000715.1:706-2349 GCA_964432695.1 uncultured Nannocystaceae bacterium
ACGGGCGGTTGCCGAGGTCCGCGGACTCGGTCCGCAGGACCGCGCGGTCATCATCGCGGCCGGCGAAGAGGTCACCGTGGCCGCCCCGCTGTCGGGGGACGCGTCGGCTCTACTCGCGGGCATCGAGCCGCTGCAGGCCGCCCACGGGGAAGCCGACCTCGGTCGCGCCCTCTCGCTGGCCGGGCACGCCGTCCGCGACCAACCCGGCGCCCGCATTCTCGTCCTCACCGACGGTGCGCTCGACGTCGCCGGCGCCTCCGCCCTGCGCGACTGCGTCGACGACCCCACCCCGTGCGTCGTGCAGGCGTTCGAGGGGCCCACGCGCAACGTCGCCATCACCGCGTTCGCCGCCCGTCGATACCCCGAAGCCCGCGACAAGCTCGAGGTGCTCGCCGAAGTCCAAAACCTCGGCGACGACGCGGCCACGGTCATGCTCGACGTCGAGGCGGCGGGTGTCTCCGTCGGTCGCCGCGAGCTTTCCCTGGGCCCCGGGGAGACCCGCCGTGAGGTCATCCGCAACCTCGACGCCGCCCGCTCCCGCTTCGAAGCGCGGTTGTCGGCCGGCGACCCCGCCGTGCTCGGACCCGGCTTCGACGACGTGGCGTTTGCCGTCGTTCCCCCGCTCTCGCCGCTGCGTGTCGCGCTGGTCAGCGACGGCACGAACCTGTTCTTGGATGCCGCGCTGCTCAACCTGGGCGAGCACGTGCGGCTCGACGCGGCCGAGGGCACCGAAGACGACCTCGCGGACTACGACCTCGTCGTCTACGACCTGGGCAACAATCCGCTGCCCGCCGCGCTTCCTGAAACCAACGTCGCGGTCTTCGACCCCTGGCGCTTCGAAGACGCGCCCTTCCCCATCGCCAAGGGTAACGACGTGGGCCGGCCGTTCCTCACCGAGCAGGCCCGCAAGCATCCGCTGCTCTCGTTCGTCGTCTTCAAGGACGTGAACATCGGCCGCGGCACCACCTTTGCGACCGAGCCCGGCGACGCGGTGCTCGTACGCTCCCTCGGCGACCCCATCGTGGTGATGCGCGAGCAGGAGCACATCACGCTGGGCGTCGGCTTCGACCCGCGCCAGTCCGATTGGCCCATGCGCATCGCGTTCCCGCTGTTCGTCGAGAACCTCGTCCGCTACGTCGAGCAGCGCACGCCGGGCTTCGTCGCGAGCGCGCCCTTGGGCTCCAGCCGCGCGCTGGGATTGGCCGACCTCGGCCTCACGCCCGATGGCATCACCCGCGTCACCATCGCCGCGCCCGACGAGCAGACCCGAACGCTGCCGGTCGAGCGCGGCCAGTTCCGACTGCGCGCGCTGGTGCCCGGCGTGTACACCGTCACCGCCGAGGACGGACCGGCCGCGGGCGCATCGGTCGAGGTCGCGGTGAACCAGGCCAGCGCCGACGCGTCGGACCTGCACTCGATTCTGGCGCAGATGGACCTGCCCGAAGACGCCACCGCAGACGCGCCCCCCGAGCCGGCCCCGCTCACCGAAGGCCCGCTGTGGACCGCGCTCATGCTGCTCGCCGCCGCGCTCATCGCCGTGGAGTGGGCGACCTACCATCGGAGGGTCACCGTATGAGCGAGCCCACCTCCAAGCTGCGGCATCCCGTGGTGGAGGCCGCCGTGGGGGCCGCCCTGGGCGCGCT
>CAYSPB010000716.1:0-2343 GCA_964432695.1 uncultured Nannocystaceae bacterium
GTTCATCATGTAGCCGCCGTAGGACCAGCCCATCGCGCCGATGCGCTTGGGGTCGACGTACGGCTCCTTTTCGAGGAAGTCGGCCACGGCCATGACGTCC
The DNA here is from genome assembly GCA_964432695.1 of uncultured Nannocystaceae bacterium. Taxonomy (GTDB): domain Bacteria; phylum Myxococcota_A; class Polyangia; order Nannocystales; family Nannocystaceae; genus CAJXVA01. Next base: position 101 of record CAYSPB010000716.1, read on the forward strand.
TCGTAGACCTTGCCGCCCCAGTCTTCGGAAATTGCGGCCGTGAACGCCTGCCCGTAGCCCGTGGAGCCGGTCGGGTTGGGGAACGCGACCACGTAGCCCGCGCCCGGGTAGACCTGCCAATCACCGCGCAGGCTGTCCTGCCACTGCGACTGCGGACCGCCGTGCACGTTGAGCACGGTCGGGTAGCGCTTGCCCTTGCGAAAGCCGTGCGGCTTCACGATGAAGGTGTGAATCTTGCGTCCGTCGGGACCGTCGACCCACACCTCTTCGGCGGGTCGAATATCGTACTTCGATGCGACGGCATCGTTGACCCCGGTGAGGCGCATTGCGGCGTCACCGTCTTTGTCGGCGACGAAGAGCTCGACGGGCTTGCCGATGCTCGTGAACGTGAAGCCCAGGCCACCGTCAGGCGCCACGGCCCACCCGCGGACCGCGGGCAGGGAGAGCTTGGTGATCGCGCCACCGTTCACACCAACGCGGAACAGTGGCGTGCGACCCTTTTCCGCCGCCTTGAACAGCAAGGTAGAGCCCTGGTCGGCCCACGCCACGTCGGTGACCCAGTTGTCGAAGGACTCGGTCAGAACGCTGACGTCGCCGCTCTTGCGGTCGTAGAGCGCGAGGCGAAAGCGGTCGGACTCATAGCCCGGCTCGTTCTGGCGGCGGAACGCAATGTAGCGACCATCGGGGGAGTAAATCGGGTCGCCATCGTAGGCTTCGTTCGCGTCGGTGAGGTTCAGCGGCTTGCCGCCGGAAGCCGGGACGACGAACAGGTCCTTGTTGGTGGTCCAAGACCGAGCGCTGGGTGCGTCACGGTTGCTGACGAAACAGATCTCTTTGCCGTCGGGCGACCATGCGAAGCCGTGCGCCCCCGCGCCGAACGCTGGGCTGTGAAAGTCGCCCGGCGTCACGTCAACGACCGCATCCGTGCCCAACTCCATCACGAACACGTGGCTGCGCCGGCCGTCGTCGTAGGAGGTCCAGTGACGATACAGGAGCTCATCAGCGACGTGGGCTACGATCGGGTTGTCATCGCGCGCCTCTATGGCGGCCACGTTCGCCTCATCGTCGGCCCCATGCTCGGGGAACACGCTCGAGACGAAGGCAACCTTGGTGCCGTCGGGTGAGAGCTTCGGGTTGCTGACCCCGGTCGAGATGCTGGTGAGCCTCTCCGGTTCGCCACCGCCCACCGACATGCGCCACAGCTGGGCGCCGTCCTCGCGCGTCGACACGAACACGAATGACTCGCCGTCGGGAAGCCACGCCGGAGAACCATCGCTGGCGGGGTTTCGCGTCAGCTGCCGATGCCCGGAGCCGTCTCGCTCCACGACATGGATGTCGGTGTTCGATTTGCCCTTGGCGAGGTCGAACGAGGTGACGGTGAACAGCACCGTCTTGCCATCAGGCGAGAATACGGGCGCGCCGACGGACTTGAGTTGGTAGAGCGCCTCGATGGAGAACGGCTTCTTCTTGGCGTCTTCGCGGGCTGCGGGGTCACGGGTGTCTGCGAAGTTCCAGCCGCCGCGGTTGCGTGGGTCGGCGTTGGGGTCATAGGTCGACGCCTTCACGGCGACCGCGTTGCCGCTGGGGCCCGCCGTCGACAGCGATGGAGATGTCGTGTCTTCCACGTCCGCTCCGATCGGCGTGTCCGTGGGCGGGGGCGGCTCCTCGGGCGGCATCGGGGCAGTTGCGGGCCGGCAGGCAGCCACGAACAACGACATCGGAATCACGGCGCGACGCATGGGACGGACCGTACCAGGCGGGCGCAGAAACTGGGATCTGCATCCTGGCGCGCCCGAGAAAGGGCACTACGCTCCGCTTCATGGCTTCGATGAAGAACTTTTTCCTTGCGACGGCGGCCCTGCTGGCCATCGGCGCCACCCCATTGACCGCGCACGCGCTCGAGGTCGAGTGCTCTGAGGATGACGGCAGCACCTGCACCGTCAGCAACGATCCGTTCGACTCCATCACCTGTACGTGCGCGGATGATTCCGGCGGAGGTACCAGCGGCGGCGAAGCATGGGCCGACTTCGACGAGGCCGCGCTGCTCGAGGTCTGCCTGGCCGAGTTGTCCTCGTGTGCGGCAGTTGAAAGCGAAGGCGAGAGTGAGGGAACCACCGCATCGGCTGGGGAGTCCGAAGGGGAGTCCGAGGGCGAATCCGATAGCACCACTACGGGGCCAGATACCGATACCGATACCGATACCGATACCGAGTCCGAGGCCGATACAATACTGTACGGAAAAT
>CAYSPB010000717.1:0-2343 GCA_964432695.1 uncultured Nannocystaceae bacterium
CCCGTTCGCTTTCGCGATCCCGGGGAGCGAGGTGCCGGCCTCGAGCGCACGGTGGAGTAGCTCCTCGCTGAGCGCGACGCGAGGGCGGCCCTTTTTGCGTTCTGCCGTCGGCCTCGATTTCGGCAGTGAGGCGCGCGTGTCGTCCTTCATGCCGCGTGCTTGAGAGCGCCAAGGGCCGCTCGCGCAAGACGTCGCAAGTCCCGAACGGTCGGGCGAGAGCCGCAGCCCGTGGCAACCAGCGCGGCGTGGAGCTGGTAGTCCTCGGGCGAGGCGTCGGGGACGATGTCGTCCGGGTCGAAGCGCAGGCCACGCAGTGCATACAGCAGCGCATGCCGAGCCGTAGCGCGGCGCTTGGGGCACTCCTCGGAGTTGGAGGCGATGCGGACAAGGAGAGTCCCAGCCTCCTCGAAAAGGCTGAGGTTGGTGGTCGTGTTGGTGGTATCCATGTGAGGTTCGTGTGACGGAGTAGAGTGAGAATGCGGCCAGACTGGCAGCGCTATCTATTTAGCTATTCGAAAATCGGCCCAGCGGTGCGAACGGCCTTTTCTCTGTTCAAGGACGCGCGCGCGCGTATTGACTTTGCAGAAACCCTCGTTCGCGCCGGATCGTCCTCGAAAGGGGCGTTAGGGCCCCGTTCCCGGGACGCGGGGTGACCCGTTTTCTAATTCGGCGCCGCGTATTTTCGGGTCACCTGCGGGCCCGCTTATCGCTCTTTGTATTACGCTTAGCGATATTTTCAGCGCCCCCGCGGCCCGGCGCTGGGACCCGTGCTCGGCCACCGCGAGGTGTGCGAGTTGGGCCGACAGCGTGGTCCGGCGCCCGCGGTTCGTGCGAGGCCTTCGGAGCCCGTGGCGCCGCTGGTACTCGGCGAGTTCAGCAGGCTTGGGCCACCGCATGTGCAGCCGGTCCCCGTCCTTCGACATGGTCACGCCAAAGGCGGCAAGCTGCCGACGGAGCCACTCGAGCTCCTTCCCCTCCTGGGGGCGGCGTCCGATGTGCGGGAGCCGGTCCCCCTCGAACTCCAGTCCAGCCACGGTGCGAGCGGCCGCAGCGGCACTAGCGACCACGTCTTGTCCGAGGCAGGCACCAGGGAACACGGACTGGTACAGGGCAGCACGAGCACGCGCCTTGGTGCGCGGGGACATCCGCCCGGTGAGTTCCCGATCGGCATCCTCCCGCTTCGCCACGACCGCTGCCAGGCCGTCGAGGTCGAGGACGTGCGCGCAGGCCCTCAGTCCCGCCGTGTAGCGCTTGTCACCGCGATTCCGTAGTGCTTGCTCCTCCGACGGCTTGGTGTCGTCTGGCAGGACGTCAGCGAGGTCCGCGCGATTGCGTTCGTACGCGTCGGCCCGTCGGGGTTCGATGTCGGATGCCGCTGCGAGGACCTTCGCCGCATAGGCGTCCTTCTCGAGATCACGCCAAAACTTGGCCTCGTCGTCAGCCCGGTCAGCCCGGTCTGTGTCGACCTCGTAGCCCCAGCCGGCAGCGCGGCAAACTCTGTCGAGCCACGGATGGTTCCACGCCTCGTCGCGCCTCGCGAGCACGTGCCCGAAGGACGCCGCGATCGTGTGGTCGATCGGTTCGAGGGTGTACGGCACTCCGTCAGCAGTGGACGCGGCCCAGGCCTCGCGGATGAGCGCGTCCCCGTCGGTGTTGCGAGCACCCGCCTCCCAGCGCGGCGTGGCTACCAGGATGGGGCCCCCGGTGTAGTTCCGGCACCGGCCGATCTGCTGGCCGTAGAGCTCCGGCGGTACGCTGCCCCGCAGAGACGCCGAGCGAAGCACGAACACGTGTGCAACCTCGGCCTCGATGCTCACACCCGACGCCATTGCATGGGAGGCCAGCAGGACGTCCCACTCTGCGTCTGGGCTCGTGATCGAGGCCATGTCGCCTCGTTCTTCGCCGTGGGCGACGACGACCCGCGCTTTGGTCGCGGCGTTCCTGATCCGCATCGCGAGGGCGTTCAGTTTGGCGGGGCTGTCGCCGAAGACCGCAACGCGGCCGTTGGGCTCGCGAACCGCCTCCATGAGAGCCCTGATAGTCTTGGAGTGCGACGTCTCGACCACGCTCCGGGGGAGCGCCGTGCGGTCCGACATGTCGATCACGTAGATGGGCCTGCCGACCAGCGCCTCGAGGCGAGGGACGTCCTCCGCCTTGAGGTCCGCGCCCATGAGCAGGCACCGCGTCGAGTTCTGGATAGTCTCCACGAAGGCGCCGTAGGCGGTGAGGTTGCGGATCTCGCCCTTGATCGTGCTGCCGATCGGGTAGCGAGCGTCGACGTCGTCCCACGGGTTGGGCTCGAGCTGGCGAACGCCGAGGGAGATCTTCTGCTCCTCCTTGTTG
>CAYSPB010000718.1:0-2340 GCA_964432695.1 uncultured Nannocystaceae bacterium
CGTTCGCGTTTGCACCGGCGGGCGCCGTACCGCAGCTCACCACGATGACGCAGTCCCCCAGCTTGGCGGACTACGCCGAGCAGCTCGCGGCACCCGGCATGCGCTATCGACTCCGCGGTCGAGCTCGCACCGTCGACGCGGAGTTCAGCTACGGCGTATCGATTGGCTTCGGCGGCGACCCGCAGACGCTCATCGAAGGGGCCGAACCGGCCTGGACCCCGTTCTTTGTGGAGGGCGTCGTGCCCTTGAACGCCAGCGACGTCTCACTCCAGCTCGAATGCACGCAAGACGGATTCTTAGGCCCCTGCGAAGTCCGCTTCGACAACGTCGAACTTCATCTGCTCTATCCCTGAGCCGGTGCCGCGAGGCGACGCGCGAGCGCGAACAAGAGGGCTCCCACGGCAACTTGGTAGAGCCCGGCCGCGCCGTAGACCCCTTCGAACGCCAGCGCGGTCAGCAGGCCCGGCGCCAAGCCAGGCGCCCACGCCCGCGGAACGTTCAGCAGCGAGGTGAGCACGGCGAAGTGGGTCGCACGCAGCTGCGGCGCGGCGTGGTCCATCAGCCACGCGTACAGGCCAACGTACATCACCGCGGTCGCCAGCACCTGTACGACGATGAACGTCAGCATGAACATCATCGAGGACCACAGCCCCGGGACCAGCGCGAAGCCGGCCCAGAGTAGCCCCAGGCCGACACTGCCAAGCGCTGCCGCCTTGGCGTGCCCCAGACGGTCGACGACGACCGCAGCCGCGAGGTGCCCCACCACGTTGCCGCCAAGCACCGCGAGCGGGAGGGTCTGCGTGATCGACTCCATCGACCACTGAAGCCTGTTGATCAAGAACGCGCCAGTCAGAGCGCTGGTGGCCACGTCTGCGACGAGCACAACTCCCGCGACGCCAGCCACCACCCATGTTCGAGGCTGTCGAAGCAGCGCTGCGGACCCCTGACCGACCGCCCGGGGCTTCTCGACCCGCGACTTCGTGCCGCTGCCGATCACCAGGGCAACGACGGTGAACGCGCCACCGAGCAGCATCAGCGCCCCGTTCATGCCCACGCGGCCGACCGCGGCCCCCAGCAGCATCGTGCCGACCAGAGTCGCACCAACGTGGTGACCACACCACATGATCCCGTTGGCGCGGCCTCGCTGCGCCGGCTTCACTCGGTCGAGCGCCAGCGTGTCCGCGGCGACGTCCTGGCTGGCCAACAGCGCGTTGATCGCAAGCCATGCCCAACCGAGCCACGACGCCGTCGCGAGGTTCTCGGCCGTGAACGCGAGCGCCACGAGCGTCGCCGCAATGCCGACCATGAACGTCGCGGCGCTACGGCGTACGTCGAGCCGCAGCCGGTCCAGGACGATGGCGACCGGCAGCTTGAGCAGCCACGGGACGCTCGCGAGCTGGAACAGCGAGGTCTGCTGCTCGACGCTCGCCCCCGCTGCGGCGAGCCAGGGCACCAGTACGCCGGCCATGAACCCGAACGCTGCGCCCTGCATGGCGTACAGCGCCCCGAGGACGGGCAGCGGTCGATGCGGGCGCGACACCGCAACGAGCGTAGCAACGATGGCCCGCGCAGGTCAGCCGCGACGCACGACGCGAAGCAAGCGATGCCACCACGCGCTCGCGCCGGCCCGCAGGTCGTCGAGATAGGTGTACGTGACGGGGACGACGACCAACGTCAGAACCGTTGCCGTGGTCATCCCGCCCACGAGCGCCTTGCCGAACGGGCCGTAGGGGATCCCTTCACCCGTGTATTGGCTGAACGCCAGCGGAAGCATGCCGCCGATCGTGGTCAGCGCCGTCATCATGATGGGCCGGAACCGAAGCTCACCGGCTGCAACGATCGCGTCGTTGCGCGACAGGCCGTCCCGCCGCGCTTGGTTCACGAAGTCGATGAGCACGATGGCGTTGTTCACCACGACGCCAAGCAGCAGCACGATGCCGATGCCCGCGAGCGCATCGATGTGCTCCCCCGTCGCGTAGAGGAACCACCATACGCCGACGAACGACAGCGGGATCGAGGGCAGTACCGACAGCGGCAGCACCAGCGACTCGAACAGGAAACCCATCAACAAGAAGATGAAGATGGAGCCCAGAAGCAGCGCGCCGCCGAGGTCTCGCTGCATGTCGTCGATGCTCTTGCGCTCTTGGTCGGCATCGAAGCTGAGCCCCTCGGGCAGCTCGTAGCTCTTGAGGTACTCGACCACGCGCTTGGCGGCTTCAGTGCGCTTCTCTGGGTCGAGTTCGAGGCGGAGCTGCGCGACCACGCGCTTGTTGCTCCGCGTGAGCACCGCCTCGCCCTTTCGGACGTCCTTCTCGGCGGGCGCCGCGCTGGGAACGGTGG
>CAYSPB010000719.1:0-2337 GCA_964432695.1 uncultured Nannocystaceae bacterium
GCCGACCAGCGGAAGGCCATCGTCGACGGTCTTCGGGAGTCGGTGGACGAGTTCCAAAAGAGCATCCCCGGCGCGTCGCCCCAGGACGTGATGCAGCTGGTGCTGATGACGCAGTACTTCGACACGCTCAAGGACGTGGGTGCCGCGTCGCGCACGAACACGATCCTCATGCCGCACTCGCCGGGTGCGCTCGGCGACATCTCCGGTCAGCTGCGCAACGCGATGATCGCTGCCAACGCTGCGTCGGATGCGGGACACGACGACAGCCCGCCCCGCGTGCCCACCCCCGGTGGTCACCCGGCGAGCTAGCTCGAAGCCGCGGAGGCCTTCTTCGGGAGGTCTCCGCAGCGCTTCTGCCACTTGTTCGACGCCGAGGCGCCGATGCGCTTAGACTCCGCGGATGCTCCGTCTGGGCGCACTGATCTCCGGTTGTCTGACGCTTGCGGTGGGCTGCGGCCCCAACGCGAATCGGGACGCCAACGAGGCGCTCCCGCCCGCAGACGCCACGGAGAAGCCTGCCGAGACCCCGGCGGAGGTCGCGAAGGCGCCGGAGGCGGCGCCCGCCGAGGAGGCCAAGCCGGCGGAGCCCGCCCCCGAGCCGGAGCCCGTCGACCCGCTGGCCAAGCTGTCCGACGAAGATATGGCGATCTTCCTCGCTGGCCCGACCGATGGCGGGGAGCCGCTGCCCAACCACTACGTCAAGAGCAACGAGCGACGCCACGACACCTGGTTCCCCTACATCCAGGGGCTGGGCGGGGCGTTCATCGGCGTGGGCCCGGATCAGTGCTACACGGTCGCCGCAGCGCAAGGCGCCGAGCTGATGTTCCTGCTCGACATCGATCACATGGTGGTCGACGTCCACAACAACTACGAAGTGCTCATCGAAGCTTCGGAGACCCCGGCGCAGCTTCACGAGCGCTTCAACGCCAGCGAACAAGACGCCAGCCTCGCGCTGCTCGAAGAGGCGTACGCCGACGTCGACGCTAAAACCAAGCGCCTGCGTTTGCAGACCTACAAAGCCTCGCGCGAGACGATCTACCGCCACCTCAAGCACGTCATCGAGCGCCACCAAGGCGACGAGAAGACGAGCTGGCTGTCCAACCCCGAGTACTACGCCCACATCCGCACGCTGTTCCAGAACGACCGCGTTCGGGTGATGGATGGCGACCTCACCGGCAAGGACACGATGATCAGCATCGGCGTCGCGGCGACCAAGCTCGAGGTCCCCGTGCGCGTGCTCTACCTGTCCAACGCCGAGGAGTACTACCGCTACACGCCGCAGTACGTGGACAACGTCGCTGGCCTTCCTGGCGACGAGAAAAGCCTCGTGCTCCGTACCATCTACAACAAAGAGTGGGAGCACGCCGACTCGCTGTGGAACTACCAGGTGCAGCCGCTGGCCAGCTATCAGGGCTACCTCAGCGACGGAAAAGCGCGCAGCCGCAACGGCATGTTCCGCGTCGCCACCAAAGAGAAGGTGCTCGAGCGGACCACCGACGTCCCCGGCGTGAGCCGCCTTGGCGTCAATCAATAGTCCGGCGGGCAGAGAGCTACGCCTGAACCTCGCGGCGGCGCTTGGCGGACGCTGGCTTCGAGGTTCGCGCCCGCTCCGCCTTGCTCGCGAGTTTGAGCGCATGCTGCTTGTCCGCGAGATTTGCCTCGTGTTCCTCGACGAAGTTCAGGCCGTGGCGTGGCTGCGCGGCCGGGCGTGACGCGCCGTTGCACGGTTTCAACGGTGCAACACCGTTGAAACGACGACGTGCAACAGGGACGCGATTCGGGCCCCTATTCGGGTGATTGGGAGCTGGCACGGGCGCTGCACAACACCCAGACGTGCTCCCGAACGTGTTCACGCCTGGCGCCTCCACGCTGGGTGGCCTGCTCATCGGCAGCAGCGCGGTGCTCATGCTCGCGCTGCTCGGCCGCATCGCCGGGGTGAGCGGAATCGTGGGCGGGCTGCTCTTGGCCCGTCCACGAGACCGTACATGGCGCGGCGCCTTCGCGCTGGGTCTGCTGGTCGGTGGTTTCGTGCTCGCCGCCTGGTTCCCCGCGAAGTTCACCCCGGTGCCCGGCCACGGCGTCGGTCGGCTCGTGCTCGCCGGGTTGCTCGTCGGAGTCGGCACGCGCTTGGGCGGTGGCTGCACCAGCGGCCACGGCGTGTGCGGCCTCAGCCGGCTGTCGAAACGCTCGCTCGTCGCCACGGCCACGTTCATGGGGGTCGCCATGCTCACGGTCGCGATCGCGGGGGGTGCAGCGTGAACCTTCGTCGTGACCCGCTCGCATTCGTGGCCGGGCTGCTGTTCGCGGCCGGGCTCGTGCTCGGCGGCATGACCAACC
>CAYSPB010000720.1:0-2336 GCA_964432695.1 uncultured Nannocystaceae bacterium
ATAGAGGCCCGCGACGACGCGGAGGTCGAACCGACACCGCATCGCTGGGGGCGGGCGGTGGTCGTGGGCGTGCTGGCGCTTGCTGCGGTCGCGCTCGGCGTGGTCTCGCTGCAGAGCACGTCTTTGCTTCGGCCTCGGGCCGAGCGCCTCTCGCCGCAGCAGGCCGGCTTCACGGCCATCGATGAGACTGCCCGCGAAGTCGTGCAGCAGCGCGCAGTTCCGTCGACGCCCGTTGCACCTGCATCGCGTCGGCTCGGGCCGGAGTCTTCCCCGGAGCCTGCGCCGGAGCTCGATATCCAGTTCGAGCCGGAACCGGAGCCGTTTGTCGAGCCGGAGCCGGAACCCACCACCAAGGCGCCGACGCGGCGTCGTTCGACCAGACCCGACCTCTCCGTGCTGGCCGAGCAGGCGGATCAGAAGTGGAAGGCTGGGGACCTTGCCGGGGCCCGGGCGCTGCTGGAGACCATCGTGCGGCGCGGAGGTCGGTCCAGCCGCGTGGAGATGGCGTATGCGGACCTCTTCGTGATGGCCAAGCAGTCGGGGCGCAAGAGCCAGCGGCGGGCGCTGTTCTCTGCATACTTGCGCAAGTTCCCGCGGGGGCGGTTCGCCGAGGACGCGCGGGCCGGGCGGTGCCGACTCGCGTCGGCGGGGGAACGCCCTGCATGTTGGTCGAACTACCTCGTCGCACACCCCAAAGGCGTCTACGCTGCAGAGGCCCGGGAGGGCTCCGACGCGCGATGAACCTCGGCCTCCGCCTTCTCCTCCTCTGCTCGCTTTCGCGACTCGTGACGGCGTGCGGCGTGGTCGACTACGTCGTGCCCGAACCCGTCGTCGACGACGAAGAGGACGACGAGGAAGACGACGACGCGGAAGACGACGATGTCACCGAGTCTGCGGAGGGGGGAGTCGACACCGCCATGGGCACGACACGCAGCGGCGAGTCTGGGTCCACGTCGTTGGACATGCCCCCCGACGACTGTTCGACGGACGCCTGCGAAACCGAGGGCGAGGACACCGAGGGCGAGGATACCGAGGAAACCGAGGAAACCGAGGACGACGAACTCGCGCCGCCCGACGCCCGGCCGGTGTAGCCTTTCGACGTCGCCGTGCTGTCCCTTCTGCTTTCGCTGGCTCTTTCGCCGTCAGCACCGTCGCCGCAGGTGGAGGCCGCTCCGCCCGAGGACACGCCCGCAGATCCGGAGGTCGGGGTCCTGTGGCTGCACGCCGGTCCGGTTTCCGAGGCGATGCTGGCCGAAGACCTTGCCGTGCGAGACCCCGAACTCCCGGTTGCCTTCGGGGATGTTGCACCTTCATCTCCGGACGGGACGTTCTTGCTGTACGCGCGAGTCTCAGACGCCGGCAATGAAACGCTCGCCCTATTGCTGGTCGCCGAGGACGGTCGGGCGTTCGACCGGAGCATCGCCGTCGAGTCGGACTGGTCGGACGCGGAGCGCAGCCGCGTCGTGGCCCGCAACATCACCAACCTGGTGGAGGGCATCGAAGCGGGGACGGTCGAACCCGACCGTGAAGACGTCGCGTTGCCGACACCGACGTGCCCCGCGTGTCCGCAAGCTCCGGCTTGCCCACAGCCGGTCCCACCCGTCGTCGATCCGCAGCCGCCGGAAGTACAGCCGGATCCGGAGCCCGAACCGCGTCGAGTCTGGGCCCTCGGTCCGCGCCTGGGCGGGACGATGGCGACCGGACTCGGCGGACCCGAAGATGTCGACCGTTTCGTCGGTGGAGGCGGCCATCTCGGCGTCGGCGCTCGTGCGCCCGCGGGATGGGTGATGCTGGCCGAGGCACGGGTCCTGACCATCTCCGACCGGGACCTCGATGCGTCACTGCGTCGCCTCCGAGTCAGCGCCGCTGGCGGCTACGCGTGGCGTCCCACCCCGGGCCGGGTCGAAGTGGAGGGCCTGATCGGACTGAGCGTCGAACCGTGGTTCGTCCGCCGTGACGGCAGCGCATCGTCGGTGCCCGGACGCGAAGTGGCGCTGGGTGGCTGGGCGCGTGGTTCGACCGGCGTCCTGCTCGGAGAGGCGTCGCGACGCGTGCGGTTGGGAGGATGGTTCGAGCTCGCAGCGAGCAGCGTGCTGGGCAGCGGTGGCGCAGTGGCCCGCGTGGGCTTCGAAGACGCCGACGTCGTTCTGCCCGCGTTCCGCCTCGGCGGTCTCGAGCTGTCCGCCGGACTCGAAGCCGTACTCTGGTTCGAGCTCTAACCTCGGCTGGACTGTTACGCTCGACGGCGGTGGCAGCCGAGACAGGAGTCGACGACGCGCTCGATGAGCTCGTCAATCAGTTTTCCGATCCGCTCTCGTTCCTGCGCGAGCTCGTGC
>CAYSPB010000721.1:0-2308 GCA_964432695.1 uncultured Nannocystaceae bacterium
GAGGGTGAAGATGGTGTTGGCGGTATACATGATGGCGGGGCCAATGACCATGCGCAGCTGCAGGTCCCCCGAGATCGGCGCCAGCTCGGGCGGGTACGCTTCCTTCGCCACCCGCTTGAACACCCGCGGTCGCTTGCCCCGACGCTTCTTGCGGGGTTCTGGCTCGCGAATGCGCCCCTCAATTTCGTCCACGTACCGCCCCGCGAGCTCGCGAAGCTCCGCGTGGCGGGCCATGCCCGTGTGGTCGCCGAGGCCGTCGCCCTCGGCAGGGCCGGCTTGAATCAGCTTGAGCAGTTCGAGGCCGCTGCTCGGGCGCTCGCTCGCCTCGAACGCCAGCGCAGACTTGATAATCGGCGTCAGCGGTCCCGCGTCGAGTTCTCCGTCCTCGACGGCCGCCAGTGCCGCGGACCCCAAGCAGTCCGTGGCAAGTGCGGCAACCACGGCTCCCCATGCATAGATGTCTGCCGCTGCGGTCGGGGGGGTGCCCTGACGCACCTCTGGCGCGACGACGTCACCGCCGAGCGCGCGGAAGCGAGGCTGCAGCGCCGCTTGCGAGCAGGCGTCCGCGACCGCGTACTGCCACAGCGCGACGCCTTTCTCCCAGAGCATGATGTTGCCCGGGGCGAGCGCGCCGTGCGTGCGGCCGTGCTTGTGCAGATGCGCCAACCCGCGCGCGACCTCGACCGCGACGCGAGCGACCAGCCCGGCCGTACTCCCCGCCCCTTCGAGTCGGCGCTGCACCGAGACCGCGCTTGGCAGGACCTGGTATCCGACGACACAGAAGTCCGCCTCGCGATCGACCAGCCGAACCGGGACCAGCACGGGATGTTGCAGAGACAACAACTCCCCCGCACCGGCCATGAACTTCGATACGTCGACCTGCGACGGCACCAGTTCCCGCTCGACAATGGTCAGCCAAACGTTGGTGGCATTCGTCTCTTCGGTGAGCGCGGCGTGCAGCGTCGCCCCAAAGACGTGTCCTCCCACGTCTGGGTCTGCCTCTTCGTCGATTTGAACCTGACCACAGATCAGGTCCCCGGGCGACGGCCTCACATAACGGAGTCTACCACGACGAACACACCGCAACGCGGCTTACGTCCGGGCCAAACGAGAAAACGCTGGCTTCGGCAGGGCGTTCGTCCGCGCGCTCACGTTCCGCCCGTGCTGCCGAAACCGCCCTCACCACGAACCGCTTCGCCGGCCACCGGAGGCGGATCGGGCAGCGTGTCGGCGGCCGACCACGCGACGCCGCACACCGGTGCGACCACCAGCTGCGCGATTCGATCACCGTGTGCAATCTCGAACGGCGCCTTGCCGTGGTTGATCAATAGGACCTTCACCTCGCCGCGGTAGTCGGCATCGATGGTGCCCGGCGCATTGAGAACGGTGACCCCGTGCTTGAACGCCAGGCCCGAACGGGGACGCACCTGCGCCTCGTGGGTGGGCGGGAGCGCGAGCGCGAGACCCGTCGGAACGGCTGCACGCCCACCCGGAGCCAGCACCATCGGTGCCTCCAAGCAGGCGTGCACGTCCGCGCCGGCCGCATAGGCGGTCATGCGGCGCGGAAGCACGGCCCGGGCGTCGAGGCGACGCACGAGCACGCGCAGCTCGGTGCACGAATCAGGCACGCATGTTGAGGACCTCGCTCGGGTCGACGCCGAACGCGGCCTTGCGGCTGAGGCGGATCTTTCCGCTGGGGTCGATGTTGAGCACCTTGACGATGACCTCGTCCCCCTCGTTGAGGATGTCAGAGACCTTCTCCACGCGCTTGTTCTCCAGCTCGGAGATGTGCACGAGGCCGTCGGTACCCGGAAGGATCTCGACGAACGCGCCGAAGTCCACCACGCGGGTGACCATGCCCTGGTACACCGCGCCGATCTCGGCTTCCGCGGTGAGGCCCTCGATGAGACGTTTGGCGGCGGCGATGGACTCGGGGTTGTCCGAAGCGATCGTGACGCGTCCGTGGTCGTCGACGTTGATCTGCGCGCCGGACTGCTCGGTGATCGCGCGAATCATCTTGCCGCCGGGGCCGATGATGTCGCGGATGCGGTCGACCTTGACCTGGACGGTCTCGATGCGCGGCGCGTAGAGCGAGACGTCGTCGCGGTGCGTCGGCAGGACCTTGTTCATCTCCGCGAGGATGTGCAGGCGGGCTTCGCGAGCCTGGTCGAGCGCGTCTTCGAGGATCTTGCGGGTGAGGCCCTGGACCTTGATGTCCATCTGGAGGGCGGTGATGCCCTCTTCGGTGCCGGTGACCTTGAAGTCCATGTCGCCGAGGTGGTCTTCGTCGCCGAGGATGTCGGACAGC
>CAYSPB010000722.1:0-2292 GCA_964432695.1 uncultured Nannocystaceae bacterium
CACCTTCGTGGCGGCAAACCGCATTCTCGGCGAGTCGCTGCTCGAGTCGGGCGACCCATCCACCGCGCTGCGCCACTTCGAGGCCGTGCTTTCCGTCGACGTCGACGACCCGCGCGCACTTCGGGGCTGGTCGGAGTCTACGCGCACGCTGGAGCGCCGCGGCATGGTCGTCGAGCACCGAACCCGCGGGCTCTCTCTGCTCGAAGGACTCGACGAGCTCGAGCTCGATGCAGGCCTCGCGGGGGACCGGTTCGAGATCCAGCGCCCGCTGGGCCGAGGTCGGCACGCCGTCGTGTACCAGGCCTTCGACCGCCACGTCGGACGAGAGGTCGCGATCAAGCGGCTGCTCGATGCGGGCGCGCGCACCTCGGCCGTACCGCCGCGGGTGATTGCCGCCCGATTCTTCGCCGAGGCCACCACGCTGGCCCGCGTCCGGAGCCCCTACGTCGTCGCGCTGTTCGACGCCCAACCATCCAAGCAGTTCATCGCGCTCGAGCTGTGCCGCGGCGGCAACCTCCGCCTCGCACTTCGCCGAGGACTCATCGACACCGGCGACCTGCCCCGCATCGGGGGTCAGCTTCGGGCAGCGCTCCAGGCGGTCCATGCCGCGGGCGCGGTCCACCGCGACGTCAAGCCCGCCAACATCCTCGTCCGCAGCGCGCGACGAGGCGCCACGATCGCGCTGGGAGACTTTGGGCTGGCCGTCGGACCCTCGCGCGCCTCGGCGTCGGGCCGCGGTGGCACGTTGCGCTACCTCGCGCCCGAGCTTCGCACTCGCGATGCCGACACCAGCGCGACCCCGCGCTCGGATCGCTTCAGCGCCGGCGCCGTGCTGCTCGAACTGGCGCTGGGCACCCTGCCCGATGCCTTCGACCATGTCGATGGAAGCTTCGACGCCACCGCGTTCGTTCCCGACGATCTGCCCGGAACCTGGAGCGAACGCCTGCGCACGCTGCTCGACGCCGATCCGGAGGCGCGGGCGTGGTGAGCCGCACCACACCTTGGGCAGGACCGTGCGTCGCGCTCGCCGTGCTCGCCGGAGGCTGCGACGAGCAACCTCGGCTGTACAGCACCCGCGCCGCGGACGGCGAGGTGATCTTTCGGGATGCCTTCGACCGCGAAGCGCCCGGTGAGATGTGGAGCGCGACCGGTCCAGGGGCGCAGATCGACAACGGCATGCTGGTCGTCAGCGGCATCAAGAACCACCCGCTGTGGCTCAATTTGCCGCTTCCCGACGACGTGAGGGTCGAATTTGACGCGTGGGCGACCACCGAGGAGGGCGACATCAAGGTGGAGCTGTTCGGGGACGGGGTGAGTCACGCAACGAGTCCCAACTACACCGCCTCCGGCTACGTCGTCATCTTTGGCGGCTGGAACAACTCCTTGTCCGCCCTCGTCCGCAAGAATGAGCACGGGCGGCAGCGCGTGACGACGAGCGAGGTGAAGGTCATGCCCGACCGCCGGTACCACTTCGTGGTCACGCGCACGGGAACCGAGCTACGCTGGGAGGTCAACGGCCAGGAACTTCTGGTGTACGAAGACGCTCAGCCCTTGCGCGGAGAGGGCAACGACCGCTTCGCGTTCAGCGGGTGGGAATCCGAGATCCACTTCGACAACCTCGTGATCGAAGCGCTGTGACTGCTGCATCCGACCTGCCGAGAGTCTTCGGCCGCTACGTGCTGACCCAGCTGATCGGCGAGGGAGGCATGGCCGAGGTGTATCTCGCGTCCGTTCAGGTCGCGCAGGGGCTCACCAAGCGGGTCGTCATCAAAAAGATCCGGCAGGACTACGCAGACCACCACGAGTTCACGCGGATGTTCGTCGACGAGGCGAAGATCGCGTTGTCGCTCAACCACGCAAACATCGTCCAGGTCTTCGACTTCGGTCAGGTGCAAGGCGCCTTCTACCTCGCGATGGAGCAGGTCGAAGGCGTGGACGCGATGCGCCTGTTCCATGCGGTGAGCGAGGCCGGTGAGCGCATCCCGCCGGTCGTGGCCGCCTACGTGGGGCACCAAGTCGCAGCCGCCTTGGCGTACGCACACCGAAAGACGGACGACCACGGCGAGGCGCTCGGCCTCGTGCACCGCGACATCAGCCCGCACAACATCATGGTGTCGTTCGAGGGCCAGGTGAAGATCCTCGACTTCGGCATCGCTCGCACTGCCGGCGGGAACCGGCGCGAAGATGGCTGGAGCGGCGCCGCTACCGAAGAGACGATCAAAGGCAAGGTCGCGTACATGTCCCCCGAGCAGGCGCACGGGCGGGCGGTCGACCATCGCTCCGACGTGTACT
>CAYSPB010000723.1:0-2282 GCA_964432695.1 uncultured Nannocystaceae bacterium
GATGCGACGAAGCTCGTACCGTCCCAGGCGGCGTCGCTTGGGCATCGCACGGGCGCTGGGGGCACCGTGATCATCGGGTCGGGTCGACCGAAGGTCTTGCTCGACGCCCATCGCTTCCCCGCCGCGAATGATGGCTCGTGCCGCAAACCGGTTGCAACAGAGGGCGTGGGCCAGGTGCGTTCGGACCGCGTCGGCTCGATTCGCGCGGCATGTACCGACCTCGAAGAACGGCGTCCGGGAACGCGGAGACGCCGGTTGCCGCGATTTTGCCGACCACCGTCTGTGTCATGGCGCCTTCTAAGGCGCAGGATTGCGGGCGAGACTCAGCGGCGGAAAACCCGGAGATTCGGATTTAACGCTCCGCGACGCGCCCGATTTATTTGGGGTTTCCGGGGCTCCGTCGCGTGTTCGCTCCAAGACATTCGCGCTAGTCTCCGCACCATGCGCACGCGTCGGTGGGAGGTTTTGGCTTGTGTGGTCGCTTTGGCGGGGTGTGGCGACGATGCGCCGGCCGAGACCGAAGGAGGCAGTGGCGCCGACGGCTCGAGCACGACCACGGCAGCGCCGACCACCACGGCGGTCCCCACGACCGGAACCGACTCGGGAGAAGATACCGACACGACCGGACCGGAGCTGGAGCTCTACGACTTCGCCAACGGCTGCTGGGAAGTGCGCACCGGAAACCAGGCGCTCGCGCGTGACGGTGAGGGCTTCGCGTTCGGTACGGCCGCCACGCCCTTCTTCCTCAAGCCTGCCGACCTCGGCACGTACCTGCTCTACGACCCCGAGGGCGGGTACGTGGTCAACGAGACCGGCGCGGCGCTGACTCGAAGCACGACCCTCGCGTCGGATGTGACGTTGGTCGAGGATGGCTACGTGTCCGGAGCGGTCTGGCAGCTCGAAGCGTCAGCCGTCGACCCGACGAAGTACCAGCTCCGCAACCTTCGGACGTCCGCCGTCCTGGCAACCGGCGGTGCGGTCGAAGATGCTAGCGGGGGGGCGCCGCTGGACTTGGTCGAAGCCTCGGGCTGTGCCGATCACCCGGAGTTGACGGTGGACGCCGAAGGCGAAGTGCAGTCGGGCACGTTCGAAGACGGCGACCTCTACGGAATCGTCGATACCCACTCGCACATTTTGAGCAACTTCGGCTTCGGAGGCGGCGGCATCTTTCACGGCGGGGCCTTCCACGCGCTGGGCGTGGAGCACGCGTTGCCGGACTGCTCCATCTATCACGGGGAGAATGGACGAAAGGACTTCTTCGGCTATGCCTTCGACAGCGCGGGCGCAGACGGTGCAGACCTTGGGGAGATCATCCCAGCGATCCTCGCGGGAGAACTCGACTTCGACAATCACATCACCGACGGCTACCCAGACTTCACCGAGTGGCCGAGCGCGCCGACGCGTTCGACCCACCAGACGCAGTACTACCGGTGGCTGGAGCGGGCGTACCTCGCGGGGCTGCGCCTCGTCGTTCAGCATGCCACGACGAACTCGGTGATCTGCCACCTCACGGCAGCGCAGGGCATTCAGCCGACGCGGTACGACTGCGAAGACATGACGGCGGTCGACCGCATCATCGACGAGACGTACGCGATGGAGCGCTACATTGACGCGCAGGCGGGCGGCCCGGGCGAGGGATGGTTCCGCATCGTGCAGACGCCGGCCGAGGCCCGTGAGGTGATCGCTGGCGGCAAGATGGCCGTGATTCTCGGCATCGAAACGTCGAACCTGTTCGAGTGCACGAGCGTGCCGCGCGAGGGGTTTCCCACGTGCGATGAGGACTACGTCAAGGCGCAGCTCGACATGTACTACGAGCGCGGCATTCGGGTGCTGTTCCCGGTGCACAAGTACGACAACCAATTCTCGGCGGGCGATGGAGACCGCGCGTTCATCGAGGTCGGCAACCTCGCAAACAGTGGTCACTGGTCGAACTTCACCACGGAGAACTGCCCGGATATCGATGTCGTCTTCGATGAAGGCCCCGTCACGTTCGGGGGTCTCAACATGCCCCGTGACGAGTTCATCTCGGACCCCCCGAACGACATGTCGACCTTCCCGGTCGCGCCGATTGCAGCGCTGCTTCCGTTCCTCAGTGCGTTCGACTCTCCGCCGCTCGAGGGGGACCACTGCCAGAACCACGGCCTCACGCCGCTGGGCGAGACGCTTCTACTGGAGATGATGAAGCGCGGCATGATCGTGGAGGTCGACCACTTCTCGCGTCGTTCGTACGAGCGGGCGTTCGAGTTGCTCGGCGAGAACGACTACCCGGCCGCGGGCACGCA
>CAYSPB010000724.1:0-2280 GCA_964432695.1 uncultured Nannocystaceae bacterium
ACGACGCCGGTCATCACGCCCGAAGGGCGGGTGCTCGCGGTCATGCAGCTCATCAACGCCCGAACCGACGACCTCGGGCCGCTGCAGTCTCCGCGCGACTTCGCCTCCCGGGTGCGCGCCTTCACGGATGAAGACGAGCGACTGTGTACCTCGCTGGCCAGCCAGGCCGCGGTGGCCCTGGAGAACGCACAGCTGTACGCCGACATTCAGGCACTGTTCGAGGGCTTCGTGCGCGCCAGCGTGCATGCCATCGAGCAGCGGGACCCTACGACGAGCGGACACTCCCAGCGCGTCGCGGACCTGACCGTGGGTCTGGCGCGCGCGGCGAACCAGTGCGCGTCGGGACCCTTTGGCACGCTCGAGTTTCGCGAGGCCGAGCTGCGCGAGATCGAATATGCGGGCCTGCTCCACGACTTCGGTAAAGTCGGCGTGCGGGAGGAGGTTCTGGTGAAGGCCAAGAAGCTCTACCCGCACCAGCTGGCGATGGTGAACGAACGCTTCGCGCACATGCGGACGGCGCTCCAGGTCGAACTGCTTCAAGCCAAGCTCGATGGCGTCGAACCCGACGCAGTGCGGGAGCGGATGGCAGAACTCGAGCGCTACGTAAAGCTGGTGCACAGCGCCAACGAACCGACCGTGCTGCCCAAGGCTGCGTCCGAGCAGCTCGGGGAGCTGCTTTCGCTGTCGTTCTTCGACGCGGAAGGTCGCCACGTGCGGGTGGTCGAGCCTGAAGATGTCGACGCGCTTCGCATCCCTCGCGGCACGCTCACCGCCTCCGAGCGGCGCGAGATCGAAGACCACGTGCGGCATACCTACGACTTCTTGGTGCGCATCCCGTGGACCGCGTCGCTCGCACGCATTCCCGAGATCGCGGGCAAGCATCACGAGTACCTCGACGGAAGCGGTTACCCATCCGCGCTCGGCGAGCCCGAGATCCCGATTCAGGCGCGCATGATGACGGTCGCGGACATCTTCGACGCGTTGACCGCTTCGGACCGGCCGTACAAGCAGGCCGTCCCGCTCGACCGAGCGCTCGACATCCTGCGCGCCGAAGCGAAGCGCGGAAAGGTCGACCCGGACGTCTTGGCGCTGTTCATCGAGGCGTCGGTCTGGCAAACCACGGTGAAACCATGAAGGTCCGTCTCCAGGTCTCCGCGTCCGTCCGTCGCAGCGTTCCCGCGGGGGTTCGTCGCGCGTTGACCCGTCGGCTCGCCTCCGCCGCGCGTCGGGTGGGCGTCGACCCCGTGCAACACGTCATGGTGCGGATCACCGACGACGACGAGATCGCTCGGCTGCACGAAGACTTCATGGGTCTTCCGGGGCCGACCGACGTGCTGAGCTTTCCGAGCGAGCGTCCCGAGCTGGACGAGGACCTCGACCCAGCCGCTCTCGCCGAGGTCGGTCCGGTCGATGAAAGCCTCGGCGACATCGTCATCGCCTGGCCGTTCGCCGTCCGTCAGTCTTCGCCGCGGGGGGCGGGGCCGGCGGCGTGGCAGGCCGAGATCATCGATTTGGCGCTGCACGGGCTCGCCCACCTGCTGGGTCACGACCACGGGGAGCGAGCGCAGGCTCGGGCGATGCTGCGGTTGGAGCAGCGCTTGGCTCGCGGTGCTCAGATGCCGCCGCCGCAGCGTCCCTATCGCTGAGGCGTTGCTATAACCGCAGGGTGCGAGCGCTCCTGTTGGCGGCCTGGCTGGTCGCGTCCCCGCCTTCGGCGACGCTCGAGTTCGGGCCTGCGGACGCGCGAACGGTCGAGGTCGTCGATGCGCAGGGGACTCGCGTGGCCACCGTGGCCGTGCGCCCGGATGCAACGGCGCGGGTCCAGGTCCCGCCGGGCCGCTATAAGGTGCGCGATGCTCGAGGGACGACGCTCGACGAACTGACCGCGACCGCGGAGAGCCCAACCACCGCGTCCTTGCCGGGGCGCCGTCCACCCGCCAGGGAGACCGGGACGCTGCCGGAGACCTCTCCGCCGCGGTCGTCGGCGCCTCGACCCACACCACCCTCGACCGCGGCGTGGAAAGGCCAGACGCGCCCGGCTTGGCGTGCTCCGCTGATGGCGACCTTCGTCCCCGGACTCGGCCACGCTTACGCGGGTCGCCCGCTGCTCGGCGTCGCGATCCTTGCCGCGACGGCGGGTGCCACCGGGGGGGCCGTCGCGCTGTGGCGGCAAACCCCAGCCGCGCCCGGAGCCCGCCCGGCCGCCGCCGCGCGAGGGGCTGGCTTCGGCCGGGTCGGGGGCACGGTGGCCCTGCGCCGCATCGCGGCCGCGCCGGCCGT
>CAYSPB010000725.1:0-2265 GCA_964432695.1 uncultured Nannocystaceae bacterium
GCGGACCTGGGTCTCGGTCAGTGCAGCAGACATCGACGGATTGCGCGGGGGAGAGGAGAGAGCGCTGAGGCGGAGAGAAGCGGAGAGCTGTCGAGTGGTGAGCGTCCAGCTCGCGAAGTCGCGTCAACTGAGTCCTGTGACGACGTCACGTTGACTGTATTCCACTCAATGGAATTTAGGAAGCACTTTCCATTCGCTGCTTTCAAGTTTTTGTCATCTACACGCTGTCATACGGTTCAGTCTGAGCATCTGACACATGAACGCACGGACGGTTCGCTTCGCGAATTCGCGACCGCGAATGAGAACCAACATCGCCTCGAGCACGGCTCCAACTGCCCGAATCGGCATTTCAAGCCATCGTCCACCTGAGTCTGCGAGCGCGATGGGACGTGCAGGCTGCCGATGCCCGCGCGTCGCGACCCGGGGCGTCCGTACACGGGACGGGCGCGCGAGGCCTGCTCGAAGGCGGCTTCGATCGGGATTCGCGTGACGCGAATTCGGCTCGAACGTGGCTGATACGCTGCTGCGACCGGTCGCGACTTCACCCCGCGACGGGCGTTGCCCCGTGCCCGAGCCCGACGACCAAGCCCCCTCGTCCACATCCGCCCCTCGCAGCCCCAGCCGGGTGGCCTCCATGTTGGCCCTGATCGTCGCCGGCGAAGCCATCTTCGGTCTTCCGTTCGTCGTGGTGCGGCTGTTCCGCCCCACCCTGCTCGACGTCTTCGGCATCACCAACCTGGAGCTCGGGTCGGCGTTCTCCGTGTACGGCGTGCTCGCCATGCTCGCGTACTTCCCGGGGGGACCCCTGGCCGATCGCTACTCGCCCCGGTGGTTGATGGCGCTCGCGCTGATCGCGACGGCGCTCGGCGGGCTGGTTTACATGCAGATCCCCTCGGCAACCACGCTCACCCTCTTGTTCGGGTATTGGGGCGTCACGACGATCCTCCTCTTCTGGTCCCCGCTGATCCGCGCCACGCGAAACTGGGGCGGAGACGACGCGCAGGGGCGCGCGTTCGGCATCCTCGACGGGGGCCGCGGGCTGTTTGCAGCGGTCCTCGGCTCGGTATGCGTCGCGTTGTTCTCGATGATGCTGCCCGAGAACGCTCAGGCCGCTACGCTCGATGAGCGCGCCGACGCCCTCGGGGCCGTCATCTCGTGCTTTACCGTCGGCACCGTCGTCGCAGCGGTCCTCGTCTGGTTCCTCATCCCGGACGGAGACCGGGATCCCCAGGCTGGATCCACCACCGACCGCGCACAGATGTGGCGCAACGTCATGCTCGTCGCCCGCAACCGCGCGGTGTGGCTGCAAACGCTCATCGTGCTGACTGCATACACCGGCTACAAGTCGCTCGACGACTTCAGCCTCTACGCGCGCGATGCTTTCGGCTTCGACGATGTAGCCGCGGCACAAGTCGGCACGCTCGCGCTGTGGGTCCGACCGATCGCCGCGATCGTCGCGGGTGTCGTGGGAGACCGCGTGGGCGTGGCCCGGGCGGTATTGGTCTGCTTTGCAGTCACCTGCGTCAGCAACCTCGTCGTCGCGGGCGGCATGCTCGACCCCGGCATGCCGTGGATGCTCTTCACGATGGTGGTCACCACCAGCGGCGTGGTCTTCGGCCTGCGTGGGCTTTACTTCGCCCTGTTCCGCGACGCCAAGGTCGATCCGACCCTGACCGGAACCGCTGCGGGCATCGTGTCCGTGCTCGGCTACACCCCCGACGTGTTCGTCGGCCCACTCAACGGCTACCTTACCGACGCGTACCCGGGCGCGGCGGGCCACGAGTACTTCTTTGGATCCATCGCGGTCTTCTCGGCGCTGGGGCTCATCAGCGCCCTCGGATTCAACCGCGCGGCCAAGGGCTAATGGCGCCTACTCCAAGCGGGCGCCGCTGTTCGAGATGCGGATGGTGCTCTTGCCACCCTTCTCGATCACGACCGTGCCGCCGCTGACCCATGGCTGGTTAGGGCTGGGACGCCAGTCGATCTTGTGTTTGCCGACGGGCAGCTCCTTGCGAGCCATCGGCGCAACGAGAATCGGGGAGCCACCGTCGACACGGGCGTAGGCTGTCTTTAGCGGTGACTTGAGCTTGAAGCTGATCTTGACCTTCACCGCTGGCGGCTTGGGTTTGGATGCGGGCTTCGGCGGCGTTGCAGCGGGTTTCTGCGATGGCTTCGCGCGACCCCGAGGCTTCTTGGCGGCCGGTTTCGCAGGCTCGGGCTCCGGCTCCGATTCGGGCTCCGATTCGGCGGCGGGCGCCGGCTCCG
>CAYSPB010000726.1:0-2203 GCA_964432695.1 uncultured Nannocystaceae bacterium
TGGAAGGGCCGCCTTTTCGGCCGCGATCCGCTCGTTGAATCCCAGCTCTCGAACCTCCAGCACGGCTTCGATGAGCCCGACGATCTCCTCCTTGGTGTGCCTGTTCAACGACGACGCCACGTCGGCGGGAACCGTCCGCACGACCGGCCGCTCGATGACGACCTCCTCCAGCTCCTTCTGCACGCGCAGCACCTCGACGTACTCGACGTTGGTGGGCGTCTCGCCGTGCATCACGTCCATCGACATCAGCCACACCATCGGGGAGTCCGCATCAACCCAAGCCTTCGTTTCGACATCGAAGAATCCGGTGTCGTCATCGTGCAGGAACGTGCCGAACTGTTCGAGCACCCGAGCTCCAGGCCCCTCGAAGATCATCGTCTCGCCGGCGCTCAGGGGCGTGGTGATCGAGCTGCGGCGGGTCTCGTCTTCGAGCAGCGCCTTCCATCCGCCCAAGAGCTCGAGGTCGACGGAGAGCAGCACGTGTTCCTGTGTGAAAGGGGTGAAGTCCTCACGAAGCGCTTCGAGGTTCTTGGCCGGATGGCCGCTGTAGCGGCGTGCCTTCCAGACCTTGCGCACCCATTCGCCGGATCCCCAGCGCGGGGTGTGCACCTCGTGCGTGGCCGCGATCTGGGCGTAGTCGTCACGCTGTGCGGCGGCCAGCGCGAGCTGTCGGTCACGCAGCTTCACCTGCTTCATCGCCGTGAGATGTTGGGCCTCCGCCTCTCGCAGTGCCTTGGCGTGAGCGTCCAGTTCATCCTGTCGCGCTTGCAGCTGGCCGTGAGCGTGGACCCACGTCAACGTCGCGCCCGCGACCATCCCGACCAGCAGCAGCGCGACGCCCATCGCGCAGCACGGTCGCGAATCATCGCGGGCTTGGCAAGTCCGAGCGCCGGCCTCAGCCGTGGTGAGGGCCGCGATGCCCTCGACCACGGCCGCCCAGCAGCGCGCGCGGACCCTGTTCGGCAATGCGCTCAGCGACCGAAGCCCGCTGCTCGGGCGTCAGCAGGCCGTGAATCTCCACCACGCGCGCGGCTTTCTCGGCGTGGTGCGCCCTGGGATCCCCCGGGCGCTGCTTGGCAAGCGCATCGGCATCGAAGTCCTCGGTGGCAAACGCCTCGGCGACCGTCGCACGAAACGCATCATGGGCTTTTGGGTCCAGCTTCGCCGTAGGCTCGCGGGAAACGATGGCGGCGACCTTCTCCGCCTGCCCGTCGTCACATTCGAGCTCGATACACAAATGCGCGGCCATCCGAGCGCGACGCTCGGGATCGGCGCGGTGGTGACGCTTGCCACGGTGTTTGCCGTGCTCGAACACCGAGCCCTCTGCCAGCGCATCGGCGAACGTCGTCCGCTGCGCGGGCGTCAGCACGCCGTGCAGCGTGCCGAGCATCTGCAGGCGATGTCCGGGTTCGGGACGGGCGCGAAGCGACGCTCTGGCTTCGAGGTCCGCGACCGAGAATTCCTCGCTTGCGAACGCCTCCGCCAGCGTCGCGTCGGCAGCCCGCCGAGCCTCACGGTCGGGTCGTGGGGGCGGAACGAAGGCGACCTCGAGCTGATTCCGCTGCACGTCGGTGCACTCGACGACACCGCACACGTCCTCGACCGGGTTTCGGTGTCGCATGCCGCGATGGGGTGGCGCGTCGGAAGCCTCGTCGGGTTCGGCGAGTTCGGCGTAGCGCGCCTCGTCGGCGTCTTCGGGTTCCGAGTCACAGGCGCCCAGCGCCAGCGCAATGATCAGCAAGGGGATCCGTTTCATGGCGAGATTGATGTAGCGCTCGCCCGCTGCGGATGGCGTCAAGCGCCACGAAGCGATCCGTAAAGGACCCGAAAACCCGGGTAGCATCGACGCATGCGTCGATTCGCAGACGTGTGCGCTTTCCTGCGAAGGTGGAGGGTGCCTGCAGCGCTGCGAACCCGGCTCGACGTGCACGCGCTCATGCGCCGGCACGCGCTGCCGGGGCTGACTCAGGGCAGCAAACGAAGGACGGCCGCTTCGAGTTCGGCCGTCGTGGATCCACGCTCCGCAAAACGAACGATGCCGTCGGGATCGACGATGATCTCGAGGGCAAAGTTGCCCGGCCCCGGGTTCTCGTACATGTCGTAGGTCGTCGCGTCGCGCACCAGCGGGAAGGTCGAGCCCTGCTGGTTGCCGAAGTTCACGATGCGCTCCACCGACTGATCGCTCTGCGCCAGCATCAGCAAG
>CAYSPB010000727.1:0-2201 GCA_964432695.1 uncultured Nannocystaceae bacterium
CACGTCGCCCGGCCGAGCGCGAGGATCTGCCGCGCCGCCGCGTAGACGGCCTGCGGATCGGAGAAGCGCACCTCGGCCTTCTGCGGGTGCACGTTCACGTCGACGGCCCCTGCGGGCGGATCGACGCGCAGACACGCCACCGGGCCTCGCCCGTGCGGCAGCAGCTCACCATAGGCGGCGGCGATCGCCGAGGTCAGCGACCGCTCGCGGACGACCCGCCGGCGAACGACGACGAAGGTGTGTCCCCGGCCCTTCACCGCCGCGTCCGGCGGAGCGAGAAACGCTTCGACCTCGACGCCGTCGTGCTCCCCCTGCACGCGGGTCAGCTCGGTCCGCACGCGCCGAGAGAGCACCTGTGCGATGCGCTCAGACAGGGTGGCGCCCGGAAGGTCCAGTAGCGCTCGGCTTCCGTGACGGAGGCGCAGATGCACATGTGGATGCGAAATGGCCAGCCGGACGATCGTATCGGTGCAGTGGCCGACCTCGGTTGCCTCGGAGCGCAAGAACTTGCGACGCGCCGGGACGTTGACGAACAACGACGCGACGTCGACGCGGGTTCCCACCGGCCGTCCCACCGGTGTAAAGTCCGGCGGCAGTCCGGGGCGAGACCTCATCCGCGTTCCGGCGGCATCGTCTCGGCGGCGGGACTCGATCGTCACGTCGGCGACCGCGGAGATCGACGCGAGCGCCTCGCCGCGAAAGCCTAGCGTGCGAATCTCGACCAGGTCCGATGCCTCGCGCACCTTCGATGTCGCATGGCGGGTGATCGCGAGCGCGAGATCATCGGGGTGCATACCGGCGCCGTCGTCGATCACCGCGATGCGCTCGGCCCCTCCTTTGTGCAGCTCGACCTCGACCCGCTTCGCACCCGCATCGACCGCGTTCTCGACGAGTTCCTTGACGATGGACGCGGGGCGCTCGACGACCTCGCCGGCCGCAATCTGGTCGGCCAGCGCGGCTGGCATCACCTCAATGCGACGTCCATCGCTCGGTTCGGTCTGCGCCACGGCGACCTTCCACATACGTGCTGGGCCCGGCGGCATGCGCCGCTCGCCCCAGGCTCAGCCTTGAAAGCCTTGGCCTACGACCGAAAGATTCGGGTCGTCGGTCCAGACCACGCGATTGCGGCCGCCCTGCTTGGCCTTGTACAGCCGGCCGTCGGCACGCTTGATCAGGTCGTCGGCGTTGGCCACGTTGGGCTGCAGCTCGGCGACGCCGATCGAGATCGTCAGCGGAATGCGACGCCCCTCGAAGCTGAACTCTTCCTGCTCGACCATCGTGCGCACGGTCTCCGCGAACTGGGCCGCACCGGACTCATCGATTTCGGGCAGGATGACCGCGAACTCTTCACCACCGTAGCGCGCCACGACGTCGACCTTGCGCGCCCGCTGTCGCACGATGTCGGCCATGTGCCGCAGGACGTGGTCGCCTGCGCGGTGACCGTAGGTGTCGTTGCACTGCTTGAAGTGGTCGATGTCGAACATCATCAGCGCCAGCGGGCGGTCATAGCGACGCGCCCGACTGAGCTCGCGCTCGAGGGTCTCGACGAAATAGCGCTTGTTGAAGATCTGCGTGAGGCCGTCGACCGTGGAGAGCCGATAGATCTCCTCGTGATACGAGCTCTCGATGTTGTCGCCGGTGAGGAACTTGAAGATGGACCGGCCGACCTTGATGAGGTCGCCGTCCTTCAAGTAGGCCTCGTGAATCTTGTGGTCGTTGACGTAGGTCCCGTTCGTCGACTCGTTGTCGCGAATCTTCACGCCGGCTTCGTCGATCATGACGGTGGCATGGGTCCGCGACACGGAGTCCTGGGAGACGCAAATGTCGTTGGTCGTCGCGCGACCGATCGTCATTTCGCGACCCTCAATATTGTATTTCCGACCGAGCTCCGCGCCGTAAATGACGACGATGCACGCATCCTTCTTGCGGCGGTGAAGGCCGGTGTCTTCCACTTTGTGGATGACTGTGACGATGGTTTCGTCGCGCATGACCGCGAAAAGCCCAGGGGCCTGAGCGAGGGGATACAGTAGCAGGAATCTGCAGAGACCACAGACGTACGCAGACCTGCAGTACGGCGAGGTGGCACGGGGAAGGAACGAATCCTACCGCCGTCGGGGTGACCCTTGGACACAGTTCCGGAGGGTTTTTTCCGGCTGCTGCGCTGATCGCGTTGTTTTTGACCCGCCCCGGCGCGCGATGCT
>CAYSPB010000728.1:0-2199 GCA_964432695.1 uncultured Nannocystaceae bacterium
AACATCATCATTCGCCAGGTGGGCACCCACGTGCACCCCGGTCCCGGCGTCGGCCTCGGCCGCGACTTCACCCTCTTCGCCACCCGCGAAGGCACGGTGAAGTTCTACAAGCGGGGCATCCGTCGCAAGAAGTTTGTCATGGTCGAACCACACGACCAGGACATGCTCGGCGACTGGAACAAGCTCAACGAGAACCCGCCCAGCGCTGCCGAGTAGGCAGCCCACGCTGGGTTGGGCAGAGTTGAGCTAGGTTGGCAGGAACTTCGGTCGAGTGAAGTTCGTCGACCAAGTTCGAGTGTTCGTTCGCGCCGGCAAGGGCGGCAATGGTGCCGTCGCTTGGCGGCGCGAAGCGTTTGTGCCCCGAGGTGGTCCGGCCGGCGGCGACGGTGGGGACGGTGGGGACGTGGTGTTGGTCGCCGACGACCACTTCACCACGCTGCTCGACCTGCAGTATCGCCAGCACCTGCGGGCCGAGCCCGGAAAAGCAGGGGCTAGCAAGCAAAAATACGGCCGCGGTGGCAAGGACCTCGTGGTCAAGGTGCCGGTGGGCACGATGGTCTACGTCGATGGACCGGGCGAAGAGGAGGCGACACGTCAGGGCGTCGATCCCGAAGACATGCCCGAGGACGCGATGGAGACGATCTACGTCTACGACGAGTCCGACGACGACGTCACCTGGGCGACCGCGCCGTTCGATCCCGGCGATCCCGAGATCGAGGCCGAAGGCGAGATCCCAGAAGTCGGCACGCTGCTCGGCGACCTCACTGAGCCGGGTGAGCGGCTGATCATCGCCCGCGGCGGGCGAGGCGGTCGCGGGAACATGCACTTCAAGACGCCCACCAACCGAACCCCGACCTTCGCGGAGCCGGGGAGGCTCGGGCAGTCGCTGCGCGTCCGGCTGGAGTTGAAGCTGCTCGCCGACGTCGGCATCGTGGGCTACCCCAACGTCGGCAAGTCGACGCTGATCTCTCGGATCTCGCGCGCGCGCCCGAAGGTTGCCGACTACCCGTTCACCACCCTGGTGCCGCAGCTGGGGGTCGTGAAGCTGGGCGAACAGCGCTCGATGGTGGTCGCCGACATCCCGGGCCTCATCGACGGCGCGTCCGAGGGCAAAGGACTGGGCCACCAGTTCTTGCGCCATCTCGAGCGAACCCGGGTGCTCCTGCATCTGCTCGCGCTGGATCCGGACCCGTCACGCGAGCCGGTTGGCGACCTCGAGGCGCTGGAGAACGAGCTCTCCCGCTACGGCACCTTCGACGGCCAGCCGCGCATCGTCGCGCTGAACAAATCCGACACCCTCATGGATGAAAACGGCCGCAAGCTCATCGCCGACCTTCGGGCGGAGCTGAAGGCCCAGAACATCCCGCTGTTCGTCATTTCGGCCCACACCGGCAAGGGCGTGCCCAAGCTCCTCGAGGCGATTTGGCGTCGCATCGAGGTCTCGCGCGCACGCGAAGACGGCCCGACAAGCCCGTTCTAGCCCGAAGGCGGGACTTCACACCGCCGTTGGCGCGGTTCGGTGGGGGCGGTTTGCGCGGGCGTTGCCGTTTTTTGCTGGCCCAAAAATACCTGCACGGAACGCGGGCCGGGACCACATAAAGGAATGATGGAGTTCCTGCGGAGCCCTGGATCTCGGCGCGACCCGAGTCGGCGCCCACCCCGAGCCGCCCCGAAGGTCTCGGAGACGCCCCGGGCCGCAACGGAGGTTGGGCCCGCGGTTTCCTCCGTTTGGTGGCCCACCCCAAAGGGTGCTGATACCGTGAGCGGCGTGCGAACGCGTGGTGTTCCCTCGTCCGCCCATGGCCTGTTCGGCTGGGTGACGCTGGTCTTCGCAGTGCTCTTTGCGATGGGCGTCTCCGCGCATGCGAGCGCGGCGCCCGCGCCAGCCAAACCCAAAGCGGCGACGGCCAAGCCGACGAACGCCAAGCCGACGACCGCCGCCAAGCCCAAGGGCCCCGCGAAAGCGCCGGCGTCCGCCAAGAAGACCGGCACGACCGCCTCGCCGGGCAAGTCCAAGAACTCCGACGTTCGGCAGAGCGACCTGTACGGCGACCGGCTCGACGCACTGCAGACCGACGTAGACGGACTCAAGGACCGAATCTTCCGAAGCAAGGCGCGTTTGTCGTTGCTCAAGGAGACGGTGCTGCGCGGGGTGATGGCCGGCAGCCGAGTCATCCTGGCGCACCGCAACCTGATGGG
>CAYSPB010000729.1:0-2191 GCA_964432695.1 uncultured Nannocystaceae bacterium
CCCGCTGGCGACCGCACCGAAGCCGCAGTACCGCTCTCCGAAGCCCCGACGGACTTCCCCACCGCCGATGCGCGGCCTCTTCCCGCAGCGCCGGCGGAAAGCGACCCGAGCACCTTGCCCAAGGATGCATGGCGCGGTGTCGGCTTCTTCCAGATTCACCTCGGCGCGACCATCCCGCTCGGCGGTCAGCGTCCAGCCGTGGGCACCGTGGTCTCCGCCGGTGGCGGCGTTCAAGCAGGTTGGCGCCCTTCGAAGTACATCGCGGTCGGCGTTGGCCTGACGACGTTCGTGCACGATGCCGCGCGCGAGGATGCGGTCGACAGCGCGGGCGACACCGTCGAGGTGACCGACCTCGGTCGGATGACCGTCTTCGATGCGGCATTCGTTCGAGCGTTCATTCCCACGCTTCGGAGGATCGAGCCGCGCTTCGACGTCGGCGCGCTCGTCGGCACCTACCGCGGTCCCTTCTCCTCCCGCGCGCGCGTGGTCTCTGGCGTTCGGGCAGGTGTTGGCATGGATCTTTGGGTGGGCCCCGCCTTCTCCATCGACCTCAGCGTCGATCCCCGGATTCTGGTCGTAGGCAACGCGGTTGGTGCGATGCTCCAAGCGGGCGTCGGCGCCACCGTGCACTGGTAGCGCGCTATGCGCGATGTGACGCTGTTGGCAGATGCCAACGGCGTCGTTGGCCATGTTCGCGCGCGCCGGGGGAAATGGAGGCTGCTCGGTCCGGCGTCGTGCAACTCTGTTTCCTGTGGGCCAACATGGAAGCGCGGTGCGACACGATGTCGACTCTTCCGCCAGCGAAGTTGGCAGTGGTCCATACGGCTATCGATGCGAGGTCCGGCTCGGCGACGGCGCGGAGGGGGGCGCGTGGCGGGCGGTGGAGGAGCACAGCGGAGACGCGGTCGTGGCCAAGCCGGTCGCGGCGGCGGACCTCGCCAGCGTGCGGCAGGCGTTCGAGGTGCTTCGGCGACTTGGGTCGGCACACCTGCCGGTCCCGCGGGCAATCGAATCCGACGCACGTGGCCGGCCGTGGCTGATCACCGAGTGGGTCGCCGGTGAACCGCTTGCTCCGGGACCCACGGCGATCGGGGTCGCGCTCGCCGAAGTGGCCGCCGTCGCGCGGGGGCTCGCCGCGCTTCACGACGCCGGTACGCACCACGGCGACGTCTCGCCGGGAAACGTCATCGTCGAGGCCGGGCGCATCACGCTCGTCGACCTCGCGACGCTGGGTCGGCGAGGCGTGGGCACGCCGGGCTTTATGGCCCCCGAAGTGCTCGCCGGTGGCGGAGGACCGGCGGCAGATCGATTCTCGCTCGGTTGCTTGCTCGCGTGGCGGCTGTGGGGGCGGAGCGTATGGCGTCGTCCCGAAGCGCTGCTCGCGGTTGGGCGGCGGCGTGACGTGGCCGAGGCCGTCGACGAACTCGGTGCATCGATGCTTGCCGCGCCGGTCCGCGAGCTGCTGATCCGGCTACTGCTGCCGGACTCCGAATCGCGCCCCTCCTCGACGCGCGACGTCTCGGCGGCGTTGGAAGCGTTCGCCGACCCTGCCGCGTCGGTCTCTGCGGCCGGGCGGTGGTGGACCCCGCGGCGTTGGCCGTACTTGGGCACGCCGCTGGGGCCCGCACTGCGGGCCGTGGCCGATGACCAGGCTCGGCTCGTCGTCGTCGCGGGGGAGGACGGTTCGGGTCGCTCGCGCGTGGTGGAGGAACTCGTCCTGGGCTTGCAGGCCCGCGGGCGTCCCGCGAAGCGCGTCGCGCCAGCGGGCTCGTGGATCGCGGCATGGGTCGAGTGGGCACCCGACGCGCCCGTGGCCGGCATGCTCGTTTCGCCGGTTGACGTGGACGATGCCGACCGCTTGCGGGCGGGGGCGCGCCTCGCGGGAGTGCCCGCATTGGTGCCCGGGACGGTCGCGCTGGCGGATGCGCTGGCGGACGCGCCCGGCGTCGTCGTCGTTCGTCCGTCCGTGCTTCGACCCGAGGCGGTCGCATCATGGTTGGATTGCGCACTCGATGCTTCGAACGAGGACCGGCTGGCGGTCGCCCGTGCGTTGGTAGACGCGACGGGTGGATGGCCGGCGTCGCTGGTTCGGCTGGCGGAAGCATGCGCGCGGTCAGGTGCAACTGCGAGCGAGGTCGCCACCGTTGCCGCCGATGCGCCCTTGCCGTCGATGTCTGCGGGGCTGGCCCGT
>CAYSPB010000730.1:0-2176 GCA_964432695.1 uncultured Nannocystaceae bacterium
GCGTAGTGGGCGCGGATGGGCTCCGTGCGTGTCCGGGTGGGGGCGGCATACGGAAGCCCGACGTCATCGAACGCGCTGCGGAGCCGCGCGCGGCGGGTGTCGTTCCAGGCATCGCGAAGGGGGTCGGCGACGCGGTCGCACGAGGGTGCTGCGGAAACGACCGCGGTGGCGCTGGCGCCCGCGGCCAGCCCCATCCCCACCGCACCGACGACGATCGCGGGTCGTCGCCACGGCTTTGTGGAGGCGCGCTCCAGCGCGCGCAGCAGCGCGTGCATGTCCGGCCATCGGTCGCTGCCACGAAACGCCAGGCCCCGCGCAATGACCTTGCGAAGCCGGCTCGGGGCGTCCTTGGGTGCCCCGGCGGGGAGCGGGTCCCGTCGTGCGTCGAGGATGCCGTCGAGGCCGTCCAGGGGCCCATCGACGAAGGGGCGGGCGCCGTGCAGGGCCTCGAACAGCGCAACGCAAAAGGCGTACTGGTCGGAGGCGGGCGTGGCCGCACCCGAGAACTGCTCGGGTGCCATGTATGCCGGCGTGCCCACGAACGCGCCGGTCTGAGTGAGCCGCACGTTACCGCTGATCGGCAGTCCGTCGACATCGGGCATCGTGGCTTCGAGGTCCGTACCCGCAGCGAGACCGAAGTCGACGACGCGTGCCTGTCCACCTTCGACGAGCACGTTGTCGGGCTTGAAGTCTCGATGCACGAGGCCGGCGGCGTGGGCCGCTTCGAGGCCTCGGCCCGCCTGGATGAACATCGCGACCACTTCGCGCCACGGACGGCTCTGGGCAAGCCACTTGCGTAGGGTGCCGCCCTCGACGAGGTCCATCACGATGAAGCGGTTGCCAGCGTCGTTCCCGACCTCGTACACGGTGACCACGTTCGGGTGTCGCAGCTTGGCCAGCGCGCGTGCTTCGAGCATGAGTCGGTCGACCACGGCCGGGTCGAGTGCGTCCGAGCGAAGGACCTTCAACGCGACCTTGCGTTCGAGGTCGGGGTCGCGGGCCTCACAAACGATCCCCATTGCACCGGCGCCGAGGCGCCGCCCCATCTCGAAGCGACCGAGCGTGACGGTTTCGGACGTGCCGAACAGTCGCTCGTGCAGCGATGCGAACATGCGCGCCTGCTCGAGGTCTCGGCCTTCGGGCGCCGGAGTGCTGTCGTCGCCGCGGCGGCCGTCGAGAGTCGTCAAGTAGGGATCGCTGGACACGCGCCGCTGAACGCTACCGCGAGGGTGGGGCGGGAGAACAGCCTTGCTCCGCACCCCGGCGACGTGCGTTGGGACGGTATGGCACGGATGTCAGGGGGGCGCGAGCAGACATGTTCCCACGTCGGCGTTCAGCTCGGGAGCGCCGCTGGAATCGAAGGCCGGCGTGCAGACGAGCTCTCCGGGACAGTCGGGCGCCTGCAGGTCGCACCACGGGGTACAGCACCGCGCCGAGCTCTCACACCCGACCTGGCTCGCGCCGGTGCACACCAGCCCGGGGTCGCATGCGTTCGTGAACTCGCAGGCATCGAAGAGGCCGCCGTCGCGTCCCGACTCGTCTGGGACGCAAATCGCCTCGGACCCAACGAGGTCGCAGCCCTCCTCGTCTTCGCAGGCGTCGGGCATCAGGGGGTTGCAGCGCCCGAGGCAGAACGCAGGGATTGCGGACCCGCTGATGACGCAGGTTCTCGCCGTGTCGTCGCAGCTGGGGCGTTCGGGCGATCCGATGCACGCGGGGACGCATCGTCCCTCGAGGTTCTCGTCGAGATGCCAACGCATCGACCCGGCGTCGCAGTTGTCGACGCCGGTCGGCCCTGGGCCCTGCGCTGTGCATGGGTCTCCGGGGCCGAGCGGGGCGGGGTCGAGAGGCACGCAACGGGTCGCGTCGAGGAAGGCCCCGCCGGCCGTGCTCCAGTAGGTGCATTTCTCACCCCGCGGGCAGTCATCGTTCCAGTCGTCGCAGGCCTTCTCTTCGGGGCTGCCGGTGTCTTCGCCTCTGTCCTCGGAGTTCGTCTCGCGGTGGCCAGTCGCAGCATTGACACGAAAGGAGCGAACAAGATGAGCTTTCGGTCGGCACGAAGTCGTTTTGTTCGCTTCAAGTCTCTGAGTTGCACGCTAGTGAAAACTGCGCACGGTGGTGCCTTTGCCGTCGAAGCGCAGCTGAGGATCCCAGAGTTCGTCCGCGACGAGGTGCA
>CAYSPB010000731.1:0-2173 GCA_964432695.1 uncultured Nannocystaceae bacterium
TTCGACCCCTATGGTGACCTCGAAGGACACCGCGGCGCCGCAGAACTCGGTGAGTCCTGCTTGTGCGCCCTGGCGCTGCGAATTCGAAGAGATAGATACCAGTTTTGCATACGGTTGCAAATGGGAACTGGGAGAAACTTTCGGGCAGGCTCCCGGCTGCGGCCCCGCCTTCCTCTGTTGGAGGGCCGCAGCCAGTCGTCAGCCCACCGCAGCTAGGCTTCCGACGCAGCCCGCCACCGCACCGAGGAGACTGGCGAGCGCTATCAGGACCTTAGTGCGAGCTTTGGACTCGGCTCGGGCCTCGGCGATCGCAGGCAACTCGGCAGGCGTCGAGCGACGGCGCCGCGTGAACTCGGTGTCGAGGAGCCCCTGAATCCGTGTGAGCGTCTCCTGCTGCGACTTAAAACTGCCCGTCAACTCGCCGACCTTGCCCTTCAGATCGCCGAGTTGCTCGATGAGCCTGTCCACTGCCTGGTCGCCCATTGGGTCAGCCCCCCTTGACGACGTCTCGGCTCACCTCGCGGATGACCTCGACGTCGACGTATCGCTTCGGGTCGTCGAGATCCTTCTTCAGCGCACCAACACCCGCAGCCGCGGCGAGCACGACGAGGGCATCGATCGCGGTGTTGATGTGGTGCGCCAGGTCGACGTCGCCCACGACCTTCGCGAAGCCAAACATGTGGGCGAGGAACATCAGCAGCGCGACGAGCAGGCTGACGTAGGCGGTCCGGGGAACGCGGGTGAGCAACAGCCGTCCGCGGTGTGTCTTCGGAGTCATGGGTCCAGCCTGCAGGTGCGCGGGTCGCTCACCAGTGCCCAAAGGCCACACTGATCCCGTGAAGGCTGAGCTGAGCGCCGCCGACCCGCGCCAGCACAACCAGGTTCGCCGCGGCGTGGTCTCCGTAGACCTGGCTCTCGAGGTAGCCGTAAACGCGGCGGACCTCTCGCTCGCGGTCGACGTCGAACGTCACGTCGACCCATTCATACGGCCCCGACTGCAGGCGGACGACGGCTTCGCCATCGGGGACCTGGTCGTCGTCGAACCATTCGGCGTCAACCCACACGGTGACCGGGATGACCGCCGCGGTCCCGCGCATCGCGTGCGAACCGTTGAGGCGGTGAAGCTGGGCCGTTGACCCTGCGACGATCCAGCCCGGAAACTCGGGGTCCCATCCCTCGAAGGAGGCGTCGAAGACATCGACGAAGGTCGACGACGGGCCGACCTGTAGCGCGGGCTCGCTCGAAGGCGTCTCGTCGTGCTCGGCGTACGACCAGGCCACGACGTGCGGACCGAAGCGCTCGCCCTGGCGCTGCGCGACACGTGCCGTCCGGAGCGTGCCCATCCGGTGATTCTCGAAGACGCCCACGTCGGGCGCATCGGTGCGGGCCGAGACCGGGAACGGTACGTCGGATGAGGGCGCACCATGGACGCTGACCGGGCCACCGTCGTCGTGTCGCTGTACGTGACGGTCCGGAACTTCGTAGACCGTCGCGTGAACGATGCGCTCGCCGCCTTGAACCTGCAGCTCGATCTCCACGTCGGACCACTCGGAGTATGTCGCTGCGAGCTCGTCGTCGACGTCGGTGTTCGGGCGCCGAATCGCTTCGATGCGTCGCTCTTCGAGGCTCTCCCAGTCGAGGCCGGGCGTCGTCGATGCCGCGAGTCCACCGTAGGGTCCGAACGGACTGCCCTGCATCGTCACCGACCAGTAGTGCGGGCCGCTCGTCGTTCCACCGTTGCGCCACGTCACCGCGACACGAAGCTCCGCCCAGGCGCCCGCACTCGTGTAGACCCCACGGTTGACGCGCTGCACCAGCCCCGCGGGCGCGTAGAGGACGTGGGCTTCGAGCATGCAGCCTGCGGTGAGGCGGCCGCGGAACGAGCCGACCGTGCGCCACGCTCCTTCGAGCGGGTAGAACAGGAGAAAGCCCGCCGGGTTCTGCGTCCCTTCGGGCACCGCCCAGCGAAGTGCTCCGCCGAGGCTGTACTCGGCGAGCACGCGTCGCGCTTGGCCCGGCTGGGTGTCTTGCGCCCGCCACAAACGCCGAAACGCGTCGAGGCGTTGAGCGGCCAGCGGGGCTACCTGCCCGGTGGTCGCTGTCTCAGGTTGGGACGGAATGGCGACGACGGTGTGGGCGGGCATGCGGTGAGTGTGCGGGCGCGTCGGATGCG
>CAYSPB010000732.1:0-2169 GCA_964432695.1 uncultured Nannocystaceae bacterium
ACTCTAGCAGCCACCCGCTTCATTCCCGCAGGCGTTCGAAAAAGCCCGCCGCGGCGCCCATCCCTGCGCTGACGGCGTCAGGCTACGCCCAGGTTGCGCGCAAGACGCTGAACCGGCGGCGTGGTGTCCGGCTCGAACGCCGTTCCGGTGAGCTGCTCGTACAGTTCGACGTAGCGCTGTGCCGCCTCGACGCGGATCTCGTCGCTCAGCGGCGGCGGCGTTCCATCGCCCCGGAACCCGCGGTCGACGAGCCAGCCGCGCAGGAACTCCTTGTCGAGCGCGCGCGGAGCCTCTCCGGCGGCCATCGAGGCCTCGTAGGTATCAGCGTACCAGTAGCGCGAGCTGTCCGGCGTATGGATCTCGTCGATCAACACGATGCGTCCATCGGCCGTGCGACCCAGCTCGTACTTGGTATCGACGAGGATCAGGCCACGCTCGGCTGCCTTCGCCTGCCCGAACGCGAACAGCTTCAGCACCGCGGACTCGAGCTCGGCGAACGTGTCCGGGTCGATGTGCCCGCGCTCGAAGAGCACTTCTTTGCTGACGCTTTCATCGTGCTCGCCCTTGGGCGCCTTCGTGGACGGCGTCACGATGACCTCAGGGAGCTTTTGGTGCCGGACCATGTCGTCGGCCAGCGCGTGGCCGCAGAACGTCCGCTCGCCGCGTTCATAGGCGCGCCAAATGCTGGTCGACCCGCTTCCGGTCAGGTAGGCCCGCACGACCATCTCGACCGGGATCGGAGTGCACTCGATCGCGCGGGTCGCTTGCGGGTCGGGCATCGCGAGCAGGTGGTTGGGCATCACCTCGGCGGCGAGCTCGAACCAGTATCGGGCGAGCCCATTGAGCACCTGACCCTTGAACGGAATCGTGCCGAGCACGACGTCGAACGCGGAGACGCGATCGGTGACGACGATGATGCGCTCGCCGTCCTTGGTGAAGTTCTCCCGAACCTTGCCGCTGTAGCGCACCCCGAGCACGTCGAACGAAGCGTCGAGAGCGTCGAGGGTGCCGCCATCGGCCAGAGCACTGCGGAGCACGTCGGTGTCGACTGGCATCGAGCGCGGACAGTACACCCTACTTCGACTTCGCGGGCTTCTTCTTCGCGGGTGCGGACGCAGCTGCGTCGCCTTCGTCCAGCGACACGCAGCAGCGGAATCCGATGGCCGGGCTCATCGTCGCTTTGCCTGGCTTCTTCTTCGACGTGCACGAAGCGCGGGTGGTCATGGCGTCACCGCCGAGCACCGACCCCCCCTCGACCCATTCCCCGACGTTGCCCACCAAATCGTACACGCCCTCGGGTGAGACGCACTCGGCCCGGGCACCCGAGCGGCTGAGGTTCTGCCCGACGCCGTCGAGCGCGTCGTTGCACCGCCCTTCGGTGCGCGCGCCGGCATACGGCTGACGGCGGCCTTCGGTGCCACGGCACGCCAGCTTCCATTCCGACGCCGAGCAAAGCCGGCGCCCGCCATCCTCACAAGCCTTGGCCGCGTCGGTATAGGTGACCTGGGTCTTGGGAATCTCGCGCAAGCCGGGGAACTCCCCCGTCTCGATGCAGACGTCGGGGCCTTTGCGCACCTGGAGACGGGCCGTGTCGGGCGGGCACGTGGTCGGTGCCGCGGCCACGACCGGCTCGGGCGGCGTCTCGCGGGTTTCGACCGGTTCGACCGGAGCTTCGGGTGCTGCCGCCGTGCTGGTCTCGAGACCGAGCAGCCCCGAGAGTCCGCCGCGTTCCTGGGCGACGGGGACGGTGAGGCCGATGGCCAACACGGTGGCGCCGAAACCGATGATCGCCGCCATCGTC
Organism: uncultured Nannocystaceae bacterium; assembly: GCA_964432695.1. Classification (GTDB taxonomy): domain Bacteria; phylum Myxococcota_A; class Polyangia; order Nannocystales; family Nannocystaceae; genus CAJXVA01. The sequence continues at coordinate 1,802 of CAYSPB010000732.1, forward strand.
GACCCGCGCGGGCCTCGAGACTTGACGTCGATCGGCCCCGGCTGCGGACGCGCGCGAGGGGCGACCGCGGGACGGGGCCCGGTATCGGAGTCTTCCATCGACCCGCGTGGTCCAGGCGGTCCGCGGCGCGTGGGCTTGGTCCGACTCGTATCGAGTTCCAGTCCCCCGAACGCCCGCGGGCCATCGGTCCGCGGACCGGTCTTGCTCGCAGGCGGTGGCCCAGCAGGCGTGCTCGGAGCCTCACGCCGGGGGGCTGAAGCCTTGAGCGGCTTGGGCTTCACGTCAAGCTGCAGGCGCGGTCCTTCGCTGCCGACCGCCGCGGGGTTGGGCTCCGCGTCGTCACCATCGACCGTGCTCAGGTGCGGTGA
>CAYSPB010000733.1:0-2161 GCA_964432695.1 uncultured Nannocystaceae bacterium
GTGGACTTGCCGGCGCCGTTGGGGCCCAAGAAGGCGGCCACGGTGCCTTTGCGGACCTCGAACGAGACTTCATGCAGGGCCGCGAAGTCCCCGTAGATCTTGCTCAGTCGGTCCGCCCGAATCGTGATCGGGCGCTCGCTTGGCGCCCGGTACGGGCTTTCTTTGTCGCTCATACGCGTTCCTCCTGCGTGCTGCGCTGCTTGGGGACAGTCGGACGCCCCCGAACCGGGCCACGGTCCCCGGTATTCCAAACAGCGGGCGCGGCGCGGGTCAGAGGGTAAAACGCTGCCCGCTCGCGTCAACCGTCGAAGGGGGAAAATCGCCAGGGTGTGGAGCTGAGAACGTGCGTTCCCCCCCAAACGGCGTGCGTGGTCCGAAATTCCACGATGCGGCCTCGCCTGCCCTACCCTAGGCCGCATGGCCGCCGCCTGGACGCGCTCCGCCCTCGTCGCCGTGCTCACGCTGGCCGCATGCGACAAGGATCCCGCCGGGCAGACGAGGGGATCGGAACCCCCAGCGCCGGCATACGAGGCGCTCGAGCCGGTGCCGGCGCCGGAACCGGCGCCCGAGCCCGCCCCAAAGCCACAGCCCGACGCGAGCCCGCCGCCCGCGCCGACGTTCGGACCCGCCGCCCTCACGGCGCTCTCTGACGAGCAGCGCGCGACCCTGCTCACCGGCGACGAAGATCCCCCGATCCTCGTCGACATCCACTACATCCAAAGCAACGAGGGCCGACACGATCTCTTCTTCCCCTACGTGGAGGACGTCGGCGGCTGCGCGGTCGGGGTCGGTTCCGACCAGACCTTTACAGTTGCGGCGAAGGCCCGCACGCGCCTGCTGTTCATGATGGACATCGACCGGCGCATCGTCGACCTGCACCACATGCATCGCGTCTTCATTCTCGACGCCGAGACGCCCGAAGAGGCGTGGGCCTGGTGGGCTCGCGAGAATCAGGCCGAGGCCGTTGCGCTGCTCGAAGCCCAGCTGCCCGCCGCAGGCCTCGGCGACAAACGAGTCCGCCGCATCGTCCGCGGGTTCAAAGCGGGGCGGGAGACGGTGTACCGACACCTCCGTCGCGTCCTCAACCGCCGCCGTGGCGGACGCAACGTCACGTGGCTGTCCGACCCCGACAGCTACGCGCACATCCGGGCTCTGTACAAAACCCAACGCGTGCGCATCATGCAAGGCAACCTCGCCGGAGCCGACAGCATGCGTTCGGCCGCCGCAGCCTGCGAGGCGCTCGGGGAAACCATGCGCGTCGTCTACGTGAGCAACGCCGAGGAGTACTTCATGTACACGTCGGACTTCGTACAGAACGTGACCGCGCAGCCCACCGATGCCAAGAGCGTCCTCCTTCGCACGATCTACTCAAAGAAGTGGGAACATGCGGACCTGTGGGCGTATCAGGTCCACGCGCTGGACGACTTCAAGGTTCGCCTGCGGGACCGCAAGAACCGGAAGCGCTCCGCGATGCTGCGCTACGCTCAAAAAGACGGCGGCCTCGAGCGCGAGTCCCTGCAGATCGAGGGATTCTCGCGCATCGGATTCGCTGGCGACGAGACCGCGCCGTAGCGCGCTCCCGCCGCAGGTCACCTACTTGAAGACCTCTTCACTGCCGCCCGCGTAGCAAGACCCGACGGACTCCGCCGCGTCGAAGGCCGCTTCGATGCAGTCCCACCCCTGCGCTGCGTCCCCAAGGCCCGTACACGCCGACAGGTCGGGCGTCGTCACGATGCGCACGTCGGGCCACGAGATCGTCAAGTCTTCGAAATCGACGGCCAGGTCCATGGCCACGCCGTCTTCGGCGTGGAAGCGGCGCTCGTACGAGAAGATGACCTCCTCCTCACTGTATCGGTCGGCGGTCATGGCATCCCCGCTCTCCGCAGCCTCGAGCACGCAGTCAACCACCGCCTGGTTCGCGGCCTCGAGTGCTGAGCAGTCGAGGGTGCCGTCGCCGAGTTCTTCGCACCCCGGGAGCGTTCCGAGCTCGTCCGAGATCCGGTACGTGCCACAGTCGACTTCGGGGCTGCAGGTGTATACGGGCACGCCGAGTCCGTTGGTCTCCGCGCAGGTCTCACACAACGGGTGCAGGCCCTCCCCGTCGCTGTCGTCGGGCTCGTCCCCGTCACCGTCGTCGGGCTCGTCCCCGTCACCGTCGTCG
>CAYSPB010000734.1:0-2150 GCA_964432695.1 uncultured Nannocystaceae bacterium
CTCGGGTTCTGCTGGCTCCGCGTCGTCGGATTCGGGGTCTTGGGGACCTTCGCCTTCTGCACTGTCCTCTCCAGACATGGCGTCGCCGGAGTCGACGGTGTCTTCACCAAGGTCGCCTACGGCATCGCATCCGCCTATCAACAAGAGGACTGCGAGAAAGGATTTGCCGGTGTTGTTCATCTTCATCGATCGGAGTCAGTGGCCAATTTCTGTCAATTCCGTCAATTCGATCGCGGCTTTTTTCGCCGCTCCAACGAGTCCTCCAGCCGTCGACGTTCCGGCTCGAGCAAGCCCGTTGGAAAACGCTGTCGGTGCTCGTCGAGCGCCCGCGTTGAAGCATCGAATTGCCCGCGTCGTAGCGCGGACTCGGCATCATCGAGCAGACGAAGTTCCTCGTCGAGTGTGGAACTCGTCGTCGGCGTCTTCGAAGGTCTCGGTGTCCGTTGACTCCGGCTACTCGGCGGACGAGGCTTTGGCGCAACGTTGAGGCTCGGGGTCGGCGCTGTCTGGAGCTGCAAAGGAGCCGCCTCGATGGGAGCTACGGGCTTCGGGTGTGGGACGGACCGCGGAGCCTCGACCGGTTCGGCCGAATCCAACTCTCGGGGCTGCGCGGCCGTCGGCGTCGTGGGCCCCGCCACTGCCCAACCGACGGCGGTCACCGGTCCCGCGATCGCCACGCCCTTGACCAAGATCACGGCGATTCGCAACCTTGCCCGCCGCCTCGAGAACCCCCGCCATGCGGCGGTCGGACTCCGGCTCGCTTGGGTTTGATCGCGATAGACCTCGAGTAGTTGATTGAGTTCGTCCGAAGTGCTCACCCTTCCACCTCCCTCTCGTAGGCGCTCCGTATCTTCTTCTTGGCCAGGCGTAGCCGTGAGTAGACCGTGTTGACCTTGATGCCCAAGGCTTCGGCGACCTCGGGCGCGGTCCAGTCTTCGAGTTCCACCAGCACGAACACGGCGCGCTGGCAGTCGCTGAGCTCGTCGAGAAGGGTCTCGAAGAGAACGACCTCCGGCGCGTCGACGGCAGCGCCAATCGGGCTTCGGCGCAGCACGCTGAGCCGCAGCATTCTGCGCAGGCTCCAGCGCCGATGGTTGCTGGCGACCCGGCGGCAGATCGAAACCAGCCACGGGCGTACCTTGCGGCGGTCAGACACTTCGCCGAGTCGGCGCGTGACGACCAAGAACACGTCTTGCACGGCGTCTTCGACCCAGGGTTCGCGAACGCCCCAGCGACGGATCATTCGCCGCACGAACGCGTAGTGTTCGCGAAACACCTCGTCGACTGCCAAGGCCTCAGGCTCGCTGGACATGGCGACGAACTGCGTGGAGATGCCCACCACCGTCCGGAGCCGTGTCCGCACCGCGCTCAATCCGTCACCCGCATTCGAAAAAAGAGCGAAAATCCGACCCAGCCGGCCGAGGGCCGATGGATCTGGCCGATGCCTCCGACCACAAACGTGTTGCGGGGGACTTCGACGACGCCATGGGCACGCAGCCCGAGCGACAGGCGCGAAAATGAGGCAAGCACTGCGAGCGCCATCGTCGGCCCGCCGATGAGCACGCGATCACGCTGCGGCGTGTCGATGCCCCGTGTCTCGCCCTGGAGTCCGCCGAGGGTCACGCCGCCCAGCGATTCCACACGGACCCGAGCGGAGACCGCGGCGTCGATGCCCACGAGCATCGTCCCGGTCGCGCCCCAGAACCGCGCCGATGCAATTGTGCCTGTCGACCGGCGAAACTCCGTCCGAACCGGAAGCAAGCCCGCTGCTTCGGCCTGGGCCGAGAGCCGAATACGTGACTGCGGTGGCCGCCACAGGGTGACTGTGACTCCGGCCCGCACCTGGCCCGCGACTCTCGGCAGTGGACCGACAACGGCCCCGCCTGCAGCTTGGACGCTCACGGCCGCTCGCGGGCGTGCGCGGACGGGGCCGTCTTGGCTTGGTGTGGGCTGCGCCGTTGGGTTCGAGCTCGCCCTCGGACGGGCGGGACGGGCCGGTCTCGAGGGCTCCGGACTTGGGACGGGCGGAGGTTCGGTGACCGCGGACGTCTCGATCGGTGGCGCTGCCACGGTCGGTGGCGCTGTCTCGGTCGGTGGCGCTGCCTCGGTCGGTGGCGGCTCGCTGGCAGCCGTCTCGACCCGGGTGATTA
>CAYSPB010000735.1:0-512 GCA_964432695.1 uncultured Nannocystaceae bacterium
CGGCGCGCCAGTCCGCAACCTGCGACGAGAGGCTCTCGAGCTCGAAGCGAGCGACGCCCTCGAGCGTGACGCGATAGGTCTGCCCATCCCGCGCCTGATGGATCTTCTTGACCCGCGCCAGCGTGCCGACTTCGTGAAGGTCGGAGGCCACGGGCTCATCGGTCTTCGGGTTGCGTTGAATCGCGACGCCGATAATGTCCCCTACAGACACATCTTCGACCAGCTTGACCGAGCGGGGGCGTCCGACGGGAAGGCGCAGCGTGGTGCGCGGGAGGGGCACGCCACTGCGGAGGGGAAGCAGGGCGACCGCGGTGGGGAGGGTATCGATATGGGTCATGGAGACTCTCTTTCGATCGGACGGCAGGCGGACCTGCAGGGTTACGCGGCGGTGAGGCCGGCTGGGCGACGCCCGGCTGGTCGTGGGAAGCCGGAAGTACGGCCTAGCACAGCGTTTCGGGGCATCTGACGGCAAATGGCGCACAAGACGCTGCGGGCCGGTGAAGGCTGACGTC
>CAYSPB010000735.1:522-2145 GCA_964432695.1 uncultured Nannocystaceae bacterium
GCGAGGATGTCGCCAATGCCGACCGGGAAGGTCGGGCTGCCAGCCGGGTTGTTGGGCGTAGTTACGGACCGTTTTCGTCGTCAGCGTCCGGGTTTCGGAAGCCTCGGGGCTCGGTGCCGCATCCACGCTGGACACTCTGTGGCCCTCGAGCGTGTCGAAACCGGGCCAGCCGGGGAGGCCTCGTCGGTTTTTTTCCCGTCCGCTGGGAGGGCGTACACGGCCGCGTGCGGGGTGTTGACGACTTCTTGCGGGTCGAACGGTTGACGCGCCGCCGATGCGACCCAGAGTGACCGACCAGGAGGCAACAGCCATGCAGCTTCATCCAAGTCCCGATCCGCTCCAAGACGTCGCCGTCTCGTCGGCCGCGCCCACGCTCGTGGTCGGAGAGGATCCGCTCGTTCGTGAATCCGTCGCCCGCCGCGTGCGGGGTACTGCAGCCGAGGCTGCGTCCATCAACGCCGCCGAGGTCGCCATTCGGTCCGGTGCAGAAGTGGTGTTGTGGGATCTCGGTCCTTCGGCCGCAGATGCCGCCGGCGTCCGCTTCGACCATCTCGAAGCTCCGGTCATCGCGCTTGCCCCAGCCGACAGCAAGGCCCTGCCGCTACTCGCAGCGGGCGCGTCCGCGGTGCTTCGCCGGGACGTCTCGGCCGACGCGCTTCGCTCTGCAGTCGCGTCCGTGAAGCAGGGGCTTCAGGTGGTCGAGCCGAGCCTGCTCGACCTGCCGGCACGCACCGCCGCACCCGCTTCGTCTCGCAACAGCGCCGAGCTCACCCCGCGTGAGCACGACGTGCTCGAGCTGCTCGCCGTGGGCCTGAGCAACAAGCAGATCGCCGCCAAGCTCGGCATCAGCAGCCACACGGCGAAGTTCCACATCGGCGCAATCCTGTCGAAGATGGACGCGGCCACTCGCACCGAGGCGGTCGTACGCGCAGTCCAGCGCGGCATCATCGTGGTCTAACCACGACACTCCAAGCTGCATTCAGCCGAGGGGCGCGCGAGCCCCTCGGCTTTTTGCGTTTAACCGAAGCTGCGGATCAGCATGCCGACGCCGCTGATCGTGGCGGTCACCACCACGAACCAGCGGACGACGCCTGCACCCGACTGCAGCTGCCAGCGCGTCCCGAGCCATCCACCGAGCATTGCCCCGGCCGCCAGCGCGCCGCCCTCCACCCAGGCGACCTGCCCAGCGCTGGCGAAGATCGGCAGCGAGATGAGCGTCGAGGCCAACACGAGCACGTTCTTCGCCGCATTGGCGCGCACCACCGGCAGTCCCAAGCCGAGCGTCATCAGCGCGAGCATCGGAAAGCCGACGCCCACCTGCAGAAACCCACCATAGGTCCCCACGGCGAAGGCCCCGACGTAGGCCCTCCAGGATGCAGCCCTCGGTTCGCCGTCGGGCTTGAGGAATCGACCCGGACGCAACAGCAGCACCACGGCCCAACCCGCGAGCAGCACGCCGATGATCGGCAGCAGCAGCGCGTCGCTGAGGCGGGTCGCGAGAAACGTCCCGGTGCCCGCGCCCGCAACGATGGGAAACGCGAGCCGAGCGACGAGGGCATACGGACGCTCGTCTCGGCGATGAAACGTCACGAGCGCGCTGAGCGTCTGCACCAGCACACCCAC
>CAYSPB010000736.1:0-2139 GCA_964432695.1 uncultured Nannocystaceae bacterium
CCCATGTGCCGGATTTTCTTGACCCGGCGTCCGAGATGGCGCTTCGCTTCCTCCTGCACGACGGTTTCGAACCGCCCCAGGGCGAGCGCAACCGGACACGAGACCTTGGGCCTGCCGTTCCACCGCAGCTTGCCGGGCCCAGAGACGTAGCGGACCGCCTGCGGCGCGCCGCAGACGATGCCCGACTTGTTCTCGTGCAGCGGCAGGCGACTCGACTCGAACGTCACGCCGGTGGCCTCGAGCCACGCCTCGCACGACTCGACGGGCGCCGGTGGGCCCACGAAGCTGTCGCCATGCATCGGCGGCGGGGCCCGAAACACCCCGAAGTCCGACGCCTCGTCCTCGGACGCGTCGGCGACGGTGGTGGGTGCAGGTACGACTGGCGGCTCGGGCGTCGTGGTCCAGACCGCGAGCACGGCGGCGATGCTGGGGCCAAACCAGGTCTGCAGGGCGGGCATCTCGAAGCAACGATACGCATGACGCGGTGCAACCGATTCCTCGACCCGCGTTTTCGGGCACGATGGGGTGGATGACCCGCGCGCCGGCTGTGTTGCTGCTCGCCCTCGTGGCTTGTCGACCGACCGCGCCCGCGGCCCCGCCCAGTGCGGATGCGTCCCGCCGGGGGCAGGCAACCGAACGCTCCAAGGTCGACGCGGCCCGGGCCGAGATGATGCACGTCCTGCTCGATGCCGCGCGCACGCAGGCGACCGACGCGGTCGCCGCGGCGATGTCCGAGCGACTCGCCCGGCGCATGCCCCCACAGAGTCTGCAGGAGGCCATCGCTACGCTCACCACGACCTTCGGCACGCCGCTGGGCATCCTCGAGGAGCAGGTGTTTCACGAAGGCAACCTCCGCTGGTACTCGGGCCTCGCGCTGCACGGCGCGCCCGAGGGCGGTGGCGTGCTGACGCCGGTGCTCTACCAGTTCTCCCTCGACGCGAAGGGGCGGCTCGATACGCTGCTGATCCGCGAGCACTGGTTCATCGACAGCCTGAAGCATCCCGCGGAGGCGTATCTGCCGGTCACCCGCTTCCACCTGCCTGCTCGGGACACGTGGTACGTCATGCATGGTGGCCGCGCCCGCGCGACCAACTACCACCACGGCAATCGCAACCAGCGATGGGCGTACGACCTCGTGGTGAAGAAAGACGGCCGGCAGCGCCCCCGCGGCAGCGACCGGCACGCGAACGAGAGTTTCTATGCCCACGGTGAGGACATGCTCGCCCCCGCCGCGGGTACGGTCGTCCACGTGGTCGAGGGCGTTCCGGAAAACCGCCCGCCCGAGCGCGGCCGCGCCGGCGGCAACGGCCTGATCATCGATCACGGCTTCGGCGAGTTCTCGGCGCTGTGGCACGCAGTCCCCGGATCGCTCGAAGTGAAGGTCGGCGACCGCGTCGAAACCGGACAGCGCGTGGCAAAGGTCGGCAACTCGGGTCGCTCGACGGGCCCGCACATTCACTGGCACGTCTCGTATCGCACCGACGGCAAGACGAAGGAGGCCTTCGGCCTGCCGGCGGACATGGTCGAAGTCCTCGTCGACGACACCTGGTACGAGCACAAGATGCCGGTTCGCGGACAGTACGTCCGGGCCTCGAGCAAACCGGCGCTCCAGATCAAGCCCGTCGCCGCGGGGCCACGCGTGTTCATCGGCGGGCTCTAGGCACCCGACGCTCGTGCACGCGCTCAAGCGTCGTCATCGTGGGCGCGCGGGTGCGCGGCCTCGTAGACGTCCAGCAGCTTGCCCAGGCTCAGATGCGTGTAGCGCTGCGTCGTGGACAGGCTCGCGTGGCCGAGCAGAGACTGAATCGTGCGCAGGTCCGCGCCGCTTTCGAGTAGGTGAGTGGCGAAGCTGTGCCGCAGGCCGTGCGGGCCAACCCGCGCGCGTGCGCCCGTGCTCTCGCAGCGACGATACACCAGCCCGCGGATCGAGCGGGGACCCATGCGTGCCCCTCGGTCCCCCAAGAACAGCGCGTGCGGAGGGGTCCGCGGCTTCACGAACGCGGACCGGACGTCGAGGTACGCGTGGAGCGACTCCGCCGCCCGTCGCCCCAGCGGCACAATGCGCTCCTTGCCACCTTTGCCTCGCACGACGCGGACGCGCATCTGGGCCCCATCGACCTCGAGGTCGCCCACGTCCAG
>CAYSPB010000737.1:0-2106 GCA_964432695.1 uncultured Nannocystaceae bacterium
AGCCTGCATCGCGAATGCGATACGGGCGGCCTCGAACGCGAGCGGGTCGCCCAGCGCAGCGGTGAGCGCCGGCAAGTCGGGCGCGCGTCCGTTCGCCACGTCGTCGACGATGCCTTGCGGATGCAGCGGACCCCAGCCAGGGCCGGGGTCCTGTCCGACCAGTCGCGACATCGCGCGCGCGTGCGCGGGCTGGCTCTGCGCATCTCCGCCCAGCGCTGCGACCAAGCGCCCGCGCTCCACTTCGGTCATGCCCTGGACCATCCCGGCATCCCCGACCGCTGCCACCAACGCTTCGGTCGCCGACCACCGGCCGGCGCGGGGAACCGCCTCGAGATACGTGGTGACGTGTCGGCGTGAGGCTTCGCGCCCACCGACGAGGCCCTGCCCCCAAGAGACAGAGACATCGCCGAGCGCAACCACGACCAAGCGCTGTTCGATCGCGGGATCACGCAGGCCGGGCGTGACCATGAGCGCCTCGCGAAGCGCCCGGAGTTCGAGGTCTCGGCTCGCGGTGACCTGGGCAAACCCGGCCAGGTCGAGCCACACCGCCCGCGGCGTTGCTGAAATGCCGGCGGCGGCGACGGCCATCAGCTGGGCGCGATCGGGCTCTCGTGCGACGAGGGAGAGCTTGGCATGCGTCACCAGATCGCCCGCAGCCTCCATCTCGGGGGCGTGGGCTAGCGTGTCGGCGAGGCGCTTGGCGGGAAGCACGTGGTCACCCGCGGCCATCGCCGGCAGCGCAAGGCCTGCAGCGCACCAGCTGCGAAGGTCCGCCGCGATGGCATCGGCGAGTGCATCTCCGACACCGGGGCCGCGGAGGTTCGCTTTTGCCTCTCGCAGCGCGGACGAGAGTGGACCGTCGGCGTCGGGCTCGATGACCTCGGCGACGGTCGGACAGCGGCCCGAATCCGCCGGCACGGACCGCCCAGCGAGCGCGGCGTCGAGCAGGCCCGCCCGCGCATCGTCGACCCACGACTCGCCCATCACCCGCAGCACGACGCCGAGGTCTTCATCGTCCCGGCAGGACCCACCGCACATCGTCCGCGACAGGATGATCGCGGTGGCGGCCGCGCCCCGGAGTGCGCCAGCGTCCGGTGCCGTGTTGGTGTCGAGCAGCGCGAGCGCATGCCATGGACGGCCCCAGCCGAGCGCCTGCACCACCTCGTCGCGCGCGTGAGACGCGATGGACGGCACGCCGGCTGCAACCGCGTCGAGCAGCGCACGCCGCGTGAGCCGAAGCGCGAGGTCGGCCTTGCCCGCCGCAAAGCGCAGCCGGGCCGCCACCAAGGCTGGCACGAGCGTCGTGGCGTCGATCGGCAGCCGCTGCGACCAATGCTCGACCCGCGGGAGCGGCGTCGGCTGGTCGGAGTCGACCGCCGGCTTGGGTGGCCGCCACTTCGCCGAGAGCGCGAGTTCAGCGGTACTGACGTCGTCTTGCACCGCGTACACGCGCCAGGCCTGTGCCTCGGGCACGCGAAGCGCTTGTTCGGTCCATCGGTCGAGCTCCCGCACGCCGGCTGCACCTGGCGCTCGCGGCAGACCAGAGACCACGGCCGCGAGCCGCAGCTGAACCCATGCGGCGACCGGGCCCGGCTCACTCATCACCGAGGGCGCGAGGTCGGACCAGGTCTGCTCCCCAATCCACGCCCGAATGACGTCGTCGTCGAGCAACGCGACGCCCAGGCTCCCGCGCAGCTCGGCCTGCAGCGCGGCGACGAGGGCGTCGGGGGGCAGCTGCACGCCCAGCCGCACGCTCTCCTGCGCCAGCGTCAGCGCGGACTGCTTGGCCGCCGCCGCCAACGCGTCTTCGACGGCGAGCTCGGCGGGCACCGGCGGATCGCACGGCGGAGGGCACTGCCCCGCCGCAATCCGAGCGTCGACCTGCGCTTGAGCAGCGGCATCGGCCTGCTCCGACAGCGCCGCATCGGCGGCCGCGGCATCGGGGCACATGTAGCGAACGCGACGCATGTCGGCATCGGCGGCCTCCCCTTCGCCGCTGTACACGAACTCACGGGCTCGCTCGCGGAACAGCGCGCACACTTCGGCGCGCCCCGAGAGCGCATCCCGATCATGGGTCAGCGCGCGCGCGTAGTGGTGCGCAGCGAG
>CAYSPB010000738.1:0-2104 GCA_964432695.1 uncultured Nannocystaceae bacterium
ACATCATTCACCGTCGGGACGAGTTCCGCGCCAGCAAGGTCATGCAAAAGCGCGTTCTCGAGAACGACAAGATCACCGTGCACTGGAACCGCCAGGTCAAAGAGGTGCTCGGCGACGACGGCGTCACGGGCGTGCTGATGGAGGACACCACCGGCGGTGCCGACGAGACCCTCGACGTCACCGGCTTCTTCTTGGCCATTGGTCACAAGCCCAACTCCGACATCTTCGGCGACCAGCTCGACAAGGACGAGGCCGGCTACCTAAAGATCGCGCGAGCCAACACCAGCTACACCAACGTCGAAGGCGTGTTCGCGTGCGGCGACGTGGCCGACAAGGTCTACCGCCAGGCGATCACGGCAGCCGGAACCGGCTGCATGGCGGCAATCGACGCCGAGCGCTGGCTCGCCGAGCAAGAGTAGAACGCTTCACTCCGGTGCTACCGGTTCCGCGGGGTTCACAGGGCCGCGGCGTCTCGACGTCGCGGCCCAGCCAATTCCAACACCTCGGCAACCGAGTCCCGCAGCGTGCGTGCGCTGATCGGCTTGTAGAGCACGCGATCGCCCATCTCGCGCACGAACGCCTGTGCAACCTCGGTGAAGGCACCTCCGGTCACGAAGAGCATCCGGGCCGCGAGGTCCTCGTCGCGCGCCGCGACCGCAGCGTGCACGTCTCGGCCACCGATCTCAGGCATCATCAGATCGCAGACGATGACGTCGAACGTCTGCGTCGCAATGCGTTCGAGCGCTTCCCCGCCCGAGGTCGCCGTCACGACGTCGTGCCGAGGCAGCGCGTGGGCGAAGGCATCCGCAAGACCAGGCTCATCGTCCACGATGAGTACGCGCGCCCGAGGTATGGAACGCTCGTGGGCAAGGTCGTTTGCGCCCCGAACGGGAGAGGCCGCCTGTGGAAGTCGAACGGTGAACGTAGCGCCCTGCCCGAGACGGCTTTCGACCCCGATGCTTCCGCCGAACTGCGCGATGATCCGGTGCGAGATCGCCAGTCCGAGTCCGGTCCCTTCACGGTGCCCCTTGGTGGTGAAGAACGGGTCGAAGATACGGCCGAGAAGCTGCGGGTCGATCCCTTCGCCGGTGTCATCGACCGTGAGCGACACCCAGCCGCCCGAAGCCTCGGCCAACACTGCAATCGACGCCTCGGCGCCGCTGCTCTCCACTGCCTGCGCCGCGTTGACCATCAGGTTGAGCACGACCTGGCAGAGCTTCGTTTCGTCCCCGCGAACCCAGACGTCACCATCGACGTCGATCGACAGCATGCTGCGCTCGGCCAGCCGGTGCGACATCATTCGCGTGGCTGAGTCCACGACGACGCGAAGATTGACCTCGGTCGTCGGCCCAGGCGGAAGCGCAAAGCCCTTGAGGTCGGCCACGATCTTCGCGGCTCGTTCGCACGCTTCGGCGGCGGCGTCGAGGTGCGGCCGCAACGAGGCGACATCACCAGATTTTGCACTCGCTTGCGCCAGCTCGACGCTGGTCAGCACGTACGCGAGCGGATTGTTCAGCTCGTGGGCCACGCCCGAGGCCAGCGTACCGATCGATGCCATGCGGTCGGCGGTTTGAAGCTGAAGTTGAAGTTCGCGGCGCTCGGTGATGTCCAGTCCCGAAGCCACCAGGAAGTGCTCGCCGTCGACGAGAAGCACCTGCGCGGTCCAGTACAGCACGGTCCGCGCTCCTGAAGCGCTCACGCGCTCCACCTCGAGGTCATCGGCCATCGCACCAGACTCGATCCAGCGGCCAAACCGTTCAGCGTCGCCGGAGCCGAACACCTCCCACGCGGACATCGAAGCCGCCGCCGGATCCGTACCCAAGAACTCGAGCAGCGCTCGATTCCCTCGCACGACCCGTCCCGACGCGTCGGCCACGAACATCAGCGTGCGGGCGGTATCGAGGATCGCCTCGACGAAGGCCTGCTGCCGCGCCAGGTCCCGCGTACGCGCCACGACCCGCACCTCGAGTTCAGCCCGCGTCTTGGCCAGTTCGAGCTCGCCCCGCTTGCGTGCGTCGATGTCCTTTTCGTTGATGAGCAGGGCCCGCTTCCCGGTGGCCGGATCGCTCGTAACGAGGACGTCGATACCGTGCCACACGACGCC
>CAYSPB010000739.1:0-2038 GCA_964432695.1 uncultured Nannocystaceae bacterium
CGTGGATCTCTCGCCCCTGGACGTCCCGGGGGTGCCGCCCGATCGCGTCAGCGCTTTTCGGGTGGGGGCGGACGGCGTCGGCAAGTTGCTCACCGGGGACCATCTGTCTCCCGGCCAGGCGTACCGGCTACTGGTTCCCCCGGAGGTGTGGGAGGGCGTCGACTGCTCGATTTCGACGACCGTACTCGGAGACGGGTGGCATCTCGCAGAGCTCGCGCTACCCGCAGAGCCCCGTGCCGAGCTGGTAGACGACCTCGAGAAGCTTGGCTTCGGGCTCGGGGACCTCACCCCCTCACTCTCGTTTGCGTGGGCGAGCTGGCCCGACGAGTGGCGTGCCACCGCCCGGGGTGAAGGCTTCGCCTGCTTCTCGGCCGGGGAGGACGGCGCGGACTCGGTGCTCATTGCCATCGCCGGGTACGAGGCCGAGGTCGACGACGAGGCCCAGCTCTTCGTACACGGTCCAGGCGGCCCGCGCCGGGTGTCGCTGCCTGCGGGTTCGACGGCCACCGTTGAGCTTTCGGGCCTGTCTACCGGGCAGTACTTCTGCACGCTCCTGCATCAACGAACCCGGGTTCAACCGGCCCACCTGCCGTTCGAGGTTGCCGCGGACCTGGCAGCTCCGCCGCAGGCATCGTTGAACGCCAGCGTCGCCGGCGAATCGACCACGGGTGCACCGAACACCGTGACGCGTGCTTGGCGCGGAGACCTCGCGCTCCTGGCGCAAGACGAGGTCGCTGTCGAAGGGCCGCCCGGCTGGGCCGCTCGCGTGCTCTGGCGTGAAGTCACCGACGACTACCTCGCGACCCTTGAGCTGGACCCGGCGGGGCAGTTGGACGTCCCGCGGCTCTTCAGTCTCACGCGGGAACGCCGGGAGCGGCGTCTCTTGGGCGACCTGGTGCTGGACTGTGGAGAGCTCGGCTCGCTCGTGCTGGAACACGGGCGGCACGCAACGGTACAAGGCGTGGGCTCGGTCCTGGGCGAATTGGCCAGGACCAAGGGCGACTTCGTTCGGCGCCGTGCTGGGGCCTTCACGCAGCTTCTACCCATGTGGTTCGAGCCCGTGGGGCAATGCCTCGGCTACGAGGTCGAGACGGTCGCGGAACTTCCGGAAGAGCCACCGGTCCACGCGGCAGCTGCCCGGCTGCTGGTCACGGAGAGGCGTGCAGACGGGATCGGGCGCCGCTGCAAGCGAGTCCTCGTGATGCTCGAGGAGCTGCAGTCCGAGCTGGACGAAGGACTGCTCGACTGGATCGACGGCGTGTGCCTGCGATTCGGCGTCGACAACGCGCTCGTCAGCACCGGACTGTCCTGGGCAGAGCATCGCCGTCGCAGCCGACTTCCGCTGAAGGTGTGGGAGCTGGATGAGGTCCTCGCGCAGGACGAGCTGCTCATCGCGTTCCTTCGTGACGTGGCGGAGGGCGTGTGATGAAGCTGACGGTCGTTCCACAAGAACAGGTTGCTGCTCGCTCCGCCGCGCGGTGGGGCGACTTCGGCCAGGACGAGCCCCTCTCCGACCTCATTCGTGCCGAGGTGACCGCACGCGGAAGCTGCCCTCGGTGGACGGCCCTGCGTCGATTGGAGCAGGCACTCGGGGATGACGATGCGGACCAGAGTCGCGCGCGTCTGCGAGAGCTCTGCGACGGCCTGGAGTACGAGGGCGACCTCACCGCGTCGAGTGGCGGCGTCCTCAATGTCAGTCCTGTCCGAGCGATCGAGCTTCAGCCGGGTGTGCACCGGATGGTGTGCAGCCTTCCCAGCCGTCGACTGCGCGCCAGTCTACCGGGCGAGCTCCACATCGATGGCCTGCGACGCCTCCATCGCTTCGATCCCAACACGGAACCGGAGGTGGCAGCCGCCCTCCAAGCGCTGGGAGGCGTGGTGGTGTCGCCCCAAGCATGGGCCGGCCTCGACCTGACGCCGGTCGCCGACGGCGCTTGGCTCGACAACCTGGACCAGCGGTTGGAGTGGCGCCCCGAAGCGGCGGGCAGCCTCGAGCGTGACGGGGCACTTGACTGGCAGGGCCTCACGTTGACGGCCG
>CAYSPB010000740.1:0-2033 GCA_964432695.1 uncultured Nannocystaceae bacterium
CTAATCGATGGCGCCCGAAGAGCTCAAGGACGTCCCCTCGGCGCACGCGAGCCTCGACCAGGCTCTCTCCGCGCTCGAAAAGGACTACGAGTTCCTGCTCAAAGGCGACGTGTTCAGCAAGGACCTGCTGGGCGCGTGGGTGGACTGGAAGCGCGAGAACGAAGTCGACCAGGTTCGGTCGCGGCCGCACCCGCACGAGCTCGAGCTCTACTTCGACGTGTAATTCGTAAGGGGAACCTCTCGGTTCCCCTCGCTGCGGAGGCGGAGCCTCCTTCGCACACCCCTCCAAGGGCGCCCGGTTGGGCGCCTTTTTGCGTATCGGGGGTCGCGGTTGGGTGGGGGTGTGGGGCGTCGGTGTGGGCCAGTCTCGGCGTGCGGCGGGGCTTGGTGGTTGGAGGCGGAGCCTCGCCTTCCTGAGCGTGGGTGTTTGTTGCGTGGGGGAGGGTCGGTTGTTGTGTTCGGTGGCTAGGGCGTGGCTTGCCGGGGTGTGCGCGGGTCGGATACGATTTGGGCGTTCATGACGGACCGCTCCACTCCCCTCGGGGCACGGGTCGCCGCCGCCATCGTGCACGCAACGCCCGATTGGTCGGCCATATTGGCCAGCAAGCTGATGGGCGCAGCGGCCCGAGTGAAGATGACGCCCAGCGTGGGGCGGTTCGCGGTGTCGACATACGCGAAGATGTTCGGCGTGAACCTGCGCGACGTGGATCCGCTGGTGCTCGAAGAGGGGTTCGAGACGATGGACGCGTTTTTCACTCGGCCGCTTCGAGCTGGCGCGCGGTCGATCGACCGCAGCCCGACTGTGGTCGTGTCCCCCTGTGACGGAGAGCTACGAGAGGTGTCGCCGATCGAGCGCGTCACCGAGGTCGTCGCCAAGGGCCACAGCTACTCGATCGGGGAGCTTCTCGCCGATCAGGAGCTCGCCGAACGGTTCGTCGGGGGCACCGCCAGCACGATCTATCTCCATCCGCGCGACTACCACCGGGTGCACGCGCCGTGCGATGCGCTCGCACATCGCGTCAGTCTGGTGCCGGGCCGGCTCTTGCCGGTCAATGACGCCAGCGTCGATGCGGACCCTCGGGTGTTCGCGATCAACGAGCGGATGGTGCACCTGCTCGAGACCGGTCACGGCTGGGTCGCCGTGGTCATGGTCGCCGCCTTTGGCGTGGGCAACATGAGCTGCCCCTACCATCGGTTCGAGCCACACCCGCGCGAACTCCAGGTGGCGCGGCACGACCCACCCGCAAGGCTGAACAAGGGGGACGAACTGGGAATCTTTCACCTCGGGTCCACGGTCATTCTGCTCACGCAAGCTTCGGTGAAGACGTCCAGCGGCAGCCTGCCGCGGATGGTCAAGCTCGGCGAGGCGCTCTTCGAAGGAGCCGCCGCGTGAGCGTTTGGACCACTACCGCACAGCAGTGGGCCGCGTGGACACTCGAAGCCGCGACCGGCGCGCCCAACGAGACCGCCATCGATGCGTTCGACGCTGACATCGTCCAGCGCCTCGAATCCAGCGGATTCTTGGGCAGCCTCGAGCAGACCACCGTCAGCGCATTCGAGTCGACGATGCCGGGCGGGGTCGATGTCGACGCAACGGCGGTCCGCGAAGCGCCACTGCCCAAGCCGCCCATCGACATCAACGACGAGGAAGACGAAGACGACGTCGAGTCCGCGTCGACGATGGTGCACGGCCGTCTCGATGACGCTCCGGACGCGCAACCCGAGCTCGAGGTTGGACTCGAAGCGCCGGAGATCGGTCTCGAGGTCGGGCTCGAGCAGGGGGGCCCCGCGGAGGTCGAGGGGTTGTTCATCCCCACGCTCACCAAGCCCGCCGAACCCGCGGTGCCGGCGGAGCCCGTCGCTGTACCGCCGCTTCCACGCCAGCCGACCCAGCCGCCCGCTCAGACCGGGCACACCGTCGTCGCGCCGGCACCGACCGCACCACCTCCGCCACCCGAAGAGCCGGCATTGCCGCCAGTCGTGGCGAGCCCGGGGCCAGCGATCACGGGCAAGACCCTCATCCTGGACGATGG
>CAYSPB010000741.1:0-2000 GCA_964432695.1 uncultured Nannocystaceae bacterium
CGACGACTGGGGCGACAACAACGTCTGGAACGGCCTGAACTTCCAGCAGGAGCAGGGCCACTACTTCCACTACAACTTCATCGCCTCGAACGCCCCGACCGGGTACGGTGCTTGCCAGTTCACCTCGCAGGCCTTCGGCGACCTCGACGACGACGCCATCTACTCGACCTACGAGCGTACGGGCGCTGCCGACAACAACGGCGTCAACGCGGCCGCCGGTCTCTACATCGACCAAGAGGTCGAGTAGAGCGACACCGCCGCCGGCAGTCAGGGCTGCCGACGCAACGCGAAGAGCGACGGTCCACGCCGTCGCTCTTTTCATTGGTTGGCGGTATCGTGCAAGGGGTGGCGAAGCGCTCGTTCAATGCCGCGAGGCTCGCGCTGGTCGCACTGGCGCTCACCGTTGGCGCGGCAGCGTCGTCCGTTCGCGGCGAGCTGGCCCAGGTCCGTGCGCGCATGCCCGACGACGTCGACGTCCTCTACGTCCCCGAGGCCCAGTACCTCCGGCCGATGAGCGTCGGGTACCGCGAGGCGCTCGGCGATCTGCTCTGGGTCCGAGCGCTCATCTTTAGCGGCGCGTCGATCGGCCACTCCGATGTCGCTGCCGTCGGACGCTACGCCGATGCAATCTCGGGCCTGTCCCCTCGGTTCCACCGCGTCTACCAGTGGGGCGGCGTCACGGCCGTGTACGGCGGCGGCGCAACCGTGACGCGGGAGATGGTCGACATCGCCGTCGGTGTCTACCGTGACGGTCTCGAGCAGTACCCCGAGAGCCACGCACTGCTGTACGGCCTGGGCATGATGCTCAGTCACCAAGTCGGCTCGACGCCGGGCTACACCGACGAGGAGAAAGAGGCCGCGCGCGCAGAGGGCATCGAACTGATCCGACGCGCCGCGGCATTCGGGGCCGACCCGCTCGTGCGCCAATACGCCGCGACGCTGGTGAGCGAGCACGCCACCGACACCCTCGCGCGACAGTTCCTCGAAGCCGAACTCGCGCAAGCCGAAGAACCCGACTACCAGCGCATGCTTCGCAAAAAGCTGCGGGAGATGGGTGCTGCGAGCTCCGTCGAATCGGTTGAACGCGTGCGCAATGCCTTCGTCGCAAACCAGACCCAGCGCGCCGCCTTCGTTCCCGACGCCCTCTACGTCCTGCTCCAAGACGAGGCTGCGGCCCCCATCGCTCCCGCACCGCCGCGCCCCAAGGCATTCGGCGGCTGAACAGTTCGCTGGCGCGAAACGCGTCGACGCCCGACGAAAAAACCCCGCGCGACGGGCACGGGGTTCGTTTTCGGGCGTGTTCCCTCGCTGTGGAGTCAGCCGCCTCGGACCACCGCCGAGGCACCGTCGGCCACGTCGACATACTTCGTGACGCTCTTCCCGTTCGGCCAGCGGAACACCACCTTGTGACGCCCTGGCGTCACCATCACGCGGCTGAGCGGCGTGTTCCCCTTGGCCGCGCCGTCGACGAAGACCTTGGCCGACGCAACGCCGGCGTTGGTCCCGATGCGCAACATCGAGGTTTTCGCCTGTGACTTTGGCCTTGGCTTGGGCGTCGTCCGCGGCTTGGAGCGAGGCCTGGATGAAGTATTTCGCGGCTTGGGCTTGGTCGCGGCAGGCGTGGCCGCGGGCGTGGCCGCCGGCGCCGTTGCAGCCGCAGCCGTTCCGGCATCGGCGACGGAGCCGTCGCGGCTGAGCGTGATCGACACTTTCTCGGTGTCGGCACCGCTGAAGTTGAGTTCCTGACGTCGGCTCTTGTAGCCGCGCAGCAGCGCCTCGACTTCGTACTTCACGCCTGGGGCGCGCGTCAGCTTGTACTCACTGCCGCCCGCGCCCATCGGCGAAACCTTGCCGTCGGTCAACAGGTTGGCCGCGGCACCCTTCGGGTCGGTCTCGAGAATGAGCGTGACATCGCGGTGCTGCAGGTTGAACTGCATCGGCAGGGCGGCCTCCGAGAGCACGAACTCCTTTTGCAGCGGCAGATACCCGTCCTTCTTGAC
>CAYSPB010000742.1:0-1991 GCA_964432695.1 uncultured Nannocystaceae bacterium
GACGCGCGGCGGAGGCGGAGGCAGCGTGCGATCGCGCCTTGGAGGCCGATCCCGACCGGTGGCAAAAGCCGTGAGCACCACGCCGATCGCGGACTATGCCCTGCTCTCGGATCGTCATACCGCTGCGCTGGTCAGCCGCGGCGGGTCGGTCGACCGGCTGTGCATGCCGATGTGGAAGAAGTTGCGGACGCTCAGTGACGCCTACGACACCACGGTCGTCAGCGGCGGGTGGCTTGCACGCCGCCTGCGTCAGTTCGGCATCGAGCGCACTTCGGTCGTGGACTTCGGCATCGACAAGCAGCGCTTCTCGCCCGGTCATCGTGACGAGGGTCTGCGGCGTGAGCTGCTTGCCAAGTGCGGCGTGCACGAAAGCCAGATGGACGACGCAAAGCTGCTCATCGCGATCAGCCGGCTCGACCCCGAGAAGCGCGTCGCCACGCTGATCGACGGCTTCGCCAAGGCCTCGAAGCATCGCCCGATGGGATTGGTCATCTTCGGCCGTGGCGCGCTACACAAGTACTACGCCCGTAAGGCTCGCAAGACCGACGGCGTACACCTGCACGGCTATGTCTCCGAGCGCGATCTCGTCTCGCGCGCCCTGGCCAGCTCCGACGCGTTCCTGCACGGTTCTGCGGCCGAGACCTACGGTCTGGTCGTCGCTGAGGCGGTCTGCTCGGGCGTGCCTGTGATCGTTCCCGACCGCGGCGGTGCTGCGGCGCTAGCCGGTCCCGAGTACGGCGCCCGTTACCGGGCCGGCAACACCTCCGACTGCGCCGACGCGATCCTTCGCCTGCTCGCGCGAGACCCCGAGCGGCTCGCGGCCGGCTGCGCCGACGCGACCGCGAACATCGGCACGATGGACGACCACTTCTACCGGCTGTTCGAGCTGTATGGCCGCATGTCGGGTCGCTCCGACTTCGAAACGCCGCGCCCGCGCATCGCTCCGGTGCTGCCGCTACGCGCCGCGAGCTAGCAGCGTGACGCGGGGCGCAGGCGCGTGCCGCGATCCCGTGTTAGTTCAAGTCCGCGATGTCGGCCGAACATGACGAGCCGGTCGAGGCCACGCCCGCTTGGGCGCAGCGCCTGTCCACGTTCATTCACAGTCGCTTCCGCCTGATCCTTGCGCTGGCGGCGGTGTTTGCCGTGCTCAGCACGCTTGCGGCGACCAACTTGCGCATCGACCAGGAACTGCGCCGCCTGCTGCCCTCCACGTTTCCCAGCGTGGTGCGACTCGATCGCCTGCAGGCGCGCGCCGGACAGCAGTCGGATCTGTACGTCACGATTCGTTCGCCGTCGCGGGAGGCCAACGTTGCGTTCGGGACGGCGGTGGAAGAGGCGCTGCAGGGACGCGACGACATTCGCTACGTGGTCTTTCGCCGGGACCTGTCGTTCTTCGACGACCATGCTCTGCTCTACGCCGACCTCCGCGACCTGCTGGACCTGCGGCGGCGGGTGATCGCAAAGATTCAAGACGAGGTTGCCAAACAGGCCTTCGGCGATTTCTCGTCGAAGGATGATGAGGCGAAGGAAACGAGCGCCAAGGACGACGCCGGTGCGCTCGGCTTCGACCCTGACGAGGTCCGCGAGAGCTACGGGCTCTCGGAGGCTTATCAGGAGTACATGGAGGCCGACGAAGGGCGGCTGATGGTCGTGAAGATGCGACCGATCCGCCCGGCCACCGACCTCGAGTTTGCGCAGGCGCTCACCGCCGAGGTCGACGGCATCGTGAAGGGTCTCGAGCCCACGTCGTTCCATCACGAGATGACGTACGAGCTCAACGGCAGCTATGTGCAGCATCAAGAGCGGCTCAAGTCGGTGCAGCAAGAGGTCTGGGGCGGCTCGATCGCTGCGGTCCTCGCCCTGCTCGCCACGCTGGGCGTTTACTTCCGCAGCCCCCGTGGCGTTCTGCTCGTCATGCTGCCGCTGCTCGCCTCGGTCGTCGGCGCACTGGCCTTCGGCTGGCTGGCGTTCACGGTGCTCAACCTCGTAAG
>CAYSPB010000743.1:0-1983 GCA_964432695.1 uncultured Nannocystaceae bacterium
ATCTGGGCCGCGCCCGTGATCATGTTCTTCACGTAGTCGGCGTGGCCCGGGCAGTCGATGTGGGCGTAGGCGCGGCAGGCCGAGTCGTACTGCACGTGGGCGGCGTTGATCGTGATGCCACGTTCGCGCTCCTCGGGCGCGTTGTCGATGTCCTCGAACGCCTTGCCCGTGCCGCCGTGGTCGTGCGCCGTGATGGCGCTCAGCGCAGCGGTGAGGGTGGTCTTGCCGTGATCGACGTGGCCGATGGTGCCGATGTTGACGTGGGTCTTGGTGACCATGGGTCTGTTCCTGTGTTGTTTGCTGTCGTTGCAACGCCCCGTGGTGGGTTATGACGGGCGCGCGCGCCGGGGCAGGTTCGGGCGCGACCGCAGGCCCGCGCATTCGCGGGCGGTCTCGGACCGAATGCCTCTGCGCACGGCAGAAACGACACGGCCCCGCGCGCTGCTGCGAACGGGGCCGAAGGGATAAAGCCTGATTCGTGAAGGCTTTACGGTCTACGGGAGGTCCATCCGCACGCGCGCAAACGTTCGGCTGTCGCCGCTGTGAGCGCGAGGCACTCCAGGGCGAGCCGTTTGGCGCGTTGTGCTGTGCAGATGCGGACCATCGCTGGCGGAGAACATGACACCGCCAGCGGGATCGTCAAGATCAAGCTTCAGGTTCGAGCTCGATGCGGTCGGTCACCGTCCCCACGTGGCAGCCGTCCGCCTCGAACGCTACGTCGTAGGCGCGCTGCGCCGGGGTGTGCTCGTCGGCGGTGATCGTGAGCTCGAAGCGGCCGCTCTCTTCGTATCCCGCTACGAAGGACCCGTCGCCGAACGACTCCGCATGCCGTTCTTCGCCGCCGTCGACAGTGAAGCGCACGTCCGCGTCGGGGATGGGCTGACGGTCGGCGCCGCGGACTTCGAGCGATACCGAAGCGGCCGCATACTCTTCGCAGCCCTGGTCGCAGCCGGGCGCAAACACCGTGAGTACAACGAGAAGCAAGCCAAAAGAAGGTCTCATGACCGTTCTTGTCCGCTGCGCGTCCGCGTCGTGATCGCGTTCGCGCCCCTGTGTCGCCGTCGGGCAGCTCGGCGTGCTATCCAGCCCCCCCATGCGATTTCTGGCCGTCGTGAACCCCGCCGCTGGTGGCGGGCGGTGTGGAAAGCAGTTCCCCGACGCGATCAAGCGCCTCGAAGACGCCGGGCTCGAGATCGAGGTCGAGCAGACGTCGGCCCCGGGCGATGCGGTCGAGATCGTACGCAAGGCGTATGCCGCCGGGCGGCGTCGGTTCCTGGCCGTCGGTGGTGACGGTACCGGATACGAACTCGTCAACGGCATGATCCCCGCGGCCATCGACGCCGAGGAGACCGACCCCCCACAGCTGGGGTTCTTGCCCCTGGGCACGGGGAACTCGTTCTTGCGGGACTTCATGGAGCCCGGTGACGAAGACGGGGCCAAGCACGCGCTCGGTGCGTTGCTCGAGCGGCGTACTCGCGCGGTCGACGTCGTGCGGCTCACCCACGACCAAGGTGAGCACTACTACATCAACCTGTTCGCGATCGGATTCGCGGCCGACGTGAACTCTCGCGCGGCTCGATACAAGGGCTGGGGCGAGTTTGGCTACGTCGGAAGCGTGATCGCCGAAACGCTCGGCCTGGCACCGCGCCCGTATCCGATGCGCGAAGACGGTGGTGAGTGGGTGCAGCAGCCGGCCGCCTTCATCGCCATCTGCAACAGCAAATTCACGGGGGGCAAGATGATGATGGCGCCCCACGCCGACACGGGCGACGGCAAGGTCGACGTGATCCGCGTGGGTGCGCTTGGGCGCATCGGGCTGCTCAAGGCGTTTCCCAAGCTGTTCGAAGGCAAGCACCTCGAACTCGACGTCGTCGATGGAACGCAAGCAGCCCGGGTCGACTTCAACATCGAGAGCCGAACGAACATCATGCTCGACGGTGAGGCGCTGCACGTGCAGCCGCTCAAGCTCGAGGTGCTGCCCGG
>CAYSPB010000744.1:0-1981 GCA_964432695.1 uncultured Nannocystaceae bacterium
AAGCGTCGCGGGCTGGCCGCGGACGACAGCCTGCTCCAGCTGACGCAGTGCGGCTTCGCCATCGCAGGCGCCGAACACGGTGTGTGCGCCTTCGAGGTGCTTGGCAGGCCCCGTGGTGACGAAGAACTGCACCGAACTGGTGTCTGTGTCGCCCATCCCCGCCATGCCCATCACGCCGGCGCGTCCGAAGTCGTCGCCGACCCCGATCTCGTCTTGCAGCAAGAAGCCGCCGTCAGCGAGCCCCAACCGGCGGCCGGTCTGCACGAACTGGCCTTCTTCGGCGCGGTGCCACGGAACGTCGACGTAGTACGGCTCGGTGACCCACGCGCCCTCGCGGTTGCGAAAGGGTCGAGTTCCTCGGGCTAGGCCGACGAAGTTCGCGACGGCCAGGGGGGCGTGGCCGGGGTCGAGGGTGCACCGGACGTCGCCAGCACTCGTGCGCAGCGTGGCGATGAGTGCTCCGTCTACCGGCAGGCCTTCGACGGCCTGCGCAAAGGGAAAGCGGCCTCCGTACGGATCGCCGAGCGCTTCGTTGGCCGATACCAGGTCGTCGTCGGCGGAGGGAAAGCGACCGGGCCGGCCGGGCGCGAGGCCTGGAGCGCAGGCGAAGGCGAAGGCGGTCAGGAGGTGGAAGCGCTTCATGCGGAATCCGTGCGTGCGACGAGCTCGGCGAGGTCCAACGAAGGGCCCAGCGTCGCGTCGCGTCGCCGGTCGATACCCATCTGGCTGCCGGCGACGAGCGTGTCACGGCGCGCATGCAAGTGCTGGGTCACGCGGTCGCACCAGTAGTCGCCGTCGCGACCAGCGTAGAAGCCGTAGGTGCGGCACGCGATCGGCCGCGCCTCGTAGACGCGGCATCGACCCGCGTCGCGGTCGAGCATCGGGCATGTGTAGTGGCCGGCGGCATCGGGACGGGCCGTGATGATCGCCTCCCGGACCGCGTCGCGATCGGGCAGCGCCTCGATGGCGCCCCACAACGATGCGAACTCGGGTGCCGTGACCTGCGGGAGCGCACCGAGTCGGCGGCAGCAGGCGTCGCAGCCGGCAGCGCACGGCCAGTCGCCGTGACTGTTCTGCATTGCCGACACGCGAGCGTCGACCTCGTCGCGCAGGACCGTCAGGCTGCGGGGCGACCCCATGGGCGTGATGGTACCTGGGCCGGCCGGGGTGCGGCTGCTACGGTTGCGGCGATGCGTTCGTTCCTTCGACGATCGACGGCTGCGCTCGCCCTGCTGACGCTCGCGTCGGTGACGCCCGCGTGCAAGGACCCCGTGGGGACCGGCGAGCTGTCCTCTCCGGCGGACGCGGAGGCGTTCGAGAGCAAATATCGCAAGGCCTTCGACGACGACTTCACCGGGCAGGCCGTACAGCTCGAAGGGCGGGCCCCTAACGACGTCCTCGACCAGCAGCTCTTTGCGGAGCGACTCGGGTTCTCGAACGTCTTGGCCACCGTGAAGGTCAAGGAAGTCTTCGGCAAGGGGCGTTACCAGGGCCGCCAGGACCAGTACGTCGCCATCGAGATTCAGGACATTCTCATGGGCTCTCTGCCCGACGAGACCGAGGCGGAGCAGCTGCTGGTGATCAAGGGAGAGGACACCATGCCGCCGAACCTCAGTGACACGACGCTGCTGATGTTCGTCCGCTGGGCGCCTGAAGAGACGCCCTCGTACCACCATCACCTCATGCCGGCGGACGATGCCTTGCTCGAGATCATCGGGGCGATGATCGCGGACGCCAAGGACCAGGGCTATCTCGAGGCCGACGGCGCGATCCCGTCGGAGCGCAAGGCGCGGAAGCGTCGCAAGAAGCGCAAGGAGGCTCCGCCGGACGACGACGGTGCGGTGCAGTAGAGCGCGGGACCTGCGCCACGGCCTCTGCACCGCCTTGCACGGCCGGTTTTCGCGGAGCTGTTTTTTTCCGCGCAGAGGTTCTTGACGTCCGGCTCAGGCCCGAGTACAAAGCGCGTCCGCTCGGGCGTGTA
>CAYSPB010000745.1:0-932 GCA_964432695.1 uncultured Nannocystaceae bacterium
CGGGTCGTAGTCCCGCGCGCCGAAGTGCAGCAAGCCGGTGTCGGCGTCGAGCAGGCCGCCCGCAAAGCCGAACGGCTGGAAGCCGGGGTTGCTGTCCAGGCGAACGTCGCCCCACGGGCCGTAGTCGAGCTGCTGCACAACCGCGCCGGTGGCGACGTCGACGACGAGCCGCACGGAGCCGCGTACGTCGCAGATCAAGCGATACGTCTGACCGTCCCGCACCATGAGGTCCGGGGTGTTGACGCGGGTGCCGTAGACGAATCGGGAGCGGATCTCGCCGTCACCGTCGAGCTCGGCGACGACCTGGTAGGGCCCGCGGTACAGCCACCCGCGCTCGCGGACGCCATCGCGCAGCTTGGCCACGCGGCGCTGAAATCCGTCATAGGCGTAGATGAGGCTCTCGCCGCCCACCGAGACCTCGGACAAGCTGCCCCAGGTGTCGTAGGCATAGCTCGTCGAGCCGGCGGAGACTCGGTTGCCGCT
The DNA here is from genome assembly GCA_964432695.1 of uncultured Nannocystaceae bacterium. Lineage (GTDB taxonomy): Bacteria > Myxococcota_A > Polyangia > Nannocystales > Nannocystaceae > CAJXVA01. Next base: position 484 of record CAYSPB010000745.1, read on the forward strand.
GGCGTCGTAGCTGAACGAAACGCCGTCGTACTCGAGCAAGCGATGCCGGTCGTCGAACACCGGGGTGATGTCGCCGCCGGGCAGCATCACGCTCGACCAATCGAGGTTGGCACCGTAGGCGTAGGCCGCCTGCGTCACGCCGTCCTCGGTGACTTCGGTCAGCCGGTCGGCGTCGTCGTAGGCGTACGCCCGGGTTCGGGTGCTGCCCATCACCGTCTCGGTGACCGACTCGATGCGGCTCCAAGCGTCGTAGCTGTAGACGGCCTCGAACAGCGGGACCTCCGAGGTCTCGAAGCGCACCCATTCGGGGCGCACGCGCCGGTCGTAGAGGATGTGCTCTTCGACCTGACCGGCGATGGCCGAGTCCAGAGCTCCGTGCTCGATGTTGCGGTTCATCTGCAGGGGCCCGGCCAGGATGGGCAGGCCGTCGCGGTCGTAGGCGAAGTCCA
>CAYSPB010000745.1:942-1975 GCA_964432695.1 uncultured Nannocystaceae bacterium
CCGCCGACTGTCTCCTGCGCCAGCAAGAATGCGTCGCTCCAGGCCCACGCCACGCTGGCAGCCCCTGCCGTTTCGGGTCCCTCGCGAGACTCGCCGACCCAGAATCCGTGGGCGAACGATCGAGTCGTGACCCCGCCGTCGCGATCTTCGACGCTGGTCACCGCTCCCGTCGCGGGATCCCGCTGCACGGTGACCGAGCCCTCATCCGTGACGACCTGGGCGATGCGTCCGGCGGCGTCCAGCGGCACGTCGACGATGCGAGCATCGGGCCGCACGAGGGTGGAGACCTCCCCGTCGTCGTCGAGCGTGTACTGCACAGGGGCCTCCCACACCGCGTCTGCCCCCGGCGTGAGCGTCTGGACATCGCCCGCCTCGGGCGAATCGAAGCTCCACGGAGCGCCAAACTCGGGCGTGTATCCGGTGGGAAAGCCCTCGCCGTCGAAAGTCCAGCGGCGGGTGCCTCGAGGACCGGACGCGGAGTCCAGCCAGCCGTCGAGGTCGAGCTCTCGGGTGTACGTGCGCCCGAAAACCTGCGTCGTCCAGCGGAAGCCGTCGGTGAGCGTGTCGAAGTCGACCTCGCCCGAAAACGCGGTCTCCCCCTGCCCCAGCGACCAAGCCGACAGCCGCCCGTCGGCGCCGTAGCCCAGCGACAGCGCGTCGAGCTGGTTCGAGGGCACAAAGGCATCCGCGTTCCAGCGACCCGACTCGGCCTCCACCACGCGTCCGCTGGCATCGAGCTCGACCCGAATCGCCCGCCCCTCGGGCGTCGTCGACACCACGGTGGCTCGCTGGTCACCATGCGCCCGTTCAAAGCGCCGCAGGTACGTGCCAGCGCCCGGGACCTCGACCCGCTCGTCGATGCGGTCGGGATGAAACGCGTCCCCGAACGTCCACGGACAGTCCGTCGGAAACAACGTGCAGGCCTCGGCGATGTCGAGTCGCCGATCCACCACCATCGCGGGACCTCCATCGCCCGTGGTGAGCTCCACGCGGGTCACCGTCGACGCGGTGGGGCCCAGCTGTGGATGCGGCC
>CAYSPB010000746.1:0-1967 GCA_964432695.1 uncultured Nannocystaceae bacterium
TGCCGCTGCCCGGCGCGGTCTCTCCGCCTGCGTCGCCATCGTCACGGCCGGCGTCGCTGCCGTCCGCGCCGCTCCCGGACGTGCTCGACGTCGAGAGCGGCCCGCTGGTAGAGCCGCCCGCGTCACCGGACGCCGGCGGAGCCTCGTCGACCGTGCATGCGGTCGCGAACAGGGCCGTCAGTGCGACCCAGCGCATCACGCCTCACCCTTCTGTGCCGCATCGTCGGACGTGTTGGGCGCATCGTCGTCGCGGCGTCGGCCGCCGCGCCAGCCCAAGAAGCCGATGAGCAGAATGCACAGGCCGTTGAACGCTTCGCCGGTGCGCATGTACGGCGTGCGGGCGTCGGGGTCCATCATCGGCACGTCGGCGACGAAGCCTACAGGTTCCTGGGGACCGTCGATGTCGGGATCGGTGACCTCGGTGCGGAACACCTGGCGGCCGGTGGGGTCGACGTACGTGCTGATGCCCGTGTTGACCGAGCGCAGCATGCCCTTGCGGTTTTCGATCGCCCGAAAGACCGCGAGACCCAGGTGCTGCGCCGGCTCGTGCGTCTTGCCGAACCAGGCGTCGTTGGTGAGGTTCACGAACGCGTGCACGCCCTCGTTGGCGGTCTCGCGCACGTACCGGGGCAGGATGTCCTCGTAGCAGATGAATGCGCCGAGGCGGTGCTCATCGAGCGTGAGCGCTTTGGGGCCCGCGCCCTGCTGCAGGTGCGAGGCGGCGGGAATCATCGACAGGTACCACTCGGGGTCCACCAGCGGCGCATACTCGCCGAAGATCAGCCGGTACACTTTGTCGTACTGGTCGAGGATTTTTCCATCTCCGTCGATCAGCAGCGCGGTGTTCCAGCACTTGTGAATGCCGCCGCAGTTGCGGCCGCGCCGGTCCTCGCGGGTGACGGCACCGAAGATGATCGGCACGTCGAAGCCCTGGTGGACGCGCCACGGATGACCCTCGGGCGGCTCGTGCTTGCTCTGCCGATGAAAGATGCGGGAGTTGGGGTAGGCGGTCTCGCCCCACAGCATCACCTGCGCGCCTTCGGCCTGAAGCTCGGCGCTGACCCGCTGCTGGCCCGCGAACGCGCGGTCGCGCAGGCGCGGACGGGTCATCTCGGCAATGCTCATGTTGCCCTGGACCACGCCGATCTTCAGGTGTGGCACCAACTCCATGTCGGCCTCGACCTGGGCGATGCGCATCGCCCCGTAGGCGGGCACGCCGATGAGCAGCGCAGCGGTGACCGCCGCGGCGGGCTTGTCGAGCGTCTTGTCGAGCCACAGCCGCTTGCCGACCGTGTACAGGCCCGCGTTGATCGCCACCATCAGGAAGCTGACGGTGGTGACTCCGCCGAGCTCGGCCGCTTGAATCATGATCGGCGCGGCCGCCCAGCCTTGCGCCATGTAGATGGGGAAAATGTTCGGCAGGGTCGCTTCGAGCGCGACCCAGCTCAGCGGCGCGGTGACCCAAAGGGGCAGGTCGGTCCGCCGGGTCAGCCACACCGTCAGCATCATCGACAGCCCCCACAGCAGCCCGTGGTAGCTGGCGAACAGCAGGGTGACCGGGCTGCCGACGAGCACCGGGAAGCCGGCGAACTTCACCAGCAGCTCGGTGATCCAGAAGAAGCCCCAGAACACGGTCGCGCACCCGACCGCCCAGCCCCAGAACAGGGCTTGGCGAGGTCGGGTGCCGTCGACGGCCGCGAGCATCGGGATCCACGCGACGAATCCCAGCGGCCAGATGTCGTAGTCGGCCACGCACAGCACCATCGGCACCGTGGACAGGGCCACGAGCACGAGGCGGTGCAGGCGGGTCAACTCCGGCATGAGGCTACTCGTTGGCGCCTTCGGGCTTGGCCGGCAGGTCGCGGTGCGTCAGGTACAGCTCGGCGAGCTGCGGATCGTCGGCCACGGTCGGCGCGCTGGTCATGAGGTCCTGGCCGCGCTGCGTCTTCGGGAACGCGATGACGTCG
>CAYSPB010000747.1:0-1962 GCA_964432695.1 uncultured Nannocystaceae bacterium
ATCGGCTCCAGGCGCACGCCGGGCAGCTGGGCCTCGCGAAGGGGGCGAGCCTGCGCGCCGGCGAGCCGCATCCGAAGCTGGCGGTACGCCTGGTCTTTGCCCAGCTCGGTGCGCAGGTACGCCGGGTCCTCGCTGGGGAACAGGCCCATGATCGTGCCGACGACGTCTTCGGTCGCACCCTGGGCCGCGATCAGCCGCGGGTTGAGCACGATCTTGTGCATGCGGTCGGTGACCGCGAGCGCGATGTAGTTGCGGTCGACGATGTCGCCTCGGCTCGCCCGCACGCGGTAGGTCCGAAGCTGCTGGCGGTGACCGAGGTCGGCGTAGTGCTCGTGCTGACGCACGGAGACCTGGAACGCGCGCCACATCAGGCCACCCATCGAGAGGCCGAGGATCGCCGCCACCAGGAGCACCCGCAGCCGAACCGACCCGATGTCGGTGGCCATGGGCTGAACGATCGCTTTGTGTCGGTGCAGCAGGTTCATCGGGCGTCCTCCTTCACGCGGATCTTCTGGACCAGCTCGGGCGCGACGGGGACCATGCCGAGCTCGTCGCGGGCGACCGACTGCACTTGCGTCGGGTTTCTCAGGTACGCGCGCTCGGCCGAGAGCCGCCGCTTCTCCTCGAGCAACATCGCTTGTTGCTCGGAGAGCGCCGCGATGTCGCCACCGGCTTCGAGCACGGCCGTGGTCGACTTGATGCGAACGATGCCCATCGCGACCATCACCGCCACGCACAAGAACAGAAGGAACGAAGTGCCGGCCGGGGCGCGCATGCGGTCGCGGGCACGCTCCACGCCGGATGCGCCCGCAGGCAGGTCACTGCTGCGCTTGTGGCCGTGAAAGAACTCGACGGTCTTCTGCTTTCGGCGGCTTCGCTTGCTCATGCGACTCGTTCCAGCACTCGAAGGCGAGCGCTGCGGGCTCGGGGATTCGCGTCGACTTCGTCGGGCTGGGCGACGACGCCTTTGGTGAAGGGGCGGGGCTGGGTGAACGGCGCCCGTCGCTCGGACTCGGGCACCGGCAGTCCAGCCGGGAGGTCTTTGGGCGCGCTGAGGCGGCGGAAGCTCTGCTTCACGCGGCGGTCCTCCAGCGAGTGAAAGGTGATGATTGCGAGCCGGCCCCCGACGCGAAGTGAAGACGGGCCATCCCGCAGCAACGTGTCGAGCTCGCCCAGTTCGTCGTTGAGGGCGATCCGCAGCGCTTGAAACGTGCGGGTTGCCGGGTGGATGCGAAGGCCGAGCTTGCGGCGCTGCTTGTGGCTCATCGCGTCGGCGACGACCTGGGCCAGCGCGCCCGTCGTCGTCGGCTTGGCATCGATGATGGCGCGAGCGATACGAGGTGCGTCGGGTTCCTCACCGTACTCGCGAAGGATGCGAATCATTGCCGGTACGTCGAGCTCGGCGATGAGGTCGGCCGCGGTCTTTGGGTCGTCCGTATTCATCCGCATGTCGAGCGGAGCGTCCCCGCGGAACGAGAACCCGCGCTCGACCTGGTCGAGCTGCATCGAGGAAACACCAAGGTCGGCGAGGATTCCGTCGGCTTCGATGTCGCGTTCGCGAAGCGTCGGCCCCAGGTCCGAAAACGGGGCGTGAACGAACAGGATGGGTGTGTGTACAGCGGCGAGCCGCGCACGTGCCCGCTCGAGCGCCGCCACGCTGTTCGAGCGCGGTTTTAATGTCGCACGCATCAATCTCCGCGACCACGGCAATACCGCTGATCTGAATCAGGAATTGTTCAATTCTGCGCGTCTGGACGAGGTGGTCGACCTGATCGACCTGCTTAAACAACGCCAGAGCCATCCGGGGTTTGGCATCCTCGGCTTCTCACTGGGCGGTAACTTCGCCTTGCGCATCGCCAAACAGCGCAACGACATTCGCACGCTGGCTATCTGCCCAGCAATTCAGCCTCAGCCCACCATGCATCGAATTGATGGTCATCTGATCTACCAGCGCTATTTTCT
>CAYSPB010000748.1:0-1962 GCA_964432695.1 uncultured Nannocystaceae bacterium
AAGGAAGCAGCATGACCAGCCCAATCCCTGCCACTCTCGCCGCCCATCTCCAGAGCGCCGCACCCAACGCCGCCGCTGCGGTCCCGCAGCCCGCAGCCATGCCCGGCCTGCCGATCACTGCACCGCCCGTCGCGGCGCCGCAGGTAGCCCCGGGTCTTCCCGTCCAGCCTCAGCCTGCCCAGGTGCCGCAGCCGGCTCCGACGATGCCAGGGCTGCCGCAGACTGCACCAGTCCAGCCGCCGCAGGTCGTCGCGGCGCCTCCCGTCGGCGCGGTACCGGTGCAGACCGTCCCTGCTGCAGCACCTCCGGCCGCCACGGCTGCACCGGTAGCGGCTCCTCCCGCTGCGGCTCCTCCCGCCGCCCCACCGACGGCACCGGCCGCAGCTCCACCGCCTGCACCGGCCGACCCACGCGCCGACGAGGAGAAGGCGCCGAAGAAACGGAAGACCCGGTCCGACAAAGGCAAGCCGCGCAAGGCGAAGGTGACGCCGGCCGCGGAGGCGGCGACCGGCGTCTCGGGAGAAATCCGAAGCCTACAACGCGACGTGCTGCTGATTTGTGTGCAGCGGGGGTTGAACGACGAGGACTGTCGCCGCTACCTCGATCTCGCCAAGGAAGTCGCGAGTTAGTCGGGACGCTCGAACGTCTTTGCGACTTTGAGCCCGAGGACGTGGAGGACCAGTGGGCTGTTCAAGAAGGCAACCCGCTGATCAACGGGTGCGTTGATTGCCGGGTTGGCCTCAATCGCAGCAAGCGTCCTCATGACCGCTCTCATTGTCATGGCTTGCACTTCCTTATCAAGTTCCACGGGCGTTCCCACGCGGCGTCCTTAGCATGCCGATCGGCCGCCGGGTATCCGGACCACCCCGTGCCTCACAAGGGCACGGGGCTTCGGCCGTGTGGGTGCCCTCGATAACCTACTCGCTGCCCAAGGCCGCACACGAGCTGACCTGCAAACAGTCGGCATCCCTGGTGCCATCGCGCGTGATGGTGGCATCGGCGAAGACGCCGAGTTCGCTCGCGTCGCTGCGCTACCTCGGCGACGGGCGGCCACTGACGCCGAGATAGACGCCATCTCGGCGGCGCTCCGCAAACGCGGCACCAACGACAAGGGCGAGCCGAACCGCCTCCGTTCGCACCAGGTCGAGGCCCTCCGCGAGCTCTTCGAAGCCCAAGGGCTCTTCGCGCCCATGCGGGTCGGCAGCGGGAAGACGCTGGTGACGCTGCTCGCGGCGACCGTCGTCGGCGCTCAACGTTCGGTGCTCGTGGTCCCCGCGTCTCTTCGCGACAAGACCCGGCGCGAGTACTCGCTCTATCACCGGGACTGGCACGTCAAACTCCCGGAACTCGTCTCCTACGCACAATGCAGCGGGGCAGGGGGCGATGCTCTCTTCGACGGGATTCGTCCCGACCTCCTGATCTTCGACGAGGCCGACTACCTCGGCAATCTCGACTCCGCTCGAGCGCGGAAGGTCGAGCGCGCCATCCAGGCGCACCACCCAACGGTCGCGATGCTCTCGGGCTCGCTGATCAGCGACAGCCTGCTCGACTACCACCACCTCGCGGTCTGGTCGCTCCGCGAGCGCGCACCGGTCCCGCTTACACGCAACGTTGCAGAGCATTGGGCCCGCGCCGTCGACCGAGAGGTCTCCATCGGCAACCGCGTCGCCGACGGCGCGCTCTCCAAACTCCCGGGAGGCTTCCACCGACATTTCCGGGACTCGTGCGGCGTCGTGCCTACGCCCGGGCAGGACTGCCCCGCGTCGATTCTGCTGTCGTGGTGGCAGCCCGAACTCCCCCCGCGCGTCCTCGGACTCATCGAGCAGACGGAGGCCACGAGCACGCGCCCCGATGGCGAACCGCTCGACGAGTGGGACCTCCCCGACTGCCTCTGCCAGCTCGCGCTCGGCTTCTACTACGTCTGGGACCCGATGCCGCCGGATTGGTGGCTGCTCCCGCGCC
>CAYSPB010000749.1:0-1960 GCA_964432695.1 uncultured Nannocystaceae bacterium
GAGCCAGCTTGGGTGCCGACCACGTCGCCCTGCTCGCCGACGTCTTGGTCAAGCACGCCACCCCGCTCGCGCCCGTCACGCCCGAAGACGCCACCGCCGACACGGTCTTGCGCGGCCTCGCCGACGGCGTCATCGTCACGGGTCGTGCCACGGGCGCGCCCGTCGACCCCAGCCTCCTGCAGGCGGTAGGCTCCGCCGCCGCGGGTCGCCCTGTCTTCATCGGCAGCGGGCTGGCGCCCGAGCGTGCGCTCGAGCTCGCTCCACTGTGCGACGGCGCCATCGTGGGCACGTACTTCAAGCGCGACGGCCAAGTGCGCGCGCCCGTCGAGGCCGACCGGGTCAAGACGCTCTGCGGCGTCGCACGTCCGCTGCTGCGCGGCGCTTGAGCATCGGCCTCGATGTCAGCCCGACGCTCGGCGCTCGCGTGACCACGAAACGATCCCCACGATCAGCATCGCGACGCCGAAGGCCACGAACGCAGCGGTCGTCCCCACGCGCCCGATCAGCTCGTAGAGATGAATGACGGGCGCGGGCATGACCATGCCTGAGCCCTCGCCGCGCTCGTACGCGAGGAACTCGACGTGGGCGATCGCAGCGGCGGCAAAGCTCCCGCAGGCCACCAAGGCGCCGGCCAGCAGGTTTACCGTCCCCCGCCGCTGCGACGGGGGGTGAACTCGGGTCGGGTCAGCGGGGTCGTGCATTGGCCACCAGTCGGGTCGAGCCCTCGAGCATCAGCACGCCGTCGCACTGGGTGAAGTCCTCGGACGGGATCTGCAGGCGCGGCCCGTCGAACGATAGCGTCGTCGCCTCGGGCAGGCCGTAGTCGAGGTCGAAGACGGCCTCGGTTCCCGTCAGCTCGACGTCGCCGCCACCCGCCGCGTGGATGCGGAACCATCGAACCCCGCGACCGTCGGCGGTCCCGATCATCAGCAGCGTCCCGACCTCGGGCGCCTCGAAGGCCGCCGAAACCCGCGCCTGGGCGTGCTCGGAGGTGGCCGACGCCTCGTGAACCCGGCCGGCCGCAGGGTCGCCCCGTTTGCGAGCTGCGCGTAGGCCTGACGAACCTCGGGCGTCCAGGACTTCGACGACAGCGGTCGCCCCGAGTACGCGCCGGCGGCGGTCCCCGAGAGGTCCCTCGAGACGTAGCGGCCGAAGGCGAAGGTGGCCACGCGCTGCTGCACGGTGAGAAGGACCTGCTCACCGGGGACGTCCGGATGCAGGCAGTCTACGGCCGCCTGCGCGGTGGTTTCGTACGTCGTGACGATCCGAATCATGACGATGCGAGGGCGAACCCGAGCAGTCATACGACACGACGGAGCTTCGCATTCAACGCTCGCGCGACTTCACGGTCTACGCGGCCTCGAACGCGTAGCCGACCGTGACGGTCAGCGTCAGCGGAAGCGTCTCGGCCTGCAGCGGACCGGGCGTGCTCGGCACGAACTCTGCGGCGTTCGCGACGATGTTGTTGTCGAGCGGGCTGCCGTAACGAGCCCATGCCTGCCCGGCCTGTGACTCGGCGACCGACGTGACGCGCAGCCCAGGCAGGTCCAGCGCTTCGGAGAACTGCGCCGCTTTGGCCTTGGCCTCCTCGAGCGCCATGCCCCGCACCCGAGACTTGAGCGCGGTCATCTCGGTGTTGGAGAAGCGCGTCGACGACTGCGTTACGCCGGCCTTCGCCCCCGCCTCGATGATGGCGGGGATCGTCGTGAAGTCTTCGGTCGTGGCGGTCACGCACAACGTCGCATCGTAGCCCGTGGGGATGTTGCGCTCTCGTTGCGCGTCCCAGCGATGCGTCGGGTTGAGCCGGACGGTCGACACCGCCATGGCGTCTGCATCGACCCCTTCATCCGCGAGGTTCGCCCGCATCTGCCCCTCTCGGGCCCGCAAGCGCTCGACCGCAGCGCGGGGCGACGAGGCGTGCGAGACGAGGTCCAGCTTCACGGCGGCCCGGTTCGGGGAG
>CAYSPB010000750.1:0-1926 GCA_964432695.1 uncultured Nannocystaceae bacterium
CTGGCCGAGATGCCGAAGTCCAAAACCTTGACCTTGTGGCCCGCGCCGTCGGGCACCAGCATCACGTTATCGGGCTTGAGATCGCGGTGCACGATGCCGACGCGGTGCGCTGCGCCGATCGCTTCGGCCACGGTGCCGATGATGTTGCAGGCGCGCTCGGGCGGCAGCGGGCCGACCTCGCAGATCTCCTCGTACAGCGAGCGGCCGGTCAAGTACTCCATCGCCATGTACAGGCGACCATCGTCGAGACGCCCTGCATCGTAGACCTCGACGATGTTCGGGTGGTTGGCGGCGTTGGCCGCCCGCGCTTCCTCCTTAAAACGGCGCGCGACGACCTCGTGGCGACTCCACTCGTGGGTGAGCACCTTGACCGCAACCTGACGGCCCACACCCATGTGCTCGGCAAGGTAGACCATGCCCATGCCGCCCTGCCCCAAGGTGCGCTCGATCCGATAGCGCTCGGCCACCTCGACGCCAGGTGTGATGCGCTCCTGGTCCCCGGGAATGGGGATGTCTCGCGTCGCGCGTCGGCCATCACGTCGGAACTCCGTGGTGCGTGGCGCATGCTCGAGCAGCGCGGTGTAAGCCGCGTGGTCTCGCTCCCGTGCGTCGCCGAACATGCGCAGCATGAACGCGGAGACCGTCTCCTGCGTGGTGTCCGGTGCGTTCGCGGTCAGCCAACCGCTGAGCGCCTGCATGAACGCCTGCGCACTCTCATAGCGCGTGCTCCGGTCGTTCGAGAGCGCCTTTTCGACGATCGCGTCCAGCGCTGGGTCGACGCGCCGTGACAGCGTGCTGGGTCGACTCGCGCGCCAGTCCGCGACCGCCTGCGTATCGGTGCCCGCCTCGCGAAGCGGTCGGCCAGTGATCAACTCCCACAGCACCACGCCGCAGCTGTAGACGTCGGCCCGCCCGTCGAGCTCGTCCCGGACGGCCTGCTCGGGCGCCATGTAGCCGACCTTGCCGAAGACGACCCCAGGCACCGTCATCGACGCCTTCATCGCCGAGGTCGCGAGACCGAAGTCGGCCAGGCGCACCGCCCCGGCCCAGTCGAGGAGGATGTTCGACGGCGAAATGTCTCGGTGGACGAGCGCGAGTCCGGGAAACGTGTGCGCGTAGTGCAGACCGCGGAGGATCTCTCGCACCAGGTGCACAGCGATCGGGATCGGGAACGCCTTGCCCTTGGCGGCGCAGCGATCCCACACGTCGGCGAGGTCCCGGCCCTCGATCAGCTCCATCAGAATGTAGAGCTGTTCATCCACCTCACCGGCTTCGCGAACGTCGACGATGTTGTTGTGGTGCAGGCGGACGACGACCTTGGCTTCGTCCTCGAACCGCGTCCGATAGTCGTGATCGGGGGCTCCCGCACGCAGCAGCTTCACCGCGGCAAGTCGTGCCAAGGCTCCGTCGCCCACGCTCGCGACATAGACACTGGCCATGCCCCCCTCGCCCAGGCGGGCAAGTAGTGTCAGCTTCCCAAGCCGCCGAGGCGGATCGAGCCGCTGGAGCGACTCCATCACCATGGAGAGAACGCTACCACGGACCCAGCGTTCATGAGTATGCTCGGGGCCGCCGAAGCGTGCGGGCACGCGCGCAGGACCGGACTCTCAACTGAACGAACCGACATGACGGACTCCGCCCACCCAAACGGGGGCCCCGCCGGGTCGAGCACCGCGCCGGGGGTGCTCTACTTCGATCCGAACCCGACGACGGCACGCCTTGCCACGGCCGGCCTCCGGCTCGCGGGCTACGTGGTGCACGTGGCGAGTAACAAGAGCGACGCGGTCGAGCTGTGCCGCGAGAACGGACCGGGCGGCAACCAGACGATCTCGGCGCTGCTGCTCGACACCGCGAGCTCCCCATCACTATCGGCCTCGGTCCTCAAGGCGCTGGTGCAGGTACCCGGCGCGTCCGACCTGCCGGGTG
>CAYSPB010000751.1:0-1916 GCA_964432695.1 uncultured Nannocystaceae bacterium
GTGCTCTCTGGTCGGGCGGCGCCAGAGTACCCCGCGGCGTCCTCACCCTCGAGTCGGTGCTCTGTGAGTGCTCTTGGGCCTCAGAGACGCCTCCAGACGCCGAAAATCCGGTTCACACCAGAGAGCCGATGGTTAGCCCGGCGAGAGTGGGACAGCCGAGCGGCGAGTTTTTTGGACCCGGCTCGGCTGACCCGCGCGTCAGGCCCCTCCCGCCCCGCCCGTGCCGAGGATCAGCCGCGCAGCCCGTGCCGGATCCTCGATGTCGAAGCAGTGACCCAGGTCTTCGAGCTCGTGGAGCTGAGCGTCGGCAGCGAGCGAGAGCGAGGAGCGACGGTTGGTTCGTCGATGTGAACGATCCGCTGTACCCCATAGAAAGGTCGTCGGCACCTCAACAGGCCCGACTTCCTCCGGCGTCACGTCTGCCAACGCTTGCGTGAGCGACGCGAGGCAGAACATGCCTCCGTCTCGGTAGGCCTGCTCGGACACCCTGCTGATCGCCTTTACGTCGGCGCGGGGTCCGGAAACCCGTTCGAACCACATCGCCGCAACGCGACCGGGTGCGAGCGCCATGATCGCCTGGCCGACGGCTGGCGTCGCGAGGAGCCCTCGACCAGCAATGGTGAGGTCGATGCGGCGCGCCCACGCACGGAAGGCTTCGACGCCCGGCAATTGTCCGAGGGTCAGGCGCTCGACCCTTGCCAGTGCCCTTCGCGACACGGCGCAGGCCACCAGCGCGTTCACGCAGGTGAACGCGAGGTGTGCGCTCTTGATCCCGAGGGCATCCATCAGGCCGAGGACGACGTCCACCTGCTCGCCCAGGGTGAAACGGTAGTGTGGCGAAGACGTGGAGAACCCGAAGCCGGGCATCTCCAGCGCCACCACCCTGCAATGCGGTGCCAGAATCTCGATGAGCGAAATGTAGTGCTCGAGCACCACCGGAGCGTCTGCGGCGAGCAGAACCGCGGGACCTTCGCCTTCGGTGTCGAAGACGCGAATTCGGTGACCGCCTACGGGAACCAGCCGCATCCGTTTATCGGTTCGCCACGCGCGCTCCGCCGGGCGCCGCCGACAAGACCGTCTGGCGTCGATACCGCACCCCCACAGGGACATCCGGGACTTGCGGTCCTGGTCTTGGTTCATCGACGCTCCCTCGTGAGGTGAATCCATGGGCCGTGTGCGATGGCCGGGGCGGCCCCGACCATCGTCTGGAGCGTCGACCACGGGGGTCCTGACCTCAAGCGTTGTACCCGCCGTCGACGTTGAGCTCCGCCCCCGTCACGTACGATGACTCCGGGCTGGCCAGCCACGCGACGGCGCGGGCCAGCTCCTCGGGCCGGCCATAGCGTCCCAGTGAGGTGCGCGGCGTGTTGAACCCCGAGAAGGGGCCATCAGCAGGGTTCATGTCGGTGTCGATGGGTCCCGGGTGGACGCAGTTCACGGTGATGCCGCTCCCCGCGAGGTCGCGAGCCCAGGCTCGGGTCATGCCCACCAACGCGAACTTCGACATCGCGTATGAGCCGATTCCGGGCATGGGCACGGACTGCCCCCAAATGCTGCCGATGTTGATGATTCGGCCGCCTTCGTTCATCTGGGCGGCGGCGGCTCGCGCGAGCACGAAGGGCGTACGGACGTTGACGGCGTAGTGGCTGTCGAAGGCCTCATCCGACGTGTCGACCAGAGGCGCTGGAGCCACTGTGCCGGCGTTGTTCACGAGCACATGGACGGGGCCCAGGCTTTCGACGACGCGCGGTACCAGGCTCGCGACACTGTCGGCGTCGTTCCCGTCGAGGTGGAACGCTTCCGCTCGGAACCCGCGGGCCTCCAGGCCCGCCACGCGAGCCTTCGCTGCGTCGGGGTTCGACGCCCAGGTGATCGCGATCGCGAATCCGCTCTCAGCCAGGGTGTCGGCGATGGCG
>CAYSPB010000752.1:0-1909 GCA_964432695.1 uncultured Nannocystaceae bacterium
GTCGCCGCCTTTGACCGTGTCGTAGAACAGGCGATACACGCTGTCGCCGTCGTTCTGATAGTTCTTTGCGGCGTTGATTCCGCCCTGGGCCGCGATCGAGTGCGCGCGGCGAGGGCTGTCTTGCACGCAGAAGCAGTGCACGTCGTAGCCAAGCTCGGCGAGCGTGGCCGCTGCTGCGCCGCCGCCGAGGCCGCTGCCGACCACCAGCACCTTGAACTTCCGCTTGTTCGCGGGGTTGACCAGCTTCATCGCGAAGCGGTGCTTGTCCCAACGCTCTTCGATGGGACCAGAGGGGACTTTGGAATCGAGTTTCATGCGTCGTCGCTCCTCGAGGTTGCTCGAATCGGGAGGTCAGGCCGGAGGGCTCAGACCGTCACCAGGCCAAAAAGGCATGCCAGGGGCGGAATGATAAATCCAATGGCCGACACGTAGCCGACCGCAGGACCCACTTTGGAGAGCGGCTCGCGATAGGAGCCGCGCATGACGCCGAGGGTGCGGAACGTGCTCGTGACCGCGTGGGACAGGTGCAACGCAATCCCGACCATGGCGACGGCGTATAGCCCGAAGATGAGCGGGTTCTGAAAGTCGGCGACGTAGGCGCCGTAGACATCTCGCATCGCCTCGCCCGAGGCAGAGTCGTACTCCTCGATCTTGGTCGTGGGCAGCACGTTCAAGGTGAAGTGCGCGATGTGGTAGCCGACGAATGCGAGGATCGTGTAGCCGGAGTAGATCATGGACAGCGCCGGCGACTTGGTGACGTTGTTCGTCTTGACCGCGTAGCGCTGGGGGCGTGCGTCGCTATTGCGCTTGTTGAGGGTGATCGCGGCGTAGACGTGCGCGCCGATCGCCGCGAGCAGGCCGAGCCGCGCAACCCAGAGCAGGCCGCCGAGCCCTTGAAGGAAGTGCGCGTAGGCGTTGTAGGCGTCGCGACCGGCGAAGATCTGCAGGTGACCCGCCATGTGACCGACCACGAAGCCGACCATCGCCAGGCCTGTCAGTGCCATCACCAGCTTCAGGCCGATGGTCGAGGCCCAAACCGGCGTCCGCGAGGAAGATTGGGTAGCCATGATGTGTCCGTTGGAGCGCGGTGCGTACGCGCTCTGCGTTTGGCGACTTACCACAACCCCGCGGGTTCGGCTCGTGCTTTTGCGCTCGGTGCGAGACGCCTCCAGCGCCCCTCAAACGGGGTTTGGCGGGGGTTGTGGCGCTGCCGGCTCCGACCGCCTCAGACCGGTACACCCCAGGTCGCAAACCTTGGACACGCCGGTGCTTGCTGGTCACGCGGCCAGGGAGTGCGTGGGTGCGCAGCATGAGCGTGGGCACGCTCGCGTGGTAATTTTCCGGCATGGTGCGTGGTTCGTCGGGAGCGGGAACGGGACCCGTCGTGATCTGCTGTGCAACGGCGGATGAGGCCGCGATCTCTCCGGTCCTGGACGCGCTCGAGCAAGAGGGCCACACCGTCTCGTTGCTCGCCGGCGTCGAAGCCGACCCGAGCGCGCTCGGGCCCGCGGTCGAGCGGTTCCACGGTGAGGGCCTGTACGTGCTGTGCCGCTCGAAAGCCCTCAGCCGAGACGCCGTCGACGCGCTGCGAGACATCCTGCTCGCCAATCACGTCCCGTTCGGTCGCACGCTGACGGTCGCCTCGACGCGTCCTCGCGAGCTCCGCGAGCGCATCGCGGCAAGCCTGCGACGCATGGCAGCCGGACGCGCGCGGCGCATGTCGACCGTCTCCCCGGACGGGGTCGGCGCCAGATCGACGCGGGTGGGCTTGCCGGCACCGACCGGCGTCAGCCCCAAGCCGGCCTCCACCCCGTCGGCGGAGCCTGCAAGCGCGGACCCGCCGGCCATGCGCCACACCCACGTCGGCATCGCTCCGCCGCCCCCACAGCCAACGCCCGAGCCACCCCCG
>CAYSPB010000753.1:0-1900 GCA_964432695.1 uncultured Nannocystaceae bacterium
TCTGCGACTGCCGCGCTCGTAACAAGTCTATTGAAGTACCTGCCAGCCGCTGCCTTCAGCGCATCGACCTTGTACTCACCCGCTGCCACAGCGACGACTCGATGGCGCGCGGGCTTTTTCGTAAGCTCCTCCAGACCATCGAGGCCAAGGCGAGTCCGGGGGCAAGCCGGGTCACATCGAGAGCTTCGACGTCTACGGCCAAGATCTGGCCCACGTCATGAGGACCATCGTCGACGAGCGGCCCGACGACGCGCCCGGCAAAGTGCCGTGGTTCGTGTTTGCCCACAGCATGGGGGGACTCATCGCCCTCAACGCCATCGTCGGCGAGCTGTTTGAACTGCCCCTGCGCGGCGCGGTCGTGTCGGGTCCGCTGCTTCGCGTCGCAATGCCCACGCCGGTCGTGAAGCTGTGGCTGGGCAAGATGGCCGCCGTGCTGGCGCCCAAGCTGACGCTCCCCTCGGGTATCCCGGCCGAGTTCATCTGTCGCGACCCCGAAGAAGTTGCGCGGTACGAAGCTGACCCGCGGCGGGCCGGAGTCGTCAGCGCGCGATGGTTTCAACGCATGAACCAGGCGGCCGAGCGGGTCCGGCAGGGCCTGCCGAACGTTCGGCTACCGCTTCATTGGTACGTTGGTACGGGCGACAAGATCTGCGATCACACCGCAAGCGTCGAAGCGTTCGATACGCTGCAGGACCCCGATGGCTACGACCAGACATTCCGCGCCTGGGACGGCTACTACCACGAACTCCACAATGAGCCGGCCGAGCTGCGTGCGCCCGTCATCGCGTCGATCCGCGAGTGGTTCGCGGAACGACTCGACTAGCGAGTCGCGTCTGGAGCCGGCCGGCGCGGTGCGTCGAGCTCAGGGGGTCGAGGTCTTGAGGCTGTCGACGGCGTGGACCGGCGCGGCGTCGCCCTTCATCAGGTGCGCGATCGATCCGAGAACGAGGCGCTGAGACTGCACGCGGTTCTTGCCTTCGAACACGGGCGAGACGACCTCGATGGTGTAATGGCCACCGCCGCCGCTGGCGACGACGTCGGCGTCGGGAATGGCCTCGAGGATCGAGCTGCGGATCTGGTCGAGGATCGAAGCGGCTTCGGTCATGGGCCGCAGGCTACTTCGCTTCGAGCCGTTCGACGAGCCGTGGCCCGATTCGCGTGATCGAGCCGGCGCCCAGCGTCAGAACCAGGTCGCCCGAAGCGCACATCTGGGCCAGCTGTTCGGGAAGGGCTTCGAAGTCTTTGGCGTGCACGATGGTGCGCTCGGGACTGCGGGCGAGCAGGGCCTCGGCGAGGGTCTCCGCGGAAAACCCGGGGATCGGGGACTCACCTGCGGGGTGGACCTCGGTCACCACGACGACGTTGGCCGCGTCGAGGCACTCGACGAACTCCTGGAAGTTGTCGCGGAGGCGGGTGTAGCGGTGGGGTTGCACGACCGCGAGGATGCGTCGATCGGCGAAGCTCGTGCGGGCACCCGAGAGGGTCGCGCGAATCTCGGTCGGGTGGTGGCCGTAGTCGTCGACGACGGTGACCCCCGCGGCCTCGCCCTTGAGCGTGAAGCGGCGCTGAACGCCGTCGAACTCGGCGAGCCCTTTCCGAATGGTGTCGGTCGGGATCTCGAAGATGTCCGCGATCGCCAGCGCAGCAAGAGCGTTGGCAACGTTGTGGACGCCGGGCATGCGCAGCTCGAAGGTGCCGCGGTCTTTGCCCCGGCACAGCACGCGGAAGGAGGTGTGCACACCGTCGTGTTTCACCTCAGCCGCGACGTAGTCCGCGTCGGCGCGCTCGATGGCGTATGTCGTGGTCGATTTGTGAAACTGCGGCAGGACTGCGGCGACGTTCGGGTCGTCGAGGCACACCACTGCGGCACCGTAGAACGGCACGCGGGTGGCGAAGCCGA
>CAYSPB010000754.1:0-1426 GCA_964432695.1 uncultured Nannocystaceae bacterium
CGAGGCATGTGCCCGGGAGCCCGGCGCCCGCTCGAAGATCGCCGTCTCCAGCCGCGAGCGCGACGTCGACCCGGTCGGCGCCTGCGTCGGTATGCGAGGCAGCCGCGTTCAAGCGGTCGTTCAAGAGCTTCGGGGCGAGAAGATCGACATCGTGCCCTTCAACGACGACCCTGCGCGGTTCGTGTGCAATGCGATTCAGCCTGCGCAGGTCTCTCGCGTGCTCATCGATGCCGACCGTCACACGATGGAACTCATCGTGCCGGACGATAAACTCAGCCTTGCGATCGGCAAGCGTGGTCAAAACGTGCGCCTCGCCTCTCGTCTGACCGCGTGGCGCATCGACATCTTCTCGGAGAGCAAGATCCGCCAGCAAGAGGCCCGCAACAAGGCCGAAATGGCGGCGATCGACGGCGTCGGCCATGAGCTCTCCGACGTTTTGTTCCAAATGGGATGGCGAAACCTCCGCGATCTCGCCGTCGCCGACGCCGAAGAACTCGGCCAGGTCGACGGTCTCGGCGGCGTCAGCCGGGCTGAGCAGATCATCGAGGTGGCGAACGATGCGGCCAGTGGCCACATCGAACTCAGGGTGGAGTACCCCCCGGAGCCCGAGCCGGAGCCTGAGGGCGAGAACGGGCGAGGGGGTGCCGATTGAGTCGCGTTGGACGCCATCCCACTCGGATGTGCATCGCGTGTCGCGAGCGCCATCCGGCGTCGGATCTCCTGCGATTTCGCCGGCGGTCGGACGGGCACGTGGTGCCCGTCGCCGACTCGTCGGACGCGGTCGGGCGCAGCGCGTATCTGTGTCCGTCACATTCCTGTTACCAGACGGCCGTCAAACGGCGTGCGTTCACGCGCATGCTCGCAGGCCCGAAGGGCTTGTCAGTCGCGGCGCCGGGCTCGACCCTCTGGGTGGACGCTGAACGAGCCGTGACACGACAAGTCGAACAACTTCGCCGCTCGGGCGCCCCTTCGGGAGCATCCGGTCGGCTGAACCAACTCACCAAGCTGCAGCTGAAACTGCAGTCGCAGGGTGGGGCCCACAAGGGGGTGCGTCATGGCCAAGGTTCGAGTCTATGAGCTCGCGCGAGAATTGAACGAGGACAACCGATCCCTGGAGAAGGTGATCAGAAACCTCGGCATTCCCATCAAAAACTACATGAGCACGTTGACGCTCGAAGAGGCGTCTCGTGTCCGTGCGACCGTCAAAGGCGTTCCCGAAGCCGCAGCGGCTCCGGCCACGACGCAAGAGCGTGTCATCGCGGGCGGTGCCAAGAATGGCGGCGCGAAGAAACGCGGCGGCACCGTGATCCGGCGCCGAGGCGCCGACGTTCGTCGTCGTCGCGCGGAGCGAGCTGAAGCCGAAGAGGGCGTAAAGGTCAAGACGGCGCAAGCAACGGAAACGCTGAACCGACTGGTGATCGAGAAG
>CAYSPB010000754.1:1436-1898 GCA_964432695.1 uncultured Nannocystaceae bacterium
AACCAGCGGCTCGCCCCAGCACGCGCCGATCCGAGGCCCGGCCTTCCGCGTCGGGAAGCCCTCGTTCGCAACCAACCCGTCGGACCCCGGCGCGCACGCCGGAGTCGCGCCCGTCTGCGTCGGCACCGGTCCGTCGTCCCGCTGCGTCGTCTCGACCGACGTCGGCGCCGGTCGAGGCCAAGTCGCCCGAGCCAGCGGCCGCACAAGCGAGCGAGGCCAAGGCGGAGGAGGCTCCGAAGCGCGCGCCCCAGGTTGGTGAGCGGATCGCGTTGCCCTCGAATACGCGTCGCCTGCCCGGCGGCATGGCATCGCGACTCGAAGCGGGCAAGCCGGCCGAGCGCGCCCAGGCTCCCGCGCCGAAGAAGGCCAAGCCGGCCCCGTCCCCGGCTCCGGCACCCGCCGCCGAGGCGCCCAAGGCCGAGCCGGCAGCGGCTTCCGCTGAAGCGCCCGCAGCGGCCGATG
>CAYSPB010000755.1:0-1897 GCA_964432695.1 uncultured Nannocystaceae bacterium
CCAAAGGCACTCGCGGACTGTTTCTGGCACTGGCTACAGTGGCAGACGAACAGGTTGATGGCGTCGCCGACGACCCGATAGGTCACCGCGCCGCACTGACACGAACCGGTGAACGTGTCGGTCATCGTCTTTCGGGAAAGCAAGACCCGCTGGTACAAGCCGGCCTTCCGCGCCCCGCTGTACCCCTTCCTTCAGATCTTCGGCGTGCTCGCCGGCGCGGCGATTCTCATCAGCCTGGGGACCTTCCCGCTACTCGGCGTGGCGATCGGGTCCGCCGCCGGCAGTGCCCTGTACTTCGGATACGGACGCCGCCGCGTGTCGCGGCTGGGCGTGCTGCGGCAGATGGGCGGGCGCACCGACTTGCTCGACGAGAGCCGCACCCGCATGACGCGAGGCGCCGGTGCCCAGGCGACGGTCGCCTTGTTCGGCACCGAAGGCTCCTCTGAAGCCCTGGCCAACCTAGGCATGACGCTCGCCCCCAGCGCGCCGATGCAAGTCCTCCACCTCGAAGAGGTGCCCGAGCAGACCGACCTCGCCGCGCTGGCCGAGGGGCTCGACGACCGCATCGCATCGATCGAGCGCCGGCTGGTCCACCTAGGTGAAGAGCGCGACGTCGACGTCAACTTCGACGTCGTCTACACCCGCGACGCTCGCGGCACGCTGTTCGACCACGCAGCGCACGAACACGCGCGATGGACGGTGATGGCGTGGCGCGACAGCACGGCGCGCGGACTGATCATCCGCAACCCGATGCAGTGGCTCACCACCCACCTCCCCACGAACGTCGCGTTGTTCAAGGACGCAGGCATCCGCACCATTCGTCGCATCCTCGCGCACGCCGTTCCCGGCCCTCACGATGCCCTCATCGCCCGCACCGCGGATCGCTTCGCAAAGCAGCACGGCGCGGAAGTGACCTTCATCCGCGTCCTTCCGGAGGACGCCGACGCAGAGACGGTCGACGACGCCAAGGAGTACCACCACCAGCTCGGCCGGCTGTGCGAACTGCCGACCCACTCCGAGATCATTCGAGAGCCGGACGACGTGGCGGCACTCGTTCACGCCAGCGCGCGCTTCGACCTGCTGATCACCGGTACGACCACGGATCAGGCGCTTCGCTCGATGTTCGTGGCCGCGCCCGAAGAGCGCGTGACCGAAGCGGCCCACTGCGCCGTCCTCCAGCTTCGCGCGCCCCAGCGATCGATTCACGGCGAGATGATCGAAGAGGCGCCCAACCCCTCGAATGCGGTACCGGAGCCGGTCGCTGCGCGGACCAAAGTGGACATCCGTGGCAAGGACCAGCTGTTTGGGGAGATTGCCCGGGTGTTCGACCTGGCCTCCCCCCGGATCGTCGCGGATACGCTCGAGCCGCTGCTGTGGGAGCGCGAGCGCACGCAGAACACGGCGGTCGGCCATGGGGTTGCCATCCCGCACGCCGTCGTTCCCGGGCTGCTCTATACCAAGTTCATCGTGCTGGTGCTCGACCAGCCGGTGCAGTACGACGAAACCGGGACCGAGGTCGACGTGGTGCTGGCCCTGGTCGGGCCGCCCAGCGAGCGTGAGGCACACCTGCGTCTGCTCGCCCAGCTCGCCCGCATGCTGTTGACCACGCAGCTGCTCGACGACCTACGCAGCGCCGACGGTGAAGCCGCCGTGCTGGCCGCCTTTGCCGACGCCGCGCGCGAATCAGAGGCCTGAGCCCCGAGCTGGGCTCGGCGTGGTAGAAGGCGCGCATGGCCAACACGCAAGCCCTGCTTCAGACCTCGATGGGCGACATCAAGGTCGAGCTCTACACCGACGAGATGCCCATCACGGCCGGCAACTTCATCAAGCTGGCCAAGTCGGGCTTCTACGACGGTCTGCACTTCCACCGCATGTGCCAGGGCTTCATGTTTCAGGT
>CAYSPB010000756.1:0-1888 GCA_964432695.1 uncultured Nannocystaceae bacterium
TATTCGATTTCGACTACGCCTGCTATGACACCTTCTGCTTCGATATCTCGGTACTGCTCAACTACTGGTGTATCGACGACGTCGGCGAACTGGTCCCGGCAAGAGTGAGTGCGACGCTCGCTGCCTACCGGGCGGAGCGCGCGCTGTCCTTCGGCACGAAGGCGTCGATCTCGCGACGGATCTGCTCGCAGCGCGCCTTCACTTCCTTCGGGTTGCCCGAGCCACGCACGATCGTGGTGTTCTCGGACGAGATCGTGACCTTCTTCGCGGTGCCGAGATCCTTGCTCGAGACCTGCTCGAGGTCGATTCCGAGGTCCTTGAAGATCGCGCGGGCGCCGGTCAGGATCGCGATGTCCTGGAGCATGGCCTTGCGACGATCGCCGTAACCCGGGGCCTTGACCGCGGCGACCTTCACGATGCCGCGCAGCTTGTTCACGACGAGGGTCGCGAGCGCTTCGCCCTCGATGTCCTCGGCGATGATCAGCAGGTTCTTGCCGGACTCCTTGAGCTTCTCGAGGAGCGGCAGGAGCGGACGCACGTTGGACAGCTTGTCCTCGTGGATCAGCACCATGCAGTTCGTGAGCTCGCAGGTCATCGCGTCCGCATCCGTGACGAAGTGCGGCGAGAGGTAGCCACGGTCGAACTGCATGCCCTCGACGACCTTGACCTCGGTCTCGAGACCCTTGCCCTCTTCGCAGGTGATCACGCCGTCCTGGCCGACCTTGGCCATCGCGTCCGCGATGATCTTGCCGGTCGCTGGGTCGTTGTTGCTCGCGATCGTCGCGACCTGCTGGATGGCCTTGTTGTCCGTGCCCGGGACGCGCTTGGCGACGCGCTGCAGCTCGTCGACGAGCGCCTCGGTCGCGGCGCGAATGCCCTTGATCAGCTCCGCGTGGTTGGTGCCCGAGGTGAGGTATTTCATGCCCTCCTCGAGGATGCACTGCGTGAGCAGGGTCGCGGTCGTCGTGCCGTCACCGGCGACGTCCGACGTCTTGCTGGCGGCTTCCTTCACCAGCTTGGCACCCATGTTCTCGAACGCGTTCTCGAGTTCGATCTCCTCGGCGACGCTGACGCCGTCCTTGGTGACCGTCGGGCCACCCCAACCTTTGTCGAGAACCGCGTTGCGGCCGCGCGGGCCGAGAGTCGTGGTGACTGCCTTGGCGAGCTTGGAGACGCCGCGAAGAACTGCTTCGCGTGCGTCGCTATCGAACGTTAACTGCTTGGCCATGGGGTCTTTAGAGTGCTTTCGAATCCTGGAAATTGGGGGGGCGGTTCGTGGTCTGATCGGTTCCAACCGTCGCAGGCCGACCGCCGTAGCACGGAGAGAACTCCGGGTGCGCCGCCCGAAGCAAAGGGAGTGCCGGACCGTTCAGGACTCGTGCCGTCGGTAAGTTTCTCTCTGTAACCCCTTGGCTAATTCGGCATTATGATCCACGGGCCGTGGCGACGGTGGCGTCGCCAGTTTGGCGCCTCGCGTCAAACTGGCAGGCCACCTGCGGTCTCTCGGCTGGAGAATGACAAACTGACATGAGAACGCTGGCTTCGATCGTTGGCTTGGCCTGCTCGGTGCTCCCGCTGCCGGCCCAAAACGTCGCGGTGACCACGACTTCGGGCGAGGTGATCCGAGGCGAGGTCGATCAGCTGCTGGGTGCGGGCCGGGAGGCCAACCTCCGCCTGATCCAGGACGGCGTTGCGCAGAGTGTGCCCCTGTCACGCGTGCTCGCGATCCACGGGCCGGCTCCGGTGACCAATCACGGGTCGGTCGTGCACCTGGCGGGTGGCGACCAGATCCACGGTCAGATCCAGGGCGGCGACGCGGCGGGCGAGACGCTGATCGTGCGGTCGCGCAGCCTCGGCGAGATCCACGTGCTGGTGGATCGGCTCCACG
>CAYSPB010000757.1:0-1882 GCA_964432695.1 uncultured Nannocystaceae bacterium
CTCGTCTCCGTCACCGTCGTCGGGCTCGTCCCCGTCGCCATCGCCGTCCCCCTCTCCGGGGTCTTCGTCTCCGCCTGCATCCTCCTCGTCCGGATCTTCGTCGTCGGGCGTCTCGCCGTCGGTTGCCGACGCGGTCGAATCTGCTGCGTCGTCCGTCTCGCCGTCGCAACCCGTCACGAGCGAGGTCGCGAGCAGAAAGGCAGCCGAGGTGCGAATCAAACAATCGATGTTCATGCCCCCCGAGTCGCGACCGCCTCGATTTCGATCGGTCGTCGCGAAAAAAAACCTCCGGACCCCCAACGCGAGCCGAGGTCCCGGTGGGCTGATACGCTGGCGTCGTGCGGGACGATGCGGAGCTGCTGGTGCGCTGGCGTGATGGCGACGCCGCTGCGGGGGAGGCGCTGTTCGTACGGCGGGTCGGCGAGGTCACCCGGTTCTTCCGCAACAAGGTCTCCGACGATGCAGAGGTGCCCGATCTGGTCTCTGCGACGTTTCTGGGCCTCACGACCGCCAAAGACGGCTTTCGTGGGGACGCCAGCGTACGGCGCTTCCTGTTCCAGATCGCATCGAAGGTGCTGCACACCCATCTGCGCAAGCGGTACAAGCGCGCGCGCGAACAGGCCGACTTCGGAACGTTGTGCGTCGCAGTGCTCAGTCCTCGCAGTCCCAGCTCCATGATGATGCGCGAACGCGGGCGCCAGGCGTTCGTCGACGGACTGCGCTCGCTCTCCCTCGACGACCAAATCATCCTGGAGCTTCGATACTTCGAAGCCCTGCGGGGGCCTGAGATCGCGGACGCGCTCGACCTTCCCGAAGGTACCGTTCGTGGTCGTATCGCACGCGCCACCGCGCGACTCACCGAAACCGTGCAGCGAACCCTCGCGGATGCGCCGGGCTCTCGCCCCCTCATCGACGACGCCGCGCTCGAAGCCTGGGCAAGAGAGGTCCGGGTCGCAATGGGTCGAGATGCAGCGCGGGCCCTCGATGGTTGACGCACGCAGCGTGCACGGTGGAGACCTGCCCTTCGATGAGCAGTGGATCCGCGCCCAAGCCCGCGCCCAGCTGTTCGGCGAGGGTGATGGCGCTCCGTCGCACATCGGAAGATTTCGCGTCGTGGGTCGGCTCGGCGCCGGTGGCATGGGCACCGTCTACGAAGCCCACGACGATGAACTCGACCGCAGGGTCGCAATCAAGGTCCTGCACGCCACCGGAGACGCGAACGCAAACGCGAGACTCGACGCCGAAGCCCGGGCCCTCGCATCGCTCGCGCATCCCCACGTGGTCGCGGTGCACCAGGTGGGAACGTTCGGCGACGACCGCTTCATCGTGATGGAGCTCGTCGATGGCTCCACCCTGCGCGCATGGCAGGCCGAACGCGACCGGCCCTGCGCCGCCATCCTCGACGTCTACGCGCAGGCCGGTGCGGGGTTGGCTGCGGCGCACCGACGTGGACTGGTGCATCGCGACTTCAAGCCCGACAACGTCCTCGTCGACCATGACGATGCGCGGGCACGCGTGGCCGACTTCGGACTCGCCGCGGAACGTTCGGACTCGGCGCTCGCCGTCGTGGAAGGCTCTACGGAGCCGGGCGAGCCGCACACGCGCAGCTCTCGGCGCAACCGTGCTGGTACCCCCGCGTACATGGCCCCCGAGCAGCATCGCGGTGCGCCGGCAACCGCAGCGTCGGACCAGTACGCGTTCTGCGTAAGCCTGTTCGAGGCGCTCGCCGGCGCACGACCAGCCGACGGGGGGCAGCTCCCCCGAGGACTGCCGCGCCGTCTTCGGACGGCGATCGAACGAGGCCTGCAGGACGAACCCGGCGCGCGCTGGCCGAGCCTCGATCCCATTCTCGGTGCGCTTCGCCCTCGACGACGTGCCCTCT
>CAYSPB010000758.1:0-1864 GCA_964432695.1 uncultured Nannocystaceae bacterium
TGAACGCCATCGGGACCGCGGCGAAGGCCTCGTTGACCTCCCAGAGGTCGATGTCCGAAGCCTGCATGCCGGCCTTCTTCAGCGCCTTGCGACTGGCGGGCATCGGCCCGGCGAGCATCAAGATGGGATCGGTGCCGACCACGGCGACCGAGCGGATTTTGGCGCGGGGCTTCAGCCCCAAGGACTCGCCTTTCTCCTTGGTGGCCACCAGGGTGGCTGCCGCACCATCGACGATGCCCGAGGCGTTGCCAGCGTGGTGCACGTGGTTGATACGCTCGACCTGCGGGTACTTCGACTTGGTGAGCGCGTCGAGGCCGAACTGCTTGCCCATCACCTCGAACGAGGGCTTGAGCTCGGCGAGCTTTTCGACCGTGGTGCCAGGACGCGGATACTCGTCGGCTTCGAGGACGGGCAGGCCGTTGATGTCGAGCACGGGGACGAGGCTGCGGGAGAAGCGGCCTTCGGCCTGGGCTGCCGCGGCGCGGCGCTGACTCTCGACCGCAAACGCGTCGACATCGGCCCGCGACAAACCATGCAGGGTGGCGAGCAGGTCGGCGCTGACGCCTTGGGGCACGGAGCCCACGTTCCACTGCGTCGCCGGGTCGAAGATCGCGCCGCCGTCGCTGCCCATCTTCACGCGCGACATACTCTCGACGCCGCCGGCGACGACCGCGTCGTAGAAGCCCGAGGCCACCATGGCCGCTGCGTCATTGATCGCCTGCAGGCCCGAGCCGCAGAACCGATTGAGGGTGACGCCGGGCGCATCGACGTGCCATCCGGCCTCGAGCGCGGCGAAGCGGGCGATGCAGGCGCCCTGGTCGCCGGTTTGCGTGACGCAGCCGACGACAACGTCGTCCACCTGCGCGGTGTCGAGCTCGTTGCGGTTGCTCAACGCCCGCAGCGCCTGGGCGAGCAGGTCGATGGGGCGAATGGTGTACAGGCTGCCGCTCTCCTTGCCGCGACCTCGCGGCGTGCGGACGGCGTCGAACAGATAGGCGTCGGGCACGGGGAACTCCTCGCCGAGCCCGCGATTGGGGCTGGCGGGCAGATAATAAGCGTGCTTATTATCTCGGTGCAACGCCCGCATGGGAACAACGAAGCCAACCGCACCGCAGCGTCCAACCGTCGGGGCCGCCGCCGCCACGGACGAGGCTGGTCACGAGGTCGATGAGGAGACGCTCGACCTGCGACGCGTCCAAGCCGAGGCGTTCTTGACGATCTCGGGCATCGGCCGCAAGCTCGAGCAGCAGGTCGCCGCGTTGTTCGAGGCCGAAGGGCTCACCGACGTCACGCCCGCGCAAGCCAACGCGCTGATGATCCTCTTTGCGGCCAAGCGACCGCTGCACGCGCGAGCGCTGGCCACGCGGATGGAGCTGTCTCAGGTGACCGTCGGCCGCTTCGTCAAAGCGCTCGAGCAGCAGGGGTGGGTGGTCCGAGAGGCGGATCCCGACGACTCGCGCGCGATGCTGATCCGGCCCACGCCGAAGGCCTACGCCACGCTGCCGACCTTCATCGCGGTGTCGAACACGCTGCTCGATCGCGCATTCGCGGGGTTCTCCCGGCCCGAGATTCGGCGGATCGCGACCGTGGTCGGGCGGGTGCGGAGCAATCTCGACGAGCCTACGTGAGCGCCAGCGACTCGAGCACCCACGTCGGCTGAAGCGGCGCGTCGGGTGGAGGCCGGCGCCCGACCCCGGTTTCGATGAGCGCCACGTCGATGCCGGCTGCCCGCGCGCCGGCGACGTCGGTCTCGAGCTGGTCGCCGATCATCAGGACGCGTCCTTGGACCCGGGCGACCGCCGCGGCGAAGATGGGGGCGTGGGGCTTGCCCAGTCGGGTGAACTGGGGCGCGTCGTCGCCGAAG
>CAYSPB010000759.1:0-1783 GCA_964432695.1 uncultured Nannocystaceae bacterium
TGGGGCGAGAGCATCATCATCGGCGTTGCTGGGGCGGGACAGGAAATCTCCACGCGTCCGTTCCAGCTGGTGACCGGTCGCGTTTGGAAGGGCTCGGCCTTCGGCGGCGCACGGGGTCGAACCGACGTGCCAAAGATCGTGGACTGGTACCTCGAGGGCAAGATCAACATCGACGACCTCATCACGCACCGAATGCCGCTCGAGAAGATCAACGACGCCTTCGACCTGATGCACTCGGGCGAGTCGATCCGCTCCGTGGTGGTCTACTGATGGACGTCCTCAAGGAGTATCGCTCGTGCGGTGGGCGCCAGCTCGTGCTGCGCCACGACTCGGCGTCGACCGGCACGCCGATGGAGCTGTCGCTCTACCTTCCGCCGGCTGCAGCTTCGGGGCCCGTGCCCGCCGTCGTGTATCTCTCGGGTCTGACGTGCACGTGGGAGAACGTCACCACCAAGGGGGCATTCGCCGAACGTGCGGCCAAACTCGGGCTCGCCATCATTTGCCCGGACACGTCTCCGCGTGGGGACGGCGTACCCGACGACGAAGCCTACGACCTGGGTCAGGGCGCCGGCTTCTACGTCGACGCCACGCAGGACCCGTGGTCGACCCACTACAAGATGGAGAGCTACGTCAGCGAGGAGCTGCTCACGCTGTTCGGCGACTACCCCGTCGAGACCGACCGTGTGGCGCTGACCGGCCACTCCATGGGAGGCCACGGCGCGCTCACTCTCGGTCTGCGTCATCCGGGCACTTTCGTCTCACTCTCGGCCTTGGCCCCGATCGCCAACCCCACGGACGTCCCGTGGGGCAAGAAGGCGCTCAGCGCCTACCTTGGCAGCGACGAGGCTGCGTGGGCGAACTACGACGCCTGTCGACTGCTCCGCAGCGGCAAGACCCATCCTCGACCGATCCGCGTCGACCAAGGTGGCGCCGACCCGTTTCTGCCCGAGCAGCTCCAACCGGACCAGCTCCGCGACGCTGCTGCGGCGGCAGGTCAGCCCCTCGAGCTGGCCGTGCACGAGGGCTACGACCACTCGTACTACTTCGTTGCTTCGATGCTCGCCGACCACCTCGAAGCGCACGCCAAGGCGCTGCGGTAGATCACGACGATCCGGGCGTCCTGACTGTCAAGGCTCGGGTGAAGTGATCGGGTCCTAGCTCGCCTGAACTGATCCACCCAAACGGCCGCGGCAAACGAGGGAGTTTCGGCCTGGCCAAATCGAGGGGCTGGCTCGCCTGAACTGATCGTCGAGCAGGGAGAGGTAGGGCTCAGGACGCCTTCCTTCGCGTCCGGCGAGGAGGGGTTCGGAATGAGGCTCCGGTGACCTCGATGATGTGGGAGTGGTGGAGCAGCCGGTCCATCGCGGCGTTGGCGAGGAGCGGGTCGTTGAAGAGCGGCGCCCATTCCTCGAGTGCGCGGTTCGACGTGATCATCGTCGAGGCCCGCTCGTAGCGCTCGCGGATGATCTCGTAGAGGTCGAGAGGCTCATCGCCAGTAAGCGTGCGCAGCCCGAGGTCGTCGATGATGAGCAAGTCGACCGAGCTTCGAAAGTCTCTCACCTGGGACCGCGGAATGGAGATGTCGGGGCACGCAACCTTCACCGTACACACAGGAGTGAAGGTCTACTTCTGCGATCCGCAAGTCCGTGGCAGCGAGGTTCAAACGAGAACACGAATCGCCTCCTGCGCCAGTACTTCCCCAAGGGCGAGAGACTGGATGGCTACAGCTCCCCCGGTGCACGATTTCCTGAGACCACCCACTGCGGGATGATTCCCGGGGCGG
>CAYSPB010000760.1:0-1782 GCA_964432695.1 uncultured Nannocystaceae bacterium
CATCCGCAACAGGTTGGCAGCGTCTTCCTTGTCGATGCGGCGCTTCTTGGCGGGGGAGGGCTTGCTGGGCTCGTCGTCCCAGCCGTCGCCGTCCTCGCCTTCATCGTCCCAGCCATCGCCGTCCTCGTCGGCGCCGCCGTCCTCTTCTTCGAACTCACTGCCGTCGAACTCGTCGCCCGCAACGGCACGCGCCCGCTCGAGTAGACCGCGGGCATCGATCTCGGCCGTCTCGGCGAGCTCTTCAATCGTGGACGGCTCGAGCAGCAAGAGGATCGCCTCCTCCCGTGCCTTCGCATCGATGCCGGGCTCGGGCAGCAGGTCGGGTGCCGCGAACAGGTCGGCAACGACCGAAGGCTCACCGGCAGCCAGGCGGCTCTCACGAGCGGCCCGCGCCTTCGTCAACGTCTCTTGCGTGGCCTGCAGCGAGTCACGGACGAGGATGCCCGCGTGGATGTCGTGGCCGAAGATCTCCGAGATGAGCTGCGTGTCGCCCTCGGACTTTTCGCGGGTGTAGTCCGACTGCAGTTCGCGGCCGTTGTATGCGAAGTCGACGTCGGACGCCTTGTAGGCCGAGTACGCAGTGACGACCCCGAGGATCGCCAGCACGACGCCAGGCTTGGCGACCAAGATGCTCGAGACGACTCCTCGCTGAAGGCGCGGCGGTTTCGAGCGCTTGATCCCCACGAGGCAGCTCAGCGCCGGCAGCACAGTGACCATCGCGGCGAGGCACAGCGCCACGCCCATCGCCGAGATGACCCCGAACTCCGCGAACGCCGGGAAGTCCGACGTGGCCATGATCGTGAACGCGCCGATGGTGGTGCTCGAGGCTACGAGCAGCGGCACGATGAGCGGCCGGAACGCGCGGCGGATCGCATCGTCGTTCTCGTGCTCGCGCCGCTCCTTGCGAGCACGCAGGAAGAAGTGAATGCCCGCATCGATGCCCGCCCCCATGACGACGGTCGAGATCATCGACGTCATCACGTTGAGGTCGCCGATGAGCAGGTACGTCCCGGCGAGTGACCACACCACGCCGCACAGCAGCGGCACGAGCAGAATCAGCACGGCCCGCGCGGAGCGGAACAGACCGTAGAGCACCACCATCACGCCGAGCAGAGCGACCGCGCCGGCGCGCACGGTGTCTCGCTGCACGATCTCGTGCTCATCGGCCTTGTTGGTGTAAGGCCCGACGAGGTTGACCGTGACCTTGCCCGCCCACGGCGCATCCGGGCGCTGCAGCACCTCGTCCGCCGCACCACGCATGGCGTCGGTGATTTCCTTGCAGAACGCGAGGCTGGCGGCGGGCTCGGTCGGGCGCAGAAGGATGACGTTCGCGTCGACGCCTTCGGTCTCGTACAGGTCGACGAAGCCGGTCCGTTCGAGCGACTCCCCGCGCTTCTCCTCGATGAACGACTCCAGCGCCTCCTTCGCGCCCTCCTTGGGCTTGGTGAGACACAGGTCGGGCTCGGCTGCGCAGGCCTCTGCGTGCAGCCACTCATCGATGAGCGTCTGCAGTTGCTCGAGCTCCGCGTCGGAGAGGTAGTACAGCGCGTGGTCGACGAAGAAGTCGCTCGGGAGCCGATAGTCGACGTCCTTGAGCAGCGGGTGGCCCTCGAGGTGCTCGGCAAGCGCCTCGGTGTACGCCCGGCGCGCCGCGGCGTCGCCCTTGACCACGGCGTTGACGCTGCCCGTGCTGCCAAAGGTCTCTTCGATCGACTCGAGCGCGACGACGACCTCGTGGTCACGCGGAAGCAGCCGCCGAAGGTCACTGTCGACGTGCAGCTT
>CAYSPB010000761.1:0-1771 GCA_964432695.1 uncultured Nannocystaceae bacterium
AGGGCGCCGGCGCGGTCTTGGCCGTTCCGACCGTGCGACGGCGTCGCAGCACAGCTTCGAGGGCCTCCGCGGCCCCGCTGGACAGCTCGTCGAGCAGGTTTGCTTCGGCGGGGAGAAACTCGCGGCCACCGTGGTCGACGTACAGCGCCAACACGGGGCGGCCCGCGACGTCGATCCGGTGCAGCGTGCACGGGACGCCTTCGGAGCCGATCGCCTGCGCGAGCGCCCCATGACCGGTGGTCCCGATCCAGCGGCGCTGCACGTCGAGATCGATTGCGGTGTCCACCAAGGGCACGTGCGCGTCGGGCAGGTTTGCGAACGCGGGTGTTGGCGTGGTGAGTCCAACCAGGGTCATGCCCTTGAGGCGGAACACGGCGACGCGCTCGGAGAGGATGAGCGCGCCTTCGACGAGGGCGTCGACCGCTTCGTCGCGGGTGACGGCTTCGTTGAGCTTGACGACGGCCGCATCGATGCCGCGTTGTGCAACTTCGGCATCGAACGCCGACCGCAGGGGGTCGGAG
The DNA here is from genome assembly GCA_964432695.1 of uncultured Nannocystaceae bacterium. Lineage (GTDB taxonomy): Bacteria > Myxococcota_A > Polyangia > Nannocystales > Nannocystaceae > CAJXVA01. The sequence continues at coordinate 522 of CAYSPB010000761.1, forward strand.
GTGGAGATCATCGTGCCCCGAGCGGTGAAGCGCACCGGTGGGGCCTTCGAACGGACCGGGAGCGCCTCCGTGTCCGCTTCGGGGTCGGGCGGCGCATCGAAGGCCGGCGCCGGCGTGAGCGGCATCGTTCGTGGCGGGCCAAACGACGGTGGGCGTACGACCTTGGCACGCGGCTGGGTACGCGCGGCCTCGGGCTCGTCGGGGATCGCCGCGTCTACGGAGGCTTCGTCCTCGTCCTCGTCGGTATCGGGCTCGGGGATGTCGGGAGACTCCGCGTCGTATTCGACGATGGACCTCTCCACGACCGGGTACACGTCGGTCACGCGCTCTTGGTCGGGCGGGTGGTCGAGAGGGTCTTCGGGGGGAACCGCCGGTGGGGCGGCGGGCATCGGTGCCGGGCCGACGCCCGTGTCCTCCTCCTCCTCCTGCACGTGCAGAATCGGAAAACCCACGTCGGAGACCGAGGGGCGACGCCGCAGCTCCCCCATGAACGCCGCGAACAAGACGGCGTATCGCTGGGGGACAACGGAGCTGGTGCGCTCGGCGTTGACCTTTTCGAGGCAGCACTCCGGCGTGACCAGGGGAACGACGCGGCCGACGGCTCGGTAGAGTTCTCCCAGTCGCTCGTTGGGAAGGTCCGGATGCACGCCGACGAGCAGCGCGTCTTCAGTGCGAGCCAGCGGCGTTGCCCAGCCGATCTCCAGCAGCGACGTGGGCACGGCGTCCCAGGGGCGGGGGAGCGTCTCGAGAAGTTCCGGCCGCACCACGTCGAGGCCGCATGCCTGCGAGAGGAGTTCGCAGAGCGTTTGGGCGTCGCAGATGCCCAGCTCGAGCAGCACGGTGTCGAGGCTTCCGCCGTAGATCTGCTGTCGGCGAAGGGCTGCGTCGAGCCGCTCCGGTGCGACGGCAGCCGTCTGTTCGAGGTAGCGCCGAAGGTGCGTCACGCGTTCCTCACCACGTAGGTTCCCGAGAGGTGGTCGTGCCAGCCTCGCTTCTCTGCATCGAGGGCCGTCCAGAGCCAGCCCAGCAGGCCGGCCGCCAACCCGATAAAGTGACCGACGACCCGAAGCAGTGCGAACACGTGTCGAGGAGGGGTGCCGGTCCGGTCGACGACCCGAACGTCGAGCAGCCGACCGCCGAGGGTCCGCCCGGTCAGCGTCCAGAAGAGTCCGAAGTACAGCGCGGCCATCGCGAAAAACGGAGCGAAGTGGCGAAGAACGTCGACAACCTCGACGTCGAGGATCGCGAGC
>CAYSPB010000762.1:0-1768 GCA_964432695.1 uncultured Nannocystaceae bacterium
CAGAGCGCCACCGATGAGGCGCTCGAGGTCTTCGCGGCCTACGCCCCAGGCGTCAACTCCGAGAACATCTTCCGGGGGTTGATGCGCCCGCTGGGCTTCGCGTGGTCCCTCGCCGGTGGTCGCTACGGCATCTTCACGCCGCACGACCCGATCGCCGAACCCGAGATTCGATGGGCCTTGAACCGAGCGACGCAGGACGCTCCGTACGGACGACTTCGGCCCCCCAGGGTCGACCAGCGGGAGTACGCGCCCGTCGACGCCTTCAAGATGCAGTGGTCGGCCGTCGTTTACCGGGACGAGTTCCGCTACGACGGCACCGTCGACGCGGGCGATGCGGGGCGGCGATACCGCTCGGGCGGGATCGAGGAGGAGGTCGATGCGCCGTCGCACCGGCGGGCAAACACAGCCTCGGAAGGCCTCCGCGCACGGCAGAGCGCTCGCGCGGCGTTCTGGGCCAAGCGGCACTACACGGTTCGGGACTTCGACGTGCTCCCGAGCCTCGGTCGACGCATCTGGCCCGGCGACGGCGCACGCGTCTCGCACCCGCTGCTCGTCGACCCGTCGGCAGCGGACTACGGCGTGGCGTCGCGCCGAGCTCGGGTCACGGCCGTGACCGAGGACTTCAGCCGGTCGCGAGGTGGCATCTCGGTCGACTTCCTCGCCTACGCGGAGCGTTCCTCACGCCCGCACGTGATGGGACCCATCGCCCACGGGACCGGGTACGACCGGGACGAGCGGGCGATCCTCGTCGACGACGACTTCCTGGGACTGGGCAACGGTTGGATGGACGTGCGGGCGTTCATCGAGCCCGAATACGTCGGACTCGAACCACTGGGCGGCCAGCTCGATATCCAGTGGCGGCAGAACGACGGCTCGGGCTGGGCGCAGACCGGCCGAGGTCGCGTCGAGAGCATCGACGACACGCCCGGAGCTGCACGCATCATTCTCGCTGCGGGCAGCCTCGTTGGCGTCTACTACCCTTGCCAGGACTCCATCGTCACGGCCGCCCGTGTCGACCAGCAGACCGCGCCGTGGGGGCAAGCGCTGTTTGTCGGGATCGCTGGGCCCGATGGCCAGACGAGCCTGGGCCCCAATCCCCGATTCGAGGACGTCTGATGCCGCCACGCCAGCAATCCAACGACCCCCGCGACTTTGCGAGTTGCCGCTTCTTCGGTGAAGGGGCGAGCTATCCCGCCCTCGCGATCGACGGAAGCCAGCTCGAAGACGACATGCTCTCGGACGGGACAGCCGCGTTCGAGAACTCGGCCCGGTTCAACTTCGGCCAGCCACGCACGTTGGTGTGGCACTTCGAAGCGCTGGGCGTCCTCGACAACGGGACGATCTACCGGCACGGGACTGGCGGGAGCCTCGAGCTCGTCGAGCTGCTCGCCGGTCCTCCGCTGACGCTACGCGTACGCGTCAACGGCGTTGTGGTCCACCGGTGCGAGATGACGCCGGCCACGTTCGGCAACATGTGGATCGCGTGGGCGTCCGAGCTCAACCCCGACCCGGACGCCGCGCCCTCCGAGGCCGTGCAGTCATGGCTGTACATTCACAGCGAGACGGGGCAGTGGAGTGAGCGGCGGCGGTTTCTGCACCCGGCGAAGATCGGGCAGGCAACGACCGCCTACGTGGGCGCGTCGAGCTCGGGCGGCGTTGGGTCGGTCTCCGAACCTGTCCGAACCTTCGGGGTGTTCTCCCGGCTGCTCTCGTTCACGGAGCTGGCACTGGCGTTCTGGGACGCGCGCCCGTCACCGACGACCGAGAC
>CAYSPB010000763.1:0-1754 GCA_964432695.1 uncultured Nannocystaceae bacterium
CATCGCATCTTCCCACTTGGCGACCAGGCCGTAGTCCGCCACCTGGAAGATGGGGGCTTCTTCGTCCTTGTTGATCGCCACGATGATCTTGCTGTCCTTCATGCCGGCCAGGTGCTGGATGGCACCGGAGATGGCGACGGCGAAGTACAGGTCGGGGGCGACGACCTTGCCGGTCTGGCCCACCTGGAGGTCGGCGGGCACCATGCCCGCGTCGGTGGCCGCACGGCTGGCACCCAAGGCGCCGCCGAGCAGGTCGGTGAGGGTCTCGAGCCCGGAGAAGTTGTCGCCGGAGCCCATGCCGCGACCACCGGCCACGACGACGCTTGCCTCGGTCAGGGCTGGGCGAGCGCTCTGGGTCTTCTCGATGTTGACCACTTCGACGCCACGCTTGCTGACCTCACCGAGAGCGACGGCGGCGACGGGCGCAGCGGTGCCGGTGGCGGCCGCAGGCTCGAAGTCACTGGCGCGCGCGGTGAAGCAGATGACCCCGCCGGACACGTTGAAGTCGGCGACGGCACGACCGGCCGACATTTCACGACGGAACCCGTTGGCACCGGTCACCGCGGTGACTTCGGAAGCCAGCGGCGCGTCGAGCAGCGCTGCAGCGCGGGGCACGACGTCGCGAAGGGTCGAGGTGGCGGTGCCGCCCAGCGCCGTAGCGCCGAGGTTCTTCGCCGCCGCGACGACCGCGTCGGTCCACGCTTCGGTGGTGAACGGGGCGAGCTCGGCATGGTCGGCCACGTGAACGCCGGCCGCGCCGTAGCCCGCTGCACCGATCGCGTTGGCGGCATCGCCGACGCCTGCGCCGACGACGAGCAGGTGGAGTTCACCACCGGCGTGCTGGGCGAGCTGTGCACCGGCGGTGATGCCGGGCAGGCTCGCGCTCTTGATCTGCGCGCCGTCGGTTTCGACGACAACAAGAACCTTGCTCATAGAACTTTCGCCTCCGTAGCCAGCTTCTCGACCAGCTGCTCAACAGTTTCCACGATTTGACCCGCGGCGCGAGCCGGTGGCGGATTCACGCCGGAGTTGGCGATCGCGTTGGCGGCGTCCACTCCGAGGTCGGCGGGCGCGAGCTGCTCGACCTTCTTGCGCTTGGCCATCGTGATGCCGCGCAGCGACGCGAGACGAGGACCCTCGTTGTAGGTGAAGTCGTCGGGTGTGACGCCGTTCTTTACGCTGCTGGGAAGGACCACGCGAAGGTCGCAGGTGATGACCGAAGGCATCGGGATCTTCTTGGTCTCGACGCCGTCGTCGACCTCGCGCTGGACCTGCAGCGTCTTGCTGCCCTGGTCGAGCGAGACGCCACCCGCGAACGAAGCGATGGGCGCGCCCAGAAGGCCCGCGACGCGCTGCCCGACCTCATTGCCTTCGCTGTCCTGAGAGAGCTTGCCGCAGATGAGCAGGTCGGCTTCTTCCTTCTTGAAAACGCCGGCGATGAGCTTCGCAATCGACTGCGAGTCGAGGGCGGTGTCGTCGGCGTCGACGCAGATGCCGCGGTCGGCACCCATGGCGAGAAAGGTCGTGATGTGCTGGCGCTGCTTTGCGGGGCAAACGCTGCACACCACGATTTCAGCGTGGCGCTTTTTGGATTTGGCGTCTTCAGCGAGACGCAGGGCGGTTTCCACCGCGTACTGATCGAATTCGTTGGGGACCCATTTCGCCGCCGAGGTATCGATGGCGCCGTTCGCGAACTTCAGGCTCGCGTCGGGGTCTGGGATCCGCTTGCCCGTCACCAAGCTCTTCCATTGGCG
>CAYSPB010000764.1:0-1750 GCA_964432695.1 uncultured Nannocystaceae bacterium
AGCAGGCGTGGGCCCGCGACCTACGACGTGCTCCGCCCCGCCGACATCGTGCGCAACGTGCAGCAGGTGATCGCGCGTCTGGTCCGCGAGAACGTGCAGGTCGACATCGTGGTCGATGACGCCGTACCGCCCGTCGAAGGCGACCGCGACCACCTGGTGCAGGTGATGCTCAACCTGGCGATCAACGCCCAAGACGCGATGCCCACCGGCGGCCGCATGCGGTTGGAGCTCCGCAGCGAGCGCGTGGACGTGGAACTCGAGGCCGCGACGGGCCTCGTCGCGCCGGGGCACTACGCCGTGGTCTGCGTGACCGACGAGGGCGTCGGCATGAGCAAGGAAACGCTGGCGCGGATTTTCGAGCCGTTCTTCACCACCAAAGACCGCGGCCGCGGCAGCGGCATCGGCTTGGCCACCGTGCACGCGATCATCAACCAGCACGGTGGACAGCTACGGGTTTCGTCCGCTCTGGGCGTGGGCTCCACCTTCGAGGTCTACCTACCGCTCACGAGTCGCTCGGGGGAGCTCTCCGAGACAACCGACGACCTGAGTGACCACGCCGGACCCACGTCCCTCCGCGTGCTGCTGGTCGAAGACGACGACCTCGTGCGCCGGGCGCTCGAGGTGATGCTGTCGCGGGCCGGACACCGCGTCGTGGCGGCGGCGAACGGAGCCGAGGCGCTCACCCGATGGGAGGAGTCGACCGGGGCCTTCGACACGGTGCTGACCGATGTGCTGATGCCCGGCATGACCGGCCCCGACCTGGTCCGCCAGCTTCGCGACCTCGAGCCCGCACTGCGCGTCGTGTACATGTCGGGCCACGTCGACGACGCCATGCGCGACGTCAGCCTCGAGAAAGAGAACGCGCTCTTCGTCCGTAAGCCGGCCTCCCGTGCCGCGCTGCTCGGTGCGCTGGAGCAGGTGGTGGCGAAGGGATCCGGATCACTGACCGCAACGTCGGGTCAGATCGCGGTGTCGCAGTAGCCGACGTTCGTGTAGCCGGCCAGTGGCGATCCCAGGCTCACGCAGGCTGCATCGTCGGCGCAGGCTGGCGCGTCGAGGTCGCAGTAGGCGGTGCATTCGCCCGACTCGGCGCAGAGTTGGCCCGGGCCGCACAGCGCATCGAGGTAGCACCGCTGTTGATCCTCCGCGCCGACGCGCAGCCCACAGCCGAATCCTAGACCGTAAGGCCAACACCCCTGGGCGTTGCCGCAGCTCGTTGGGTCGAGGGGGTCGCACGCCGTCGAACATCGTCCAACCGCGATCGGCCCCTGCGGCATGCAAATCTCGTCGGGGGCGCACTGGTCCGCTCCGCCGTTGCACAGCGCGACGCATTGGCCCTGCCCTCGACCGTCCTTGGTTCCGGTCGTCGTGGGACTGCACCAAAGCCCGAGCTCACACGTGTCGAGTCCGAGGAGCGCAGAGGCTTCGTAGCTGCAGGGCTCGCCGAGCGCCGCGGGGTCGTTCGCCGACGGGACGCAGCGGGCGCTGTTCCACTCGAAGCCGCCGTCGTTTGCCCACGGCATGCAGCGTTCGTCCTCGGAACAGTCGTCCCCGAACACGTCGCAAGTGCCTTGCGGCCCACCGCCGGGCTGGGGACAGGTGAAGCCACATCCGCTGGTGGTGGCGATCGTGTCGTCGGCCCCTTCGGTCTCCCATGGATCGCCGGTCGTGGTGCCGTCGTCTGACCCGCTCGCTGTCGGACTGTCGGTCGAGCCTGATGCGCCCGGCGTCGTGTTCGCCCCCCTCGTAT
>CAYSPB010000765.1:0-1747 GCA_964432695.1 uncultured Nannocystaceae bacterium
CCGGCGCCTCGTAGACGCCCGGGGTCTTGATGTGGCCGCTCACGCCGTACAGGCGGGTCCCCCCGTCGCGGAACGACTCCGGCAGGAGGCTGATGTCCGACCACTTCTTGCCGCCCATGTCGAGCGCGTCCGGGACCGCGGCGATCGTCTCGACGTTGTTGACGATCGTCGGCTTGCCGAAAGCGCCCTCGACGGCGGGGAACGGCGGCTTCAGACGCGGCTCGCCGCGCTTGCCCTCGAGCGAGTTGAGCAGCGCGGTCTCCTCGCCGCAGATGTACGCGCCGGCGCCCGGGTGCACGTGGACCTCCATCGGGAAGTCCTTCCCGAAGGGCCGCTTGCCCAGGTACCCCTTCTTGCGCGCTTCCTCGATCGCCTCCTCGAGGCGGGTGATCGACTTCACCAGCTCGCAGCGCACGTAGATGTAGGTGACGTGTGCGCCGATCGCCCACATCGTGCAGATGCAGCCCTCGATGAGGCGATGCGGGTCCTTCTCCATGATCTGCCGGTCCTTGAAGGTGCCCGGCTCGCCTTCGTCGGCGTTGATCACGAGGTAGACGGTGTCGGCGTCCTTCGGCAGGAAGCCCCACTTCACGCCCGCGGGGAAGCCGGCGCCACCGCGTCCGCGGATGTTGGCGGCCTTGACCTCCTCCTTGATCTTCTCGGGCTGCATCGCCGTGAGGGCGCGACGGGCGATCCGATAGGCCCCGTTGCGCTCGGAGACCGGGAGGGTCCACGACTCCTCCACCCCGAAACGATTCGACAGGATCTGCTGGTACTCGGCCATCGACTACTCCTCTTCCTCGCCGACGATCGCCGACGGCTTCGGGATCTTCACGCGTTGAAGCGTGCCCGAATCGCGCGCCGGCTCCGGCTCTGGAACGTCGGTAGGGCCGATCTCGGTAGTCGAAAACGGAGGCGCGCTGCGCTGCCGGCGCAGCGGATCCACCCCGAGCTCGTCGAGGATCGCGTCCATCTTCGCCACGTCGAGGTCCTCGTGGAACTCGTCGTTCAGCTGAATCATGGGCGCGGTCCCGCACGAGGCGAGGCACTCCGCTTTGAGGAGCGTGACCTTGCCGTCCTTGCTGGTTCCGCCGACCCCGCACCCGAGGCGATCCTCGAGGTGTTCCTGGATGGTCTTCGCACCGCGAAGATCGCAGGAAAGGGTGCGGCAGACCCAGATCACGTTCGGGGCCACCTGCTCCTGGTGGTACATCGTATAGAAGGTCACCACGCCTTTGACCTGCGCCGTCGACATGTCGAGGCGGGTCGCAACGTAGTCGATGATGTCGGGGCTCACCCAGCCCTCCATCTCTTGGCAGAGGTGGAGTACCGGGATGCACGCCGCGCGACGGGTGGGGTAGCGAGCGATGAGCTCGTCTACGACCTTCTCCAAATCGTCGGAAAGACTGAACGCCATGCCGCCAGCTCTTAGGGTGTCGGGTCGACGGAACAGCGCGAAAAACAGGGGTCCTAGGCCAGCTCGGGCTCTTCGCGCAGCGCGGACGCTAGGCTGGCCCGCCCCGACTGTCAAGCCACACCGGGGCCTCGGCTTTCCCTTCCAATCAGGGGTCGATGCGGCTAACCTCGGGCCGCTCGTTTCGACCCAAAGACCCACAGGGGATACGTGACCGTCTTCTGTCCTAACTGCGGCAAGCCCAACACCGACACTGCACAACAGTGCGTCGCTTGTGGAACCGAGCTCAAGCCGAAGAGCCCTGCGAAGTTCAAGGGCACGATGATGATGAGC
>CAYSPB010000766.1:0-1745 GCA_964432695.1 uncultured Nannocystaceae bacterium
CTAGAGCGCCGATCAGTTTGGCGCGAGCCCCGGATATTTAAGTGATCTCGATCGCTTAGGAATTTGGGCTCGCGCAGAGGCGCGCGGCGTGATCCCTTGACCTCGAAGGAGGTTGCGATGACGTCGTTGCACTGGGAGCCAAGGGAGGAGCCGACGAAGCAGGAGCTGATGCTTCTCAAGACCGTCCGGCGGACAAAGAAGCTGTTCGGCTTTCTACGGATGCACCGCCGTGCACTGTTCGACGACGCTTTTCAGGAGGAGCTCGCCTCGGTCTACCGGCAGAGCGGAGCGGGGCGGGCCGCTCATCCGCCGGCGTTCATGGCGATGGTCGTGCTGCTTCAGGCCTACACGAAGATGTCGGACGCGGAGGCGGTGCAGCAGTGCGTCGTCGACCTGCGCTGGCAGATGGTGCTCGACTGCCTCGGGGCCACCGAGCCCGTGTTCTCGCAGGGCGCGCTCCATAACTTCCGGCATCGACTCATCGAGCACGACCTCGATCGACGTCTTTTGGAGCGGACCGCCGCGCTCGCGAAGGAGACGAGAGCTTTCGACGCGAAGAAGCTGCCCACGACGATTCGAATCGCCGCCGACTCCAAGCCCTTGCAGGGGGCCGGTCGGGTGGAGGACACGCTCAATCTGCTCGGTCACGCGGCACGCGATGTGGTCCGCTGCATCGCCGCGCTGACGGGGGAGGACGCGGACACCGTCGCGACCGAGGCCGGCATCCCACTGCTGCTCGAGAGCAGCACGAAGGTCGCCCTCGACACGGATTGGACGGACCCGAAGCGGAAGGTACAGGCGCTCGACAAGCTGATGAAACAGCTCGGAAGTCTCTTCTGCTACATCCAGTCACAGCTGCCGGAGGAGGCGACTCAGCCGCCGCTGCGCGACCCGCTCGAAGTACTCCACCAGATCATCGAGCAGGACTTGGAGCCCGATCCCGACGACTCGAAGGGCAAGCGTGTTCGGGTGCGTCGCGGCGTGGCCAAAGACCGGCGAGTCTCCGTCACCGACCCGGATATGCGCCACGGCCGCAAATCACGCTCCAAGGCTTTCAACGGCTTCAAGCAACACATCCTCGTCGACGTCGATCGCACGCTCGTCCTGGCGTGCGCAGTCGTCGGGGCGAACCGGCGTGAGCACGAGGCGATGCCCGCGCTGCGGCAGGACCTCGGGCGCTTCGAGGAGACCGTCGGCGAAGTCCTGGTCGATCGCGGCTACACCACGAGCGAGTTCGCCGAGGTCGCCTCACGCAACGGCTGGACGGTGCTGTCGAAGCCGAGACAGATGCCCCCGAACGGCGGCCGCTTCACGAAGCGCGACTTCGTCTTCAATCTGCGCGAGCGCACCGTAACCTGCCCCGCCGGGCAGACGCAGGGCTTCTCGCTGGGCCAGCAGACTCGCTTCGACGCCGAGGAGTGCCAGGCATGCGCTCTGAGCGAGCGATGCACGCGCTCACCACGCGGACGGGGTCTCAACATCTCCGACGATGAGCTCGAGCAGCAGCGCTATCTCCGCCTCTCAAAGAGCCGAGCCGGTCGCCGGAAGCTCCGCGGCCGAATCCCGGTCGAGCATCGCTTCGCCCATCTCAAGCAGAAGCAGGGCGATACGGCCCGCTACCTCGGGGAGCGGGCGAACCTCTTCGACCTTCGACGCACCGCTGCCGTGCTCAATCTCGAGGTCATCCAGCGTCAGCTCGCACAGGCCGCGTGATCACAATAGATTCAAACTGATTGCTGCTCTAG
>CAYSPB010000767.1:0-1735 GCA_964432695.1 uncultured Nannocystaceae bacterium
CCTCGCGCGCACCGCAAACCAGGAGTGGACGGAGGCGTCGGTCAAGGCGCTCGACGTGGCCCGCGGGGGCCGGACGGCGGATGTCGTCGCCGATGCGATCGTGGCCGAGCTGTTCGACGGCGGCAACGCGCTCGACGTGGGACTGGCCGCCGACGGCGTCCGAATCGAGCTTCGCTCGGTGCCTGAACCAGTCCAGGCTCAGGAGGCGGCGCTGCCCCACGGCAGCGTCATCGTGGCCTCCGGTGGCGCGCGCGGCGTGACGGCGGCGACCCTCATCGCGCTCGCAGGGGAGGGGCGATACCGCTTTGCGCTGCTCGGCCGCACGCCGCTGGCGAACGAAGCGGCGGAGACGCAGGGCGCCACGACGGACGCGGAGATCAAGGCTGCGCTGCTTGCAGGCGCCAAGGCACGCGGGGAGACGCTCACCCCCGCCGACCTGGGCCGACGGGCCAAGGCGCTGCTCGCCGCGCGGGAGGTTCGCGGCACGCTCGAGGCCATCGCCGCGGCGGGGTCGACCGCGGTCTACGTACCGGTCGACGTCTGCAACGCCGAGGCCGTGGGCGCCGCGCTGGCGACGATTCGTCGCGACTGGGGCGGCATCGATGCGCTCGTCCACGCGGCGGGCGTGCTCGCCGACCGCCGCATCGAGGACAAGACGCCCGAGCAGTTCGCGCGGGTGTTCGACACGAAGGTCGCGGGACTGCGGGCGCTGCTCGACGCCACGGCGCAGGACGAGCTCAAGCTGCTGGTGATGTTCTCGTCGGTCGCGGCGCGGTTCGGCAACGTCGGTCAGGTCGACTACGCGATGGCCAACGAAGTGCTCAACAAGGTCGCGTGGGCCCACGGGCGGGCGCACGTCGGCTGCCGCGTGAAGTCGCTGGGCTGGGGACCCTGGAAGGGCGGCATGGTGACGCCGCAGCTCGAAGCCCACTTCACGGCGATGGGCGTCTCGCTCATTCCGCTCGACGTCGGCGCGAAGATGCTCGTCGACGAGGTTCGCCATCGCGGCGACGTGGAGCTGGTGCTCGGCGGTACGCCGCAAGCCGGCGCGTTTGCCCCCGCGGACGACGATGCCGCGCTGCGGGTCGACGTGATGGTCGACCGTCACTCGCACCCGTTCCTGGTCGACCACAGCATCCAGGGCACGCCGGTCGTTCCGGTCGCGTTCGCCGTGGAGTGGTTCTCGCGAGCGGCGCGGGCGGCCTGCCCACAGCTGGCGCTCGTGGGGCTGCGCGACGTGTCGGTGCTGCGCGGCATTTCGCTGCAGGACTTCCACGAGCGCGGCACGGCGCTGCACGTCCACACGACCAAGGCGGTCGCGGGCAGCGAAGTGACGCTGCAGCTCGAGCTGCGCGACGACGCGGGCAACAAGTACTACCGCGCCACGGCCACGCTCGCGGATCAGCGCCCCGAGCCGAGCGCGCAGGCACCGACGGACCTGGGCCTCGAGACCTGGGGCGACCAGGCCGTCTACGGCGGCGTGCTGTTCCACGGGCCGGACTTCCAGGTCATCCGCTCGATCGAAGGGGTGTCTGACCGCGGCATGTCGGCCGACGTCGCCGGCGTCCACGAGGCGGGCTGGCGTGCGGCGTGGGCAACCGACCCGCTCGCCGTCGATGGTGGCCTGCAGCTCGCGCTGCTGTGGAGCCAGCGCATGCTCGGCGGTTCGTCGCTGCCGACCGCGATCGGTGAGGTGCGCACGTACGCCACGCCGACCGCGGGCCCGCTGCACTGC
>CAYSPB010000768.1:0-1732 GCA_964432695.1 uncultured Nannocystaceae bacterium
AGCTGCGGGAGCCGGGGCTGCAGCGGCAGCGCCTTCGCCCGCGAGCATCGCGATCACCTCGCCGACGGCTGCGATCTCGCCTTCGGCCGCGGTGTGCGACTGCACGACCGCATTTTGAGGCGAGGGGATCTCGACCGTCGCCTTGTCGGTCATCACTTCGACCAGAGGTTCGTTGGCCGCGACGGCGTCGCCGGGCTGCTTCAGCCAGCGAACGATTTCACCTTCGACGACGCCTTCGCCGATGGCGGGGAGCTTGAACTCGATCATTGCGGGGTTGTCCTTGGTCTCTGGGGGTCGCTCAGTAGGTGGCGACGTGGGTGATGGCAGTGGTGAGGGCGTCGAGGCTGGGCAGGGCCTTGCCCTCGGAGGTTGCGGACAGCGGTCCGTCGTCGCCGGTGACACGAAGCACCGGCGCGTCGAGGGTGAGGATGGCGTCATCGGCGAAGAGCGCCGCGAGCTCGGCCCCCACGCCACCGCGCGCGGGGCCGCTATGGGCGATGACGATCTTGCCGGTGGCTTTCGCCTCTTCGACGAGGCCGGCACGGTCGAGCGGCGCGAGGCACTCGACGTCGACGATGCGGGCGTCTTGGCCTGAGTTCGCGACGGCGGCCTGCACGTGGGCGACGCAGGCCCCCCACGTGAACACCGTCGCGGCCTCGCCCTCGCGAACGCGACGGGGCGCAGCGAACGGGCGGGAGAGAACCTCGGTGGCCTCGCCGACCTCGGCGAGCGCGAGCGTGCGCGGCACGAGCAGGATGGTGGGCTCATCGCCCGCCCAGCCCTCGACCGCGGCACGGAGCGTGGCGCCGGCGTCGTTTGCGTCCGAGAGCACTACGACGCGAACGCCGGGGATGCGGGCCAGGCTCGATTCGGGGCCTTCGGTTGCGCCGCCGCCGAGGCCGAAGCCGGGGCCGAAGGGCGCGATGAAGACGACGGGGGCGGTGAGCTTCGCGGCCTCGCGCAGCGCAGCGATGGCGTCGAGCAGCGCGGTCGCCTCGGTGCAGACGACGAGCGGACGGAAGCCCTCGGCGGCCAGGCCAGCCGCGTGCGCCGGCATCACGGTGGGACACAGCGGTGTGGAGAGTAGGCGAGGCACGAGCTCGGGATCTTCGGCGGCGATGCGGGTCAGGCCGAGCATCGTGCCGTCGGCGACGTCTTCTCCGAGGACGACACGGCTGGCGTCGGCGCGCAGCAGGTCCGCGACCACGGTGGCGAGGTGTTGCAGCAAGTTCATCTCAGGCCTCCGCCGTTTCGTTGGATTGGACCGCTTCGAGCGCACGGTCGAGGCCGCCGCGGACCTCGGCTTCGATCACGTCTTGCAGCGTCTGCGTCCAGGCGCCGGTCTTGTCGAGGTGCCTACGAAGACGCTCGACCGGGTCGCGGTGCGCCGGTGGATCGCGGTGCATCTGGGTGACGACGACCTCGACGAAGCCTGGGCCGCGTCCTTGGCGAGCGCGGTCGGCCGCCGCCGCGATCGCGGCGTGGGTACCGAGCGCGTCCGCCCCGTCGACGCGGCGGACGAAGAAGCCGGCTGCCTTGGCGCGGTCGCTGACGCTGTCGCCTACCGCTCCGGCTTCCGCCGGCGCGCCGTCGGGCCACAGCTGGCTGCGGCAGACCATGACGAGTGGGAGATCCGCTCGCACTGCAACCGCGACCGTTTCGTGAAAGACCCCCGTGGTCGTCAGGCCTTCCCCGAACAGGACGAACACCGCGTCGTCGCTGCCGGCGATTC
>CAYSPB010000769.1:0-1724 GCA_964432695.1 uncultured Nannocystaceae bacterium
CTGATGGCACGCGCACACGCTACCGATCCCGCGGCGGCCCGGGTGTACCTGCGCGAGGCCCAGCGGGGCGACACCTCCGACGCCGACCTCATCGCGGACGTCGCGGGGGGCCTGCTGGACGAGGGACATCCACGCATCGCGTTGGAGGTGCTGACCGAGGCACTCGCCCAACACCCGCAGCACCTGGGCTTGCTCGAGGCAGCGCAGGCCGCCGCCCGCGAAGCCCACGATCCCCGGACGGCATTCGAGCTCACGCGAGCGCGCCTCGACGCGGCGCCGGGCGACCCGTCCGCACCACAGCTTCGCCGCGCGCTGGCCCGCTTCGCGGTCGAGCTCGGACTCGGCGATGCCTTGGCGTATGTCCAGCGCGCCCGCGAAGACGATGCGGACGACGTCGAGCTGCTCGCCCACGTCGCGCGTCTGCATCGCGAAGCGGGGGACGCCGAGGAAGCACTGGCGGCTTACGCCTCGCTACGAGAGCAGCTCTCGGAACCCGGCGATGCCGCCCGAGCGCGACTCGAGGCTGCCACCCTGCGCGAGGAACTCGAGCACTCCAGCGAGAGCATCTGGGAGGAGCTGTGGCCAGCGTTGGGCACCCTTCCCCGGGACGAGCAGGATCGAGGCTTCGCGCTGGCGGTCGAAGTGGCACCGGCCGACGAGGTTGAAGCTTGGGTCCGCCGGCTTCGGACGCGCGTCGATCTCGATACCTCGGTCCGAGCGCTGCATCGACGTTGGGTCCGTCATCAGAGCCCCGACGCGGCGACGACGACCCTGTTCGAAGCGCTCAGCCACGCAGGCGCCACCGACGAGGCGTTCGCGCTCAGCCAGGCCGCGGCCGACCGCAGCGAAGGACGCGAGCGGGCGTATTGGCTGACACGTGCTGCGGCACATGCGACCGGCGGCATTGCTGCGTCGCTGCTGGACCAGGCACTGCGGGCCGCGCCCGAGGACGAAGCCCTCGCGGATCGATTGGTGGCGCTGCTCGAGCGCGCCGAACAGACCACCGACGTGGTCGACCTGTGGCGCGGCCGCATCGAAGACCCCGCACTTCCGCCACGATTGCGGCTCGATGCGATCGACAAGCTGCTCGCGCGCGCGCAGTCCGACCAGATCGACCCCACGCTGGCGGCACGCGAAGATCCAGACCTCGCGCGCCTGTACGCACTGCGCCTACAACTCGACGACCACGCGCCCGTCGCGCGGCTGGTCGCAGCCGATCAAGCCTCCCGGCGCGGCGCTGACGAAGAAGCCGCCGAGCACTGGATCCGCGCCCTGTCCCTGCTCGAGCCTGACGACCGGCGAGCGGCCCTGCCCGCTCGAAAGCTCGCCGAGCGCTGGTTGGCCAAGGGCGACGGGGCTCGCGCGACTGAGACGCTGCGCCGCGCCGTACGAGCCGACCCCGAGGACCCCGAAATCTGGCAGCGTCTCGCCGAAGCCGCCGCCCGCGAAGGCGACGTCGACACCCAGCTTCACGCGCGGGAGAGCCAGCTCGCACACACGCCGAGCGCCGCGGTCCGCGGCGAGCTCACGCTCGAGCTCGCACGCCTACACCGACTTCGCGGCGACGTCCGCCAAGCCCTTCGCTGGTTGGAACGTGCCCGCGATCACGTCGTATCCGACAGCCCGCGCGAGGCCGAACTCGCCGAAGCGTGGCTGGAACTCGCCCGCGCGGATCGAGCCGACCAGGCCCAGGAACTGCGCGCACGGCGACGCGTTCGCGAGCT
>CAYSPB010000770.1:0-1707 GCA_964432695.1 uncultured Nannocystaceae bacterium
GACCTGTACGCCAACGACGCAGATACGATCGACGTCGCGGACTCAGGACACTAGCAGCCCGTTGATCTACTCGCTGCGACCCAGTCGAGGGACCGGCGCCGGGGGTGGCAGCCACAGCGGCTCGTGATCGTGGTCGTCCTCGTGGACGTGCACGTACACGTGCACGAGGACGAGGACGGGCACGATCGGTCGACGCAAAAGAGTCGGGCGTACGCCTCGGGTGCGGAGGGGATCGACATGTGGATCGCGGACGGATAGGGTCGGCGCATGGCGATGGGACGCCGCAAGGCGAAGCAGAAGTCGCTGTTCGTGGAGGCCGAGCGGATGCCGTCGGGTCCGCGTCACCGGTTCTACGACGCGCTGAACGAGCTGCTCGACGAGGCGGGCTTCGACGCGCACGTCGAGAGCCTGTGCGAGCTGGCGTTCGAGCCGAGTAGCCGTGGCGGACGCCCGTCGATCCCACCGGGCGTCTACTTCCGGATGCTGCTGCTGGGCTACTTCGAGGGCATCGAGTCCGAGCGCGGCATTTGCTGGCGCTGCGACGACTCGCTGTCGCTCAAGCGCTTCCTCGGCTACGAGCCGCACGAGCCGACTCCGGACCACTCGACGCTGTCGCGCATGCGCTCGCGCTTGCCGGCGAGCACGTACGTCGAGGTGTTCCGGTTCGTGATGCGCATTCTCAACGAGAAGGGGCTGACGCAGGGGAAGGTGGCCGGAGTCGACGCGACGTACCTGCGCGCCGATGCCTCGATGAAGACGATCGTCCGCAAGGGCAGTGGCGAGGGCTACAAGGGCTACCTTCGCAAGCTCGCCAAGGAAGCGGGGATCGAGCAGCCGACCGACGAAGACCTTCGCCGGCTGGACCGTAAGCGCAAGGGCAAGAAGGCCTCCAACGAGGAGTGGGAGAGCCCGATCGACCCGGACGCCGAGATCGTTCGGCTCAAGGACGGTCGCACCCGCCTGGGATACAAGGCCGAGCACGTCGTCGACATGGAGAGCGGCGCGCTGCTGGCTGCCGACGTCATGGCAGCGACGACCAGCGATGCGACCTCCCTGAAGAGCAGCCTCGAGCAGGCCGAGCAGAACCTCGACCGCGTCAATGACGACGATGACGACGAACGTGACGACGACGATGACGCCCCCGGCAGCGGCCGTCACATCGAGGAGGTCACGGGCGACAAGGGCTACCACAAGGCGTCAACGATTCGTGAGCTCGACGAGGACGGAGTCCGCACGTACATCCCCGAGCGCATCCAGCACGGCAAGCGTCGGTGGGAGCGGCACGGTGGGCGCAAGACCGCCGAGGCGGTCTACCGCAACCGCGCGCGAATGAAGCGCGCCAAGGGCAAGGCGCTGCAACGAAAACGCGGCGAGCTCATCGAGCGCTCCTTCGCTCACGTCTGCGAAACCGGCCAACATCGACGCGTCCGACTCCGCGGAGAAGAGAACGTCCGCAAGCGCTACCTCGTCCAGGCCGCCGCCTTCAATCTCGGCCTCCTCATGCGTACGCTGTTCGGGGTGGGGACGCCGCGGGAGGCGGTGAACCGCCTGAAGGCGATTCTCGCACTCCTGCGCACCCTGGTTCTCTGGGCGCGCTCATGGGCGAACGCGTCCGCGAAGGCGCTCCACGGCGACGGATGGCATTCGCCCTCCGCGATCACGCCCCGCGCGCTGGGCCACCAGGCCCGTACTTCAACGGGCTGCTAG
>CAYSPB010000771.1:0-1703 GCA_964432695.1 uncultured Nannocystaceae bacterium
GGTCGAAGGCTGGGCCACCACGGTCGTGGTGCGGTGGCGAGGGACGCTCGAACCGCTCGAGGGCGCGCGCGTGCGGGGCGGGGGCGCCGATGCGGTGAGCGACGGGCGCGGCGATGCGGTGCTGCGCGGGCTGGCGCGCGACAAGGTTGCCGTGACGGTGTCGGCCGCTGGGGCGCCGTCGGTTTCCACGACCCTGCGACGAGCGAAGGATGCGGGCGGGGAGGTGTTCGTCGAGCTCGCCGAAGGCGGCAGCCTGACCGGTTCGGTCACGGACTACCGAGGGGATCCCGTCGTCGGCGCGACAGTCGAGGTGTCCCTGCCCGGCGAGGACACATCGCTGGCGCGGGTGCGGGTCGGGCGTCGAGGCCGATTCCGGTTCGATGGGCTCCCTGAAGGTGACGTCGTGCTGACGGCCTGGCCGCCCGAGGAGGACGAGGAGGCCATGGCGCCGGACGAGATGAGCAGCGACGTCTTGCGGGGCCACGTGACGCGGGACGTGCAAATGCGGCTCGACCGTCGGTAGTGCGCGTATGGCGCAGGTCCAGGACCGATCGAGGTGGGCGGTGCGTGCGTAACCATCGGGCGCCGGGGTCGGTTTGACAGCCGTCAGAGCCGCCGCATACCGTCGACGCGGCTTTTCAGCCCCCACACAGAGAGAATTTCGATGCGCAGCATGCTTCGTTCCACCGCCCTGATGCTCACGACCCTTTCGCTGGCGGCGTGCAGCTCGAGCGAGACCAAGACCGAGACCACCGCGCCTGCCAAGCCCGACGACAAGGCGTCGGCGAAAACCGACGCCAAGCCCGAAGCCGCCGAAGGCGCGCCTGCGGCCGACAAGAACGTGAAGGTGGTCGATGGCGCGGCACCTTCGGGCGACGACCGCTACGAGCTCAAGATCGAGACGCCCGAAGCCCAAGCGGGGCAGGAGAGCAAGGTCACGGTTCGTGTCGTGCCCAAGGAGCCGTGGCACATGAACCTCGACTTCCCGACGTCGCTCAAGGTCAGCGCGCCCGATGGCGTGGCGCTGACGAAGGCCGACCTCAAGAAGGGGGACGCGCAGCTCGACGAGAAGGCCTGTCAGTTTGACGTGGCCTTCACGCCCAGCGCCGCTGGTGACCAGAGCTTCAGCGGCAAGTTCAAGTTCGCGGTGTGTCAGGACGAGGCCTGCTCGCCGGTCACCGAAGACATCGAGTTCAAGGTCGCGGTCAAATAGGGTCGTACAAACTCCGTCGCGGGTAGGCCCGCGGCGGTACACTCCGAGGCGACGTGGGAGACACCGACGGCGCGCATCAGCGGCTCGATCGCCTGGCAGGGGCGATCGCCGACGAGTTCGAATCCACCCGCAGAGTTCTCAGCTTCGACGAATGGTTCGAGCTGCTCTGCCAAGAGCCGACCGTGCATGCACGGAGCGCGGCGCAGTACGTGCGCGACGCGTTCTTGCACTTCGGGCGTCGCGACGTTCGAACGCCTAGCGGCCAGATTTCTCGCTGGCGCCTGTTCGACACCGAGTTCGACGGCTGGCATCGCCTTGTTGGCCAAGAAGAGGCGCAAAACGAGTTGTATGAGGCCGTTGAAGGCTTCGTGCGGCTCGGTCGCGTCAACAAGATGCTGCTGCTGCACGGGCCCAACGGCAGCGCCAAGAGTACGATGCTCGAGTCGCTGCAGCGCGCGCTCGAGGTGTACTCGCGGACCGACAAGGGCTC
>CAYSPB010000772.1:0-1700 GCA_964432695.1 uncultured Nannocystaceae bacterium
TGTCTTCGACTCTCCCTGTCTTCGACGGCTGTCGCGCTGACCGATTGAATCCGCAATGACTCGCGCTCTCGCCCAGGCGCAGAAGCGACTGGACGAGCGCCTTCTGCAACAGCGCAAGCTGATCAGCAAGTCGATGTCGGCGCTCCGAAAGGTCGGAGCGGTCCTTCTCGATGACTCTGTCCCCGACACCGACGTCCGCGACAGGCTCTTTGAGAAGGTCTCTCGGGAAGACCTCGCCGGCTACGTCGACGAGGTCCAGGAGTGGGTCTCGGGTCGCAACAGCGACCCGCTACGGAATGCTCAATGTCCCTTTGTCCCACTCGGATAGAACCGTCTCAGCAGTAAAGCCGACGATGCCGGACTCGGCAGCCAAATCCACCAAAGTGCGACGCGCCCGGCCCTCGGCGAAATCTAAGCAGTGAGTCGCTGCCCAGCAACGCACTGATTGATTCTGGTCGTCGAGTAGCGGCAGGAGAGCCTGGCTTCCTTGCGTCCCCTTCTCACGAAGCCGACGGACGGCAGCCATCAGGCCATCGTGGTGCTCATTCGCGCTCTTGTGGTCGCCAGTCGCTGTTGCAGCGCCGTGTTGCAGCGCATTCTGGCGGTACTCGGTGACGAGTTCGCTGATGGATTTACTCATGGTGAACCTCCGAACATTTTAAGGACTTTCCGTCCGAATGCAGCCTGCTCATCAAACGACTTTCCGCTTAGCCACTGGCGTACGGTCTGAC
Organism: uncultured Nannocystaceae bacterium; assembly: GCA_964432695.1. GTDB lineage: Bacteria > Myxococcota_A > Polyangia > Nannocystales > Nannocystaceae > CAJXVA01. The sequence goes on from CAYSPB010000772.1 coordinate 732, forward strand.
CGTCCGTGAATGGCTGCTTGGACGAGTAGTAACCACTAATCTTAGCGTGGACGCTGCCCTTGCCGTGGGGCACCTTAACGATGTTAGCAGTGTTGTGGATGGCCTCAGCACCGAATTTGGCAACGTTCGCCGGCGTCTGCTCAACGATGTGGTGCCACGCCTTGCCCGGCCCGGCCGGGCCGAGGGCCCTCTTGAGCGCCCTGAACGAACGGTAGCCCTGCCCAGCTCCCTTTACGACCTTGGCTCCCCCCTTTGCGACAAGACCGACGCCCCCAACAACGAATATCGCTCCAAAAGACGCACTCGCCGAGAACCAGTCCCCTTCGCCCGCGTACCAAACCCCGTTCGCAGCGTCAGCAATCATGGACGCAGGGTGTGGGGCTGCACCGAGGCCATCAAGCACCAAGTGCCCTGCTCCTGCGACGTCTTCGTACTCTAGCTCCGATACGTACTGCGCCAGATCTCCTATTACTTCCAAGGTTGTGGGATCTGTAAGCCGACGCTTCACTTCCTCCCAGAACTCTTGGTCCAGGAAGAATGGGATATCCGTGCGGCCCTCGGGGCCTTCCCAAAGGCCGTCGAAGTCGCGTTGTGGCGGGGTTGCCTGGCCGCGACCGTTGCTCTTCGATTTGTTTCCACCAGCCTCGGATTTTCCGCCGCCACCGCCAGCGTTATGAGCCGCATGGGAGTCGGTGTTTCCACTGGGCACGCCGCTCTGACCCGGCACACTCTGCGGCACGCTACCGCGGGAGCCATCTCCGGTCGAGCCACCTCCGGTCGAGCCACCTCCGGTCGAGCCACCTCCGGTCGTTGTGGTGCCATCACCACCGCCACCGGGCGGCAGACATGCTTCGAGTGGCTCACATCCGACCGGACCCAAGATCGGCGGGGCCGCAGAGAACCCGCTCGGGTCGACGTAGCGCAGCGGGTTGTTCAGGACGTAGCTGTATGCGTTCCACGTCTGGGCGT
>CAYSPB010000773.1:0-1697 GCA_964432695.1 uncultured Nannocystaceae bacterium
ACGACATGGTCCAAAACGGCGACGAGACCGACGTCGACTGCGGAGGTTCGTGCGGCCTCTGCGACAACGGTGAGGGCTGCGAGGACGACGACGACTGCGTATCCGGCAACTGTGAGGTCGACACGTGCGAGCCGATACCGGCTTCGTGCTTGGCGATTCTCACCGCCGACCCGGCCGCTGCCGACGGTGCCTACGAGATCGACCCCGACGGCCCCGGCGGCGTGGCGCCCTTCACCACCAACTGCGACATGACGACCGATGGTGGCGGCTGGACCGAGATTACGCCCTGCATCGCCCAGTCCCTCACCGGGACCGTGGTCGCCGTCGATGCGGCGTCGACCGAAGGCGTCGACGCCGAGTGCCGACCGTTCACACAAGACGCCGGCAACGAAGAGCACACGTACCACTACACCTTCACGTTCGCGCCCACGTTCGAGGCGTTCTACCTCTCGGGCTACGAAGCGCAGGCGTTCGGTTCTGGGGCTGGCAACACCTCGGACATCGACGGCAACAACTTCGTGCAGACCGATTGGGACCTGGGCAACGGCAGCACGCACGGCGACATCTCGTTCGGCTCCGCCGACGCCGAGGGTCCGGTGACGAGCTTCGCCGCGCAGGGGGTCAACGTCGATACCACCGCCGCCATCGTTCCGTTCCCCGCCAACGACACGATCTTCAGCGTCGTAGCGACGGACGGTTTCCGGATCGGGTGGGGCGAAGAGGGTTCACAGAGCGAGGGCTGGTTCCCCTGGCTCAGCGGCAGCGTCTTCATCCGCTGACGCGATCGCAGGCGCCCTCATCACGCCCCGGCCGCTTCGCGCGGGCCGGGGCGTCGTCGTTCATTCGCCGCCGGCAGGACGACGCATCAAAGCGGCAACGGCCTCTTCGCGCCCCACCTCACCCGAGACCAACTTGGCCATCGCCGCGGCGATCGGCGTTTCGACCCGGGCGCGTTCGCCGTAGGCCCGAACCTGCTCGGCGATGCGAACGCCCTCGACGTAGGCACCCAGCCGCTGGGCAGCGGCGTCGAGCGGTTCGCCTTCCGCCAGCGCGCGACCCAGCGCGAGCTCGGGGCGGCCGTCGTCGGCCATCGCCGCGAGCAGGTCTCCAAAGCCTGCCAGGCCGGCAAAGGTCCGTGCCGCGCCGCCGCGGGCAATGCCCACCCGGGTGGCTTCGGCCATGCCGCGCGTGGCCAGCATCGCGAGCGTACCGGGGCCGAAGCCCACGGACTTCGCATAGCCCATCGCGAGGGTGATCAGGCTGACGAAGGCGGAGGCGATCTCGACGCCGACGACGTCGTCGGTCGAGTACATGCGCAGCTTCGGGCCCCCAAGCGCGTCCCGGACCGCATCGGCGACTTCGGGGAAGAGTGTGCCGACGATGGCGCCTCCTGGCTCGCCTTCGGCCAGGCCGCGCGCGACGAGCGGTCCCGCCAGCGCCCCGACACGACGCACCGGCGTGGCCTCCCGGACGACCTCGGTCAGCGTCCGGATGTCGTTGCCGACCAAACCTCGACTGACGTGCACGACCAGATGTCCCCCGTCGAGGTGCTTGCCGAGTTCTTCGGACAGCGCGCTGACGTGCGGCGAGGGCACGGCGAGAAACACCAGCTCCGTCGTGCGCAGCGTGGCCATGTCGGTCGTGCAGGAGATGCGAGCGTGGTCGGGCTCCCGTTTGCTCCGGCTCCAGCAGATGAC
>CAYSPB010000774.1:0-1696 GCA_964432695.1 uncultured Nannocystaceae bacterium
CTTGCCCATCGGCATCGGTCTGCGCATCGGCGGCGGCGTGCTCGAGAAGCGAGCATTGGGCGGAGCAGCCCCTGACGCCACCGGCGACGACAAGGCGCCGGACGAGAACGACAAGCTGGCGCCGAAGGTTGCAGTCGAACCAACCGCCTCAGGCCTCGCGATCCGATTCTAGAGCGCAGGTCAGAAGCCCTGCGTGGTTGCTCGCGCCATGAACTGGCCCTGCTGGGTAGGCGCAGAAGCGCAGCTGTAGTGCGCGTACTGGAAGTTCCCTCGACACCGCCAGCGGGGCCAAGGCCAAACGAGATGGCGCGTGGGTCCTCGCGACGCGCGCTCGAGCTCCGTTCGGCCGTGCGTGTCGCGTGGCCTCGCTGTCGCGGAAACGCTAGTCGTCCGACCGCCAGCGGCGGCCGCGGCCGGACTTCTTCTGGCCGACGCATTTCTTTGCGTCGAGACGGCGCCGGATGGAGCCGCGGGTCGGCTTGGTGGCGCGGCGAGCCTTGGGCACGTGAGCGGCTGCAGCCACGAGTGCGGCGAGCCGCTCGCGCGCAAGGGAGAGGTTGCCGGCCTGGGTACGCGCGGATTGGCTGACGACGACGAGACGGCCATCGGCGTCGAGACGGGTCGCGTAACGCTCTCGCATGCGCGCGCGTAAATCGGCCCGGAGCGAGCGATTGGCGGGCAAATCGAAGCGCAGATCGACCTTGGACGCGACCCGATTGACGTTCTGCCCCCCGGGGCCCGAAGCGCGGGCGGCCGTCCACGACAGGTCACGCGCTGGGATCACCAGTGCGTTCGTGTCGGTCTGGATGTGCAGGTCGTCCATGGCGTCCTCTGACAGCCGGGCAGCGTAGCAGCGAGATCGCAGCTGACAAGGACTGATACGGTGATGGTGGTGTTGGACGATGACGCGTTTGCGACGCTGCTGCGTCGGGCGATGGTCCTGATGACCCGAGTCGACGGTCACGTGGACGAGGACGAGGTGGTCCGGATCCAGTGGATCATGAAGCGTCGCTTCGGGCGAGACCTCGATGCACAGACGGTTCGCAGCCGCGTCCACGAGCAAATCTCCACCGGCGTGCGACTGCACGACCTGCTGGCCGAGCACGCCGCGACCCTCGGCGAGCAGCAAAAGAGCGAGGTCCTGAAGGTTGCCTTCGCGGTCGCGAGCGCCGACGGTGCCATCGTCGACGAAGAAGACGTGCTCCTCATCCGCATCGCCAAGAGCCTGTCGATCGGACCCGCCGAGTACCGGACGATCCTCCGCCACGCGATGGTGGCCCGCGAGTTTCTCTAGCGACGGTCGACGAACACGGCGGAGGCGAACATTTCCCACGCCTCGTCGACGTAGCCATCGGGCGTGATGTTCCGTCGCTCGATCATCCAGCCCTCGGTGAACGCAGCGTGGATGAGGCCCAGGAAACCCGAGAGAATCGACTCGGGCTTCAGGTCGCTTCGAATGACGCCCTGATCCTGCAGACCCTGAATCTGTTGAACTCCGAGGTCACCGAGCTCGGCCACCAGCTCGTTCGAGCGGTCGTCGTCTCCGTCGAGCAGCATCCACCACATCAGCCGAAGCACCTGCGGATTGTCGCGGAGGAACTCGTAGTAGCTGCGCATCGACGCCTTCGCGGTCCCCGCCCTGAGAGGCAGACCCGCCAACAACTGGACCTGCTGCTGGTGGTACGCCTCGAAGCAT
>CAYSPB010000775.1:0-1693 GCA_964432695.1 uncultured Nannocystaceae bacterium
CGGCAGCGTCTCCGTGAACCAGAGGTAGATGGCGGCCGCAGTCTCGCCGATCCACGTGCCCGCGGTGACGAAGGCGTCCTTCACGACCCGCACCACGTCGATGACCACGGCGAGCACGTCGATGAGGGTCGACAGCGCCAGGGTGATGACCGTGACCACCGCGCCGAACACCTGGCCGAGGAACTCCCCGAGCGAGCGCCAGGCGCTCGTGGACTCGCCGACGGCCCCGGTGCCCTCGTCCGTGGTGCCCGTGAGCCGCTGCCACGCCTCGCGCAGCCGGCCGATGGCGTCGCCGAGGACCTGGAAGGCCGGGCGGATGTACTCGAGCATCGAGCGGAAGCCGCCGATGATGCCGCCGGTGATCCGGACGCTGATCGCCCACAGCTTCACGAACCACTTCACGATCGACGCGATGGCCGAGCCCACCACGGCCCCGAAGCTGCGGAACTCCGACGACGGCAGCGAGGCCGCGCCGCCGGCGAACTCGCCGAAGAGCCCGGCGATCTCCTCTTGGAGCACCGAGAAGGCGTCGACGAGGTCCTCGAAGACCGGGCGCGCCTCCTCGATGGTGCGGGTGAAGCCGTCCTTGAAGCCCTCCCAGATCTGCTGGATGCGGTAGACGACCTGCCACACCGAGATGAGGAAGCGCTTGAGGCCGAGGTTCTCGGCGCGGTTGAGCTCCTCGCGGACGGCGCCGCTGAAGCCGCCCTGCTCGAAGAGCTGGGTGAGCCCCTGGAAGAAGAGCCGGACCCGCCCCCAGGTGCGCCGCACGAAGTCGCCGACGCCCCCAAGGTTGCGGCGGAACGCGACCACGAAGCCGGCGACGAGCGTCCCGAGGACGGCAAGGATCCGGATGGCCGGCAGCAGCGTCGCCAGCACACCGCCGAGCGTGATGCCGAGCGCCTTGAAGCCGATGGTGAGGAGCGCGATGGCGGCCTTCGCCGCGATGACCCCGCCGACCAGCGTGAGGAAGGCGCCGGCGCCGACCACCAGGCCCGCGAAGATCTTCTTGATCGGCGCCGGGATCGCCTGGAAGGCACGCAGGACCGCGTTGAGCGCCTCGACGACCGCGCGCACGATGGGCTTGAACACCGCCGCGAAGGGCTCGCCGAGCACGACCGCGAAGGTCTGCAGCGTGCCGCGCAGCAGGGTCTTCTGCCCTTCGAAGGTGTCGAGCAGCTGGTCGCGGAAGCCCTGCGCCGTGCCCTCCGCGTCCGACATCTCGCGGCGCAGCGCCTCGATGGCCTCGGCGCCTTGCAGCGTGACCTGCCGGCCGTCGCGCATCGTCGTGAACGAGGCGTTGAGGATGGCGTTGAAGGCGAGGAGGCCGCGTGCGCCAAAGGCCGTCGCCACCCGTCGGTTGCGCTCCTCCTCGGTCATGCCGCGGGTCGCGTCGGCAAAGTCGACCATGATGTCGACGACGGAGCGCATGCTGCCGCTCTGCTGATCGAAGACCTGGACGCCCGCGCCGAGGATGGCCTGCTGCGCCCGGCTGTCGGAGCCGAGGCGACGCACCGCCTCACGGAACGCCGTCGAAGACGACGACGCGTCGATGTTCCGGTTCCGCAGCAGGCCCATGGTGATGAGCACGTCGTCGAGCGACTGCCCGAACACGGAGCCGGCCGCCGCGGCCTTGGCGAGGCCCGCCTCGAAGTCGCGGGTCTGGAAGTTGGTGAGCTGGGTGATCCGCAGC
>CAYSPB010000776.1:0-1689 GCA_964432695.1 uncultured Nannocystaceae bacterium
CTCATGGGCGGGGTGATCCTGGCGTGCGCGCCGTGGATCGCCAGCGGGTTGGGCGTCCCCGAAGCGACCGACGCCTTCCGACTGCTCGCCTTGGCGCCGCTGCTGAAGGGCTTCGAACACCTGGATTACTGCCGGTTCCAACGCGATCTGCGGCTGGGCCGGCTCGCCGTGGTCGAAGCGGCGCCGGTGCTCGTCAGCCTGGCGATCGCGCCGCTGGCGGCGATCTGGCTGGGCGACTACCGGGCGTTCCTCGTGGTGACGCTCGTCTCGGTCGTCGGCCGGGTGATCCTGTCGCACCTTGTCGCGACACGACCCTACGCCTTGCGGCTCGACCGGAGCCCGCTGCGGCGTTTCATCAACTTCGGCTGGCCCCTGATCGGCAACAGCTTGATCCTGTTCTTCATCCTGCACGGCGAGCGGGTGCTGGTCGCGTCGTGCTTCGACCTGGCGACGCTCGGCGCCTACTCCGTGGCGCTCACGATCGGCTTCATGCCGGCGATGATGCTCGCGCGGTTGCACGGCTCGGTCGCTCTGCCCGTCTTCTCACGCACGCGGGAAGACGCCGTCGAGTTCCGCAAGGCGGCCGCCTCGTCGTCGCAGCTGGTCTGCTTGGCCGCCGGGCTGATGGCGATCGTCTTCCTCACGGCGGGGAGTTGGCTGGTCGGCACGCTGTACGGCGAGAAGTACCTGATCACCCAGCAAGTGATCCCCTGGATCGGCCTAATGTGCGCCGCGCGGGTCGTGCGTTGCACGCCCTCGATGATGGCGATCGCGTTGGGCGACACGCGGATCCCGCTCTACTCCAACGTGGCCCGCCTAGCCGGCTTCGCCGCCGCCGCGGGGCTGCTGATCAGCGGCTTCGATGTGGCGTGGGCGGCGATCTGCGGCTTCGCCGGCGAGCTGACGGCATACGGCGTGTCGCTGGCCTTGCTGAAGCTGCGGCATAACGCGCCGGTCGACGAGAGCCTGCGCTGCGTGCTGGGCGTGACGATCGCGGTGGGGGCCGTCGCCCTGTTGGCGAACTACGCGCGGCCGACGCTCCAGGCCGGTTCGCCGCTGATCGCCGCGGTTGCGGCGGTCGCCTTCATCGGCTGGGCGCTGAGCTGCTGGCCCAACCTGCGGGCCATGCTGCGGGTCGTGCTGGACTCCCGACGGAGGTCGCAGACGCCATGACCGCCGCCACCGCCCAAGACACGTACCGCCCCACGCGCACCGCCGACGGCCTGCGTCTGCCCGACTTCATGATCGTCGGCGCCGCGAAGAGCGGCACGACCACGCTGTACCAGCACCTGCAGCGTCACCCGGCCGTGTTCATGTCGACGCCGAAGGAGATGAGCTTCTTCAGCAAGCCAGAGGTCTACCAGCGCGGGTTGGCGTGGTACGCCTCGCTGTTTGAACAAGCGGGCGACGAGCAACGGTGTGGCGAGGCGTCGACCACTTACAGCCGCTGGCCGACCTTCGAGGGGACGATCGACCGCATCGTCGAGACGACTCCCGACGTCAAGCTGCTCTACATCCTCCGCAACCCGGTCGACCGGGTTTACTCCTTCTACGCCCACCGGATGCGTGAGAAGGTCACCGCTCCCATCGACCGCTTCTTGCAGGAGACACCCGAAGCGATCCACTCGGGCCTGTACCTCTCGCAGATCGAAGAGATCGAGCGCCGCGTGCCGCGCGAACGTCTCCAGG
>CAYSPB010000777.1:0-1689 GCA_964432695.1 uncultured Nannocystaceae bacterium
TAGGCACCACGATTGGGGCCGGTGTCGGCGGTGGGCTCGATACACGCGTCGGCGTCGACGACAGCACAGCAGCCGCGGGCACCGGGGCGGGCACGATGGGCGCCGCGGGCTTGATGGGCGCGACCGCGGGGGGCGGCGCCGGTTCGGCCGAACGCGAGGTGTGGGTTGCGACGACGAAGTCAGGACCGAGAACGGGCGGAAGCGCGGGGGCGGGTTTCATGTCGAGAAGCTCCGTCGTGGAAGCCGGGGCCCTGCGCGCGCGCACGGCCGGAAGATGAAGCGGAACGGGAATGCCTGGCCGCGTGGGCGCCACGGTCTTCGGCGGCGCGAGGCGGGTGAGCAGCGCGTCCACCTGAACGGGCACGCCTGCGGCCACGAGCGCGGCGGCGGCATCGAGCGCGGCAATGGCCCCCTGCCCGGGCTTGTCGAGCGCAACGACCACGGCCTCGCGCAGCCGCGCGGGACCGAGGATGTCGGTGATCCAGCGGGTACAGGAGCGACCGGGCCCGTGTTCGACGAACACGCGGACGCCATCGGCCCACGCGCGCTCGATCATCGGCGGCACCTCGAGGCAGCGCTCGGCCTGCCCCAAGATCGTCTGCGCGCAGGCTTCGGTCGCCGGGGTGTACGGGTCGGGGCGCCCGCCCGAGTAGAACCGCACGCCCGGGACGGCGTGCACCGTGCGGCGATGCAGCCGCAGCCAGGCTTCGGCGTCGGGCCGCAGCTGCGGCACGTGCACGCACATGTTGTAGGCCAGCGGCGCGCAGCGGCTGCGCCCCACGGACTCGACGATCGGCGCGATCGCGGCGGCGTCGCCTCCGATGACGACGTCGGCATCCGAGTGGACGATCGCCAGCTCGACCCGATCGGTCGCGGCGACGAGTGCCTCGACCTCGGCCCGAGGCGCGAGCACCGACCACATCTGCCAGTCCGCCTCGGGGCCCCACTGCGCCTTGACGGTTTCGAACCCGCCGGCGAGGTTGCGAGTGAACAGCGCGGAGGCTCGCGCCGCGTCGCGCATCGCGTCGACGTCTCGCCACGCGCCCAGGGCGAACAAGCTGTTGCTCTCCCCCGAGCTGTAGCCGATCGCGGCCTGCGGCTTCAGCCCCAGAACGCGCATCGACAGCTCGGCGTGCAGCTGGCACACGGCCGAAGCCGACCACAGCCGCTGCTCCGCCTCGGCCGGACCCTCGGTCCACGACAGCGCCTCGTCGAGCGCTCGGAACCGGGTGGAGACCGCATCGCCGAGCTCGGGAAGGTCGTGCAGCAGCGGAAGGCCGGCGCCGGCGTACGCCGAGCCCGCGGAGGTGAAGACGAAGCCAACCTCACCCGCGACGGTCTCGTCGCGCACGTGGACCCCCGCCCCCGGTGGCGTGCCGGTCTGCAGATGCGCCTGCGCCTTGGTGCGGCGGACCTGCAGCTGCGTCTCGGACTCGGCGACCAGGACGACGCGCACGCCCAGCGAAGACAGGTCGCCGATCGGTGTCCGTCGGTCGGCGGCCACCGCGTCTGCAACCGCGGCCTTCGTGGCGCCCTGGTAGGCGACGAGCACGGGTGCCTCCGTACGGGCGGGCGCCGTCGCCGAGGTCGTTCCGGGGCGCAGCGAGACCTGGCCGCGGGCGCCTTCCATCGCCGGAACCTGCACGCTGGCGGTCCGCTCCGGTCGCGGGCGCGGGCGGCCCGAGGCAT
>CAYSPB010000778.1:0-1688 GCA_964432695.1 uncultured Nannocystaceae bacterium
CGATGGCGGCTGCGGCTTGCTCGTCGCCCTCGGGGAGCGGTGCTTCAACCACGACCTCGCGCTCGAAGTTCGGGAAGGTCGGATCCCAGTCGGCGATGTGGTTCACCGCGAGTCCGCTGAGCGCGTAAACGAAGGTCAGCCCGACGGCGAGGTAGCCCAGGTCGCGGTGCAGCGCCCGCATCCAAGGGCGCCACTTGAACTTCTTCTTTCGCTTTGCAGACTTCGTTGGTGGGTCGGAGGGCGCCGCCTCAGGCATAGCGCTCTTCCTTCCACGGGTCGGCGTGGTTGTTGTAGCCGCGGGTCTCCCAGTAGCCGGGCTGGTCGCGTCGCGTGAAGCGAATGCCGGTCAGCCACTTGGAGCTCTTCCAGAAGTACAGGTCGGGCACCAGCGCTCGCACCGGGGCGCCGTGTGGCCGACGCAGTGGGCGGCCGTCGTGCTCCCAGGTGACGAGCACGTTGTCGGCGAGACCTTCGTCGAGCCGGACGTTCGCGGTGTATCCGTGGGCCGCTTCGAAGATGACATGCCGGGCGGTCTTCTTGAGGCCGGCCTTTTCGGCGAGGTCCTTCACGCGCACGCCCTTCCAGCGAGCGTCGAGCATGGTCCAGCCGGTGACGCAGTGAACGTCGGCGCGCGTGTCGACCACGTCCATCGCGAGCAGCTCGCGGAAGTCGACCTCGAACGGGTTGTCGACCTCGCCGTGGATCTTGATCTTCACGTTGCCGCGCGAGGGGTCGCCGGGCTGTCCACCCATGGGCTTGAGCGCCGAGATGACGCGCTGCCCCGGGGGGACACGCGCGCGGCCGTCGGCGCGGGTCTGGGCCTTGGCCTCGGAGGTGAGGTGATCGCTGAGCGTGTAGAGTCCTCCCCCGAACGCCGCGATCACGGTGCCGGAGGCCGCCTTGCGAATGAAGTCGCGGCGGGCGATGGACTGGGCGAGGGACGTCGAGGCTTTGGGGTCGGTCATGGGCGTCCTTGCAGGGTCAGAGTGACGTACGGGGCGGCGCTTGGCCACGGATCGGCCTGGTTTGGCCGGTTTGGCCGATTCGGCGCGGCGGGCGGTGGCCCCGCTGGGTTCATCTCGGGTATTCCTGCCGTGGACCATCGGTTACCGACGATGCGCATTCTGTATCTGGAGCCGTTCGAGGCGGGCTCGCACCGCACGTTCACGCGCACGCTGATGGGGGCGCTGGACGCACACTGGACGCCGCTGACGCTGCCCGGGCGGCACTGGAAGTGGCGAATGCGGGGCAGCGCCGCGTACTTCGCCACCGCGCACGCCGAGGCGCTCGCGGCGGGGCACGACCTCGTCCTCGCCTCCTCGTACGTGCCGCTGGCGGAGCTGATCGGACTGGCGCCGGCGCTGAACTCGGTGCCGCGGGTGCTCTACTTTCACGAGAACCAGCTCGCGTTTCCCACCCAGGGCCCGGGCCAGCCGCGCGACCACCACTTCGGGTTCACCCAGCTGGTCTCGGCGCTCGCGGCCGATCGGTGCGCGTTCAACTCGGCGCACAATCGCGACTCGTTTCTCGACGCTGCCGACGACCTGCTGCGCCGGCTGCCCGACGCGGTGCCGCCGAACTGGGTCGACACGATCCGGTCTCGCTCGGTCGTGCTGCCGCTGCCGCTTCCGCTGACCGACGCTCCCGTGGCGGCCGCCCGCGCGCACGAGGGCGGGCCGCTGCTGCTG
>CAYSPB010000779.1:0-1680 GCA_964432695.1 uncultured Nannocystaceae bacterium
ATGGTAGGTGTCGAGGAGGACCTCTGCGCCCGCCTCGCGCGCCGCGTCGGTGGCGACCTCGACGTCCGGCACGATCGCCGACGTTTCGAACAGCACGGTCGAGAAGGCGACCCCCGCCGTCCGCGGCCCGATCGCTTCGGCCAGCCGCACGGTCAGGGTCTCGTAGGGCTGCGGGGCGACCCAGGTGATCTCGAGCCCTTCCTCGGCCAGGCGCGACAGCTGCCGGTGCAGCGAATGGAACTCGCCCGACGTCGTGACCACGTGCGGCTTGGCGCGAAGGTCCAGCGCGCTCAGCCAGCGCGTGACCAGCTCGTGGGTGTTCTGCGCCAGCGCGATCTCTTCGGGCTGTGCGCCGACGTGTGACGCCACCGCGCGCCGGACCGCATCGGCCGCCTCGCGTGCCTTGCCCCACTTGTCGTCGACGAGCGCCGACGCATCGTCGAACGCCTCGAGCACGCCCTCGCGCGCCACGTCCGGCCACGCCTGGTGGCTGTGTCCGGTGAGCAGCACACGCTCGGCGCGCAGGAACCAGGAGTAGTGCGGCCGCAGCGCCTCGGGGTCGATCACGCCCGAGTTCTATCAACTTCTCCCTCCCCCCGCCGGGCGGAGAATCACTCCCTCCCCCCGCCGGGGGGAGGGCCGGGGTGGGGGGCCGGAAAGGCAAAGCCCCCCTCTCACCCGAAGGCGCGAGAGGGGCGGTCGAAGTCCGACCGCGTTCAGCGGCAGACGCCGTCGATGCAGCTCTGGCCGGACATGCAGTCGCTCTCTTCGCTGCAGTCGCTGGTGGCCTCGTTGGTGGTGGCGCAGACCATGTCCAGGCAGAAGGTCAGCGCGACGTCGAAGCGGGGGCACTCCTCGTGCATCGTGCACGGCGAGCGGCACGCCCCGTTGCGGCAGACCGCGCCCTCCATGCAGTCGCTGTCGTCGACACAGAACGGGTTGGGCCGGTCGTCGATCTCGCAGCGCCCGCCGTTGCAGTACAGACCCTCGCCGCACTCGGCGTCGGTCGAGCACTCCTCCAGGCACTTGCCGTCGAGGCAGACCTGACCGGCGGAGCAGTCGGCGTTCACCGTGCAGCCGTCGGTCGGCGGCTCGCCGATGCAGAAGCCTCCGACGCACTCGCGGCCCAGGGCGCACGGGTTGTCCGCGTCGCAGCCCTCGGTGCAGCGCTCGTTCACGCAGATGCGGCCGGGGCCACACTCGGTGTTGAACTGGCAGGTGTCCTCGTCGGCGCGGCACTCGCCATCGAGGCAGACCTCCGCGGTGCCGCAGTCCGTGTCCGCCATGCAGGCGGGCGACGTCGTGCGCGGCACGCAGCTCCCGTCGAGGCACTCGAGGTCTGCGTCGCAGTCGTCGTTGGTCGAGCAGCTCCCCGGCGTCGGGTTCGGCGTGGGCTCGGTGGGCGCGACGCAGAAGCCGTCGCGGCACACGGTGCCCTCCACGCAGTCCCCGTCGGCCGTACAGCCGGCGGTGACGCAGCTGAGGTCGGTGCAGACCTCGTCCCCGGGGCACTCGAAGTCACCCCGGCAGACCTCGCGGTCGGGCGGGTCGACGTCGCGGCACCCGACTCCGTCGCAGTAGTAGCAACCGTCCGAGTCGCAGTAGTAGTTCTCCTGCGCGCAGCCCCCCAGCGCGGTGAACGCCCCGAGGGTAACGATCGACATGAATGCTAGGCGGTTG
>CAYSPB010000780.1:0-1648 GCA_964432695.1 uncultured Nannocystaceae bacterium
AGCGGCTGGACGAACTGCTGCAGAGGGACGAGCACCGTGCCGCCGAGGTGACCGCACTTCTTCTCGGAGCTGAGCTGGTCTTCGAAGTGCACGCCGGCGGCGCCCGCTTCGATCATCCACTTCATCAGCTCGTAGGCGTTGAGCGGCCCACCGAAGCCGGCCTCAGCGTCGGCGACGATCGGCGCGAGCCAGTGCTGCGTGGTGTTGCCTTCGGCGCTCTCGATTTGATCGGCGCGAACAAGTGCGCGGTTGATGCGACGCACCAGCTCGGGCACCGAGTGCGAGGGGTAGAGGCTCTGGTCGGGGTAGGTCTGCCCCGCCTGGTTGGCGTCGGCCGCGACCTGCCAGCCGCTCATGTAGATGGCCTTGAGGCCTGCGCGGACCGACTGGACCGCTTGGCCGCCCGACAGCGCACCGAGGCTGTTGACGTAGTCCTCGGTGTGCAGGAGTTCCCACAGTCGCTCGGCGCCCAGGCGCGCGAGGGTGTGCTCGACGACCACGGAGCCGCGCAGTCGCTGCACGTCTTCAGCGGAGTAGGGCCGCTCGATGCCCTTCCAGCGCTCGTCGTTGAAGGTCAGGGCGGAGGTGGTCTTGGTCGTGTAAGACATCGGTTCGTCGCTTCTGTGCTTGGTAGGGACTTGGTGGGGATCGCGTGGGGTGATCAGGCCTGCGTGGAGACGATGTGCTCGTAGGCGGGCAGGGTGAGGAAGTCTTCGAGTTTGTCGGCGGTCGAGATCGACTCGAACAGCTGACGGGCCAGGGGGAACGCACCACCCTCGAAGCGGGCGTCGCCGACCTCGCCGCGGATGGTCTTCATTTCGTCGTCGATGACCGCGGCGAGTCGCTGCGGCGTGACGGGGGATCCGCCCACGTCGACGCCGTGCTTGATCCACTGCCACACCTGGGCCCGGGAGATTTCGGCCGTGGCCGCGTCCTCCATGAGGTTGTACAGGGGCACGCAGCCGTTCCCGCGCAGCCAGGCTTCGAGGTACTGGATGCCGACGCGCACGTTGAGTCGCAGGCCCGCTTCGGTGCGGTTGCCCTTGGGTGCGGCGACCAGCGCCTTGGCGTCGGCAGTGACGTCGTCGCGAGACTTGTCGATCTGGTTGCGGCTGGGCATGTGCTCGTCGAACACCTCGCGCGCGACCGGAATGAGCGCGGGGTGAGCGACCCACGTCCCGTCGTGCCCGTTCTCGACCTCGCGAAGCTTGTCGGCCTTGACCTTGGCGAGCGCCGCGTCGTTGGCCGCGTCGTCGTTCTTGATCGGAATCTGGGCCGCCATGCCGCCCATCGCATGAATACCCCGCTTGTGGCAGGTCTTGATGACCAGCTGCGAGTACGCGGCCATGAACGGCTGCGTCATGCCCACCTCACCGCGGTCGGGGAGCACGTAGTCGGCGTGGTTCTGCAGCGTCTTGATGTACGAGAAGATGTAGTCCCACCGACCGCAGTTGAGGCCCGCCGAGTGGTCCCGCAGCTCGTAGAGGATCTCGTCCATCTCGAACGCGGCGGGGAGCGTCTCGATGAGCACGGTGGCGCGAATGCTGCCCTGCGGGACACCGAGCGCGTCCGGGGCGGGGACGAACACGTCGTTCCACAGCCGCGCCTCGAGGTGGCGCTGCAGCTTGGGCAGGTAGAAGTAGGGGCC
>CAYSPB010000781.1:0-1647 GCA_964432695.1 uncultured Nannocystaceae bacterium
AGCGATTTGCAGGCGATGGTCGACGAAACCATGGCCACCTATGGCCGCATCGACACCGTCGTCAGCCTCGACCACGCTCAGCTCGCGAACGCGGGAGAGCGCGAACACGATCATCTTGCGCATCGGCGGGCTGTCTTCGACCACCAGAGCGTTGAGTTGACGGGGCGCGTTCATGTCAGCAGCGCCTCCACGGCCGGGCGGGTGAAGGAGACGTCTCGAGCGTGCGCGCGGATCCAGACCGCTTCGAGGGCGGCACCGGACTCCTCGGAGATGAGTTCGAGCAAGGCAAAGTCGTCATCGGTAAATTCGTTTTTTTGCGGCAGGAAGCGCACCAAATGCGCCACCGCCACCGCTCGACCGCCGCATACCAGCGGCAGCACCATGAGCGTGTCGTCGCCCGAGAGCATCGGCGCCCCCACGCGCCAGCCCTCGGTCGCCGCAGCACCGGCCGCCACGGGGTGCTCGTCGTCCACGGCCACCTCGGGCGGTTTGGGATCCGCGTCGCGCCCTTCGACCGCCAGCGGGAACAGGGTCTTACGACTCTGATCGATCCCGTAGATCGTGAAGTTGCCGATGCCGACGAGGTTGAGCAGGATCTCGGTGGTCGCCCGCAAGACCTCGTCCACGCTGGTCGAGCGGCGAAGCTGCTCGGCCGAGACCTGCCGCGCAGCCAAGTGATAGTGCGCCGTTTCGAGTTCCTCGAGCCGTTCGCGGTACCCGCCCGACTCGCGCTCGACCGACCCGGCAATGCGCCGAATCTGCTCACACTCGGCCTCGAGGTCCGCGATCTGCTTACGCAGCCGCATCACCAAGTCGCCGGTGGGGTCACGGTCGCTCTCCAGCGCGTTCAGTCGACTCTTGAGCGCTTCGTTCTCTTCGATCAGGTCTCGAACGAGCTCCTGACCGCGGTTGAAGAACTCCGCCAAAAACGCCTGCGTCCGCGCCTCCAACGAGGTTCCGGAAGCATCATCCCCGCTCACGACCCGACGATAGCACAATCGCCCTGCCCCACCCGTCCCGCAACGAACGGCCGGGGTGACCCGAAGCGGACCGCCGGCCTCAGGTACGACGGCAGAACTCGAGAAGCGCGGTCGCCATGTCCTCGACGGGCAAGACCTGGTCGGCCAAACCGCCGTCGATCACGGCGTACGGCATGCCTGGCATCACCGCGGCGTCGGGGTCTTCGGCGATCACATGCGCACCACCGGCCTTGGCTACCCGACACCCGTGTCGCCCATCGGAGCCCATCCCCGTGAGCACGACGGCACACATCGCGGGACCGAACTGAGCGGACAGCGACGTGAACAGATGATCTCCAGAGGGCGTGATGATCGGGCCACTTCGGCCCTCGCGGTCGGGTGGTACGACGCGAATTACGGCGGCGCCGTCGGGGCCGCTGGTGACTTCCACGTTGCCCGAGCCGGGCGCGATATACACGACGCCCTCGCAAACCCGCTGCCCGTCGACCGCTTCGACGACGCGCAGCGGGACGAGTCTATCCAAACGATCGGCGAACGCCTTGGTGAAGCGGGCCGGCATGTGCTGTGCGACCAGGATCGCCGCGGGCAGCTTGCCTGGCAGGGCGCACAGCACCTGCTGGACCGCGGGTGGACCTCCGGTCGACGCCGCGACTGCAATGACGCGAGT
>CAYSPB010000782.1:0-1635 GCA_964432695.1 uncultured Nannocystaceae bacterium
AGCGCCTCCTTGGCCGTGCGGCAGCCGTGGGTCAGCGCCCGCATCTGCCAGTCGTCGAGCTTGGTGCCCTCGGCTTCCATCCGCGCTTTGACCGTGTAGGCCAGCGTGAGATCCATGTTGTCGCCGCCGAGCAGGATGTGGTCGCCCACGGCGATGCGCTCGAGCCCGAGGTTGCCCTCGTCGTCGCAGACCTCGATCAGCGAGAAGTCGGTGGTTCCGCCCCCGATGTCGACCACGAGGATGACGTCTCCGACGGACACGTCGTCGCGCCACGCGTCGCCACGCTGCGCGACCCAGTCGTACAGCGCCGCCTGCGGCTCCTCGAGCAGCACCGGGGCGGGATCGAAGCCAGCGAGCTCGGCAGCCTCGACGGTGAGCTCGCGCGCGACGGCGTCGAACGAGGCCGGCACCGTGAGTACGACGTCTTGCTCTTCGAGTGGATGCTCGGGCTGCGTCTCTTCCCACGCCGCCCGCAGGTGCGCGAGGTAGCGCGCCGAGGCCTGCAGCGGCGACACGCGCGGCACGTCGTCGGGGGCGTCGACCGGCAGAATCTCGGCGCGGCGGTCGACGCCGGCGTGCGAGAGCCAGCTCTTGGCCGAGGCCACGAGCCGCCCGGGCGTGGTCGCGCCCTGAGACCGCGCAAACCCGCCGACGACGTCGCGAGCGCTGGGGTACCAGGGCAGCCCCAGCGCGTCCTTGGCGAACTGCGCGGCCGCGGGAAAGAACAAGAAAGACGGCAGCAGCGGGCGTGCGGTCACCTCACCGGGCGCGACGACCTGCGGCAGGCCCAGCGCGGTGGGTGCCGACGCGGCCCCTTGCTCCGCCACGGGGGCCTGAGCCAGGGCGCAGTGCGTGGTGCCCAGGTCGATCCCAACCGCGAACTTCGGCTCGCTCACAGCTCGACCTCGGCCGGCGCGATGACCATCGGATCGTGCGCGTCCGAGAGGCTGGGCAGCGAGAACCGGGACGCCTGCCAGCCGTGGTGCGCGAGCGTGCCGCTGTACGGCGGCTCGCCCGACACATTGCCGGTGACCCGGTTGCGGACCGCGTCGAAGCCCTCGGGCAGCTCGACCTTGGCGCCTTCGTCCTCGGTGCGAAT
The DNA here is from genome assembly GCA_964432695.1 of uncultured Nannocystaceae bacterium. Taxonomy (GTDB): domain Bacteria; phylum Myxococcota_A; class Polyangia; order Nannocystales; family Nannocystaceae; genus CAJXVA01. The sequence continues at coordinate 1,100 of CAYSPB010000782.1, forward strand.
CGGCTCGAACTCGACGTAGTCCTTCAGCCCCTTGCGGCAGCCCTCGTGGACGACGCGCGCGGCGGCCCCGATGTCGGCATCGGAGGCCCCCGAGAGGTCTTCTTGCAGGAAGTCGACGAAGCGACCCTCGCGCTGGAGGATCGACAGCAGCTGGAGCGCCGCAGACTCGTCGCGCTCGGCCGCTTGCTCCTCCACCTGCACGGCGGGGGCGAGCGCGGGCTCGGGCGCAGCGTCCCCATCGGCGGCGTCGACCTTCGCCGCGAACACGCCGTCGAAGAGGACCTTCCACGGGAGGATGAACGAGAGCCAGAGACGAGCGCCGAAGCCGAGCGGTTCCATGAACGAGCCTGAGCCGCGCCACAGGCGCGGGAGGCCGAAATGCCATTGCAGACGCGACATTGCAACCGCTGCGGCTCATGCGGAGACCTTGTCGCGCCGCAGCGCCGCGCGGCCCCAGGCCGGCGACGGCACGACGGGTGCGGGAGGCTGCGCTGGCGGCCGGGAAGGCTCGGGAAAGCCGCGAAGTGCGGGCTGAC
>CAYSPB010000783.1:0-1634 GCA_964432695.1 uncultured Nannocystaceae bacterium
TGGGTTCGACGGCGCGTCCCGATCGATCACCTCCAGCTCCGCGCCCGCCAGCCGAACCCGGTCGACGTACTTGGCGAACGGTGCGCTCCCCGTCGGGGGCAGGGTCACCTGCAGCCGAACCTCGTCGCGCCGACCGTCGACGATCTTGACGAGATCTTCGACCACCGGCTCGCACGCAAGGCCGTCGGTGTCGAGCCGTGCCATGTCGCCCGACAGCTTCTGGCAGTCGAGCTCGTACGCGTCTTCATTCGCGCGGGTCTGGCGGTCGCGGTACTTCCGCGAGGTCTTCTGAATGCTCTCGAGCAGTTCGGCGGGACGGTCGTCCTCGTTGAACGTCTCGTTGATCACCCCGACGATCGCCGGGATGAATGGGGGATAGGAGAAGAGCGCTCGCCAGTACTGCGTGCGCGCATCGAGGATGCGGCCCGCGGCCTCACGCTCCTGTTGCGGCGTCATCACCGACACCGCGGCCATCTCTCGGAAGTAGATGCCCAACGCGCTCGCGTCGTCGCCCGGATCAGAGGGCGTGACGCGGCCACGCCCTTTCTTGCCCGACGCGCGGGCGTCGCTGCTCTTGGCGCCGTCCTTGTCGCCGCCGGCGTTCTTCCGCGAGGTTTCGCCCTCTTGGGCCGTCACGCCTCCGATGCTACCGCACCGCGTGAAAACCGGAAACGTCGACGGACACCAGGGTCCATCCGATCCGTCCCCATTCCGCACGGACCCCGTGGGATCGGCCTCGCCCCTGGTGGCGACCGTCGTTTTTTGGGACGATGTGGGGGCGCGAGGATGTCGCATTCGGATGCCAATCCCCCGTTGGGAGGGGGCGCTCTGCTTTCGGGGCTTCTCTTCGGCGTGTGGATCGGCGTCTGCGACAGCTGGGTCAAGGTGCTGGCGCGTGCCGGCGCCTGCGAGCCCACCAAGACGCTCCAGGATGCCGCGACGCGCCTTTGGACGGTGCCCTCCTCGTGCTCCGCGCTTTCGTTGTTTCCCGGCGCCGCGCTCGAACCGACCGCTCGCGAGGGCATGACGCCGATGGACGTGGCCCTGCCCGATGGCGCGGCCGCGGTGTGGGGGCTGGCACTGCTTGCCGTGGCGACGGTCACCGGGATCTTGGTCCTGCGCTGGAGCCGACGCACGCGCGGCGACGCGCTTGCGCTCGGCACGCTGTGGGGAGGCCTGGCGATCCACGCGCTGCCCCGCCTAACCGGGCCTGGCACCAGCTTCAGCGAGTTCGCGCTGGGGCCCGCCCACATCGGGCTCGCAGATCTCGCGATCCTCTGGGCCGCACTTTGGCTGGCCTGGCGCGCAGCCGCCGAGCTTCGCGCATGACGACCCGCGCGTGGAGCGTGGGAATGCTCGCACTCGCCGGGTGCCGCGGGCCAGGGTCCGCACCAGCCGATCCGCCCACACCGCCACCGGTGCTGCGGGTTGCGACGTACAACGTGGCGCTACACCGCGAGCCGGCCGGAGCGCTGCGCGAGGCGATCGACACCGGCGACCCGCAGGTCGACGCCGTCGCGGCGGTCCTGCGCACGCTGAATGCCGACATCGTGTTGCTCAACGAAATCGATGCCGACCCCGCCGTCGTCGATGCCTTCGTTGCGCGCGGGCTTTCGAGCCTTGGCTACGCGCAT
>CAYSPB010000784.1:0-1634 GCA_964432695.1 uncultured Nannocystaceae bacterium
ACGTGTTCGAGTCGCAGGCGTTCTATATGGTCATCCTCGACGAGGCCCAGACCATCAAGAACGCGCGCTCTCTCGCGCACAAGGCCGTCAAAGGCGTCGATGCGCAGTACCGCATCGCGCTGTCGGGCACGCCGGTCGAGAACAACCTCGACGAGCTGTGGGCGCTGTGTGACTTCGCCGTGCCGGGTCTGCTTGGCGACGCCAGCCAGTTCCGCTCGGCGTTCCGGGTGCCGATCGAAAAGCAGGGCAACCGGGACCGCATGGACACGCTGCGCCGACGGGTGGCGCCGTTCATCCTGCGCCGCCTCAAGACCGATGTTGCGACCGACCTGCCGCCCAAGACGATCATGACGCGGCCGGTCGAGCTCAAGGGAGCGCAGCGCGACCTCTACGAGTCGATTCGCATCGCGGGCCACACGCTGGTGCGGAAGGTCGTCAAGAAGAAGGGCATCGCGGCGAGCACAATCGACATCCTCGGCGCGCTCATGAAGCTGCGCCAGGTCTGTTGCGACCCGCGATTGGTGCGGTTGAAGTCGGCCCACGAGATCGAGCAGTCGGCCAAGTTCGAAGCGCTCTTCGAAATGCTGCCCGACATGCTCGAGCAGGGGCGGCAGGTGCTGATCTTCTCGCAGTTCACGCGCATGCTGGCGTTGATCGGCGACGAACTCAAAGCGATGGGCGTGCCGTTCGTGGTCATCACGGGCAGCACCAACGACCGGCAGGCAGCCGTCGACGCCTTCCAGTCTGGTCAGGCCAAGGTCTTCTTGCTGAGCCTCAAGGCGGCCGGCACCGGGCTGAACCTCGTGGCGGCCGACACCGTCATCCACTTCGACCCGTGGTGGAACCCAGCGGCGCAGGCCCAGGCCACCGACCGGGCGTACCGGATCGGCCAGAAGCGACCGGTCTTCGTGTACAACCTCATCGTCAGCGGGAGCGTCGAGGACCGCATGGTCGCGCTGCAGCGGCGCAAGCAGGCGCTCGCCGACGGGCTTCTCGCCCAGGACGAGGATGGAATCGAGCTCTCGGCCGAGGACGTCGAAGACCTCTTCGCGCCGCTGGACGACCAGAGGACGTCGTCCGGTCGCAAGGCGCGGTAATACCGCATCCGCCTCAGCGGCCTTCAACAGGGTCCTGCGGCCAATCGACGTAGGACGTGACCTCGCCCACGGCCGCGGGCGGGTAGGCCGGTCTCATTCGCGGTACTCGGGGTGTCCTGCGTGTCTCCGGTGTCACGGAGCGCGCGGCAGGAGCGTGGGAACGAGCCACGCGGCGACGAGAAGAAACTCCAATGGGAAACAAACTTTTTGTAGGCGGCCTCAGCTGGGACACCAACGACGAGGGCCTCGCAAATGCCTTTGCGCAGTTCGGTGAAGTCAAAGAAGCCAAGGTCATCCTCGACCGCGACACCGGTCGTTCGCGCGGCTTCGGCTTCGTGACGATGTCCGACCCCGAAGCGGTCGCGACGGCGATGAAAGAGCTCGACGGTTCGGAACTCGACGGCCGCAACATTCGCGTGAACGAAGCGACCGAGCGCCCGCGCGGTGGCGGTCGTGGTGGCGGCGGCGGAGGTCGTGGCGGCGGCGGCGGTGGCTACGGTGGCCGCGGCGGCGGCGGCGGTGGTGGTAAAGAGTGTA
>CAYSPB010000785.1:0-1629 GCA_964432695.1 uncultured Nannocystaceae bacterium
AGTTCCGGAGGGTTTTTTCCGGCTGCTGCGCTGATCGCGTTGTTTTTGACCCGCACCGGCGCGCGATGCTATGGCCCCCTCATCGGCCGCCATGGGATCTCCTCGACACGGACTCAGCGGCGTCGGCGCTCTGTTCTTTCTGGGGACACTTGGTGCCATCGCCTTCTACGTACAACGGCAGAGCGTTCCTGAGGACGCGCAGGGTGTGCGGAAATCAGCGACCGTCCTCCCGGACGTGACCGCCGACGATGACGTCGTCCCGGTCCTGCCCTGGAAAGACCGCCTCGACCTTTCGGCGGCCGCCCTCGTGTCGGTCAGCGACCCCACCGACAAGCCGGCAGCTCCACCCGCTGCGACCCCGACCGAAGAGGGCGCCGCGGCAGTGCCGGCCGACCCCGCGCCGGTCGACCCGAAGAAAGCCCGGCTCGTGCAGGAGCTCAGCGACGGCCACCGCCTGATGTTGACCCTCGACCCTGTGCTTCAGGACGCGGCGCTCACCATTTTCCAAAACCGCGAGGTGCCTTACGCCGGCGCCGTGATGCTCGACCTTCGCGACAACGCGGTGCTCGCGATGGCCGGCCACTCCTCGATGGACCCCGAGGTCGACCCGGTCGAAATCGTGGCCAGCGCTTGGGCTCCGGCCGCATCGACCTTCAAGCTCGTCACCACCGCGGCGCTGCTCGAAAGCGGTGCCGTCACGCCGAGCACGCGCGCCTGCTTCTCGGGCGGCCTGCACGGAATCGAGGACGAGATGCTCACCGACGATCCCGCCCGGGACACGCGGTGCGAGACGCTCTCGTCCGCCGTCGCGCAGAGCTACAACCTCGTCATCGCGAAGCTGGCGCATAAGCACCTCGAGCAGCAGGACCTGGTCGACGGCGCGCGCTCGCTGCTGTTCGAGACCCAGATTCCGTTCGAGTACACGGTCGAGCGCTCGCCCGCCCATATCCCGGCGGACCCAATCGAGCGCGCCAAGGTCGCGGCAGGCTTCTGGAACGTCGACCTTTCGCCGCTGCATGGGGCCACGCTTGCGAGCGTGTTTGCGCGTGGGGGCATCTACCAGCCGCCGCACCTCATCGACCAGGTGATCGGACCCGACGGCAGCGACCTCACCCCGGCCCGGCCCAAGCCCCACCGAACCCTGTCGGCCGACACGGCACTGGCCGTGGGCGAAATGATGGTTGCCACCACGAAGATCGGCACCGCGCGCAAGAGCTTCACGGACCCCCAAGGCAAGCCGTACATCCCCAACGTCGCCGTGGCGGGCAAGACCGGCAGCCTCACCGGCAAGCGCGAGCCGTACCTCAACTACAATTGGTTCATCGGCTTCGCGCCCGCAGATCGACCGGAGATCGCCTTCGCCGTGCTGCTCGCCAACGAACCGAAGTGGCGAATCAAGGCCCACTACGCGGCGCGCCGTCTCGTGCAGATCTATCTGCAGCGCCGTGACGCGATCGAGCGCAACCGCGACGCCCGCTTGACCGAAGGCGGCGTGACGCTGCGGGCACGCGACGCCATGGGCGCGATCGTCAAGGCTGCCCCGGCTGAGCCCGCGCCCGCGCCGAAGCCCGATGCGCCCGCCGATGCCGCCGCGGCGAACCCCAACGCCGATCTCCCGCCGCCGCCGGG
>CAYSPB010000786.1:0-286 GCA_964432695.1 uncultured Nannocystaceae bacterium
GACGATGACGGCCGCTTCCGTTGCGTGGCGCGAGAAGCCCGCTGCGCGAAACGACGACTGCTGCAGGCCCAGCAAGCTGACCAGGCCGATGAGCAGCACGGTCATCGCGATGAGCAGCTCGATGAGGCTAAAGCCCCCTTCGCCCAGGCGCGTTCGGCGCGGGCCCCCCTGTGCCGGCTGGTCGACGTCGGTCATGAAATCCCCGAATTTACGAACGAGCGCGCGAGGGGATACAACATAGTTCCACTCGCGGCGAAATAGAGTGTATCCGGTGGGCGGCGCAGTC
>CAYSPB010000786.1:312-1628 GCA_964432695.1 uncultured Nannocystaceae bacterium
AATGACTTCACCCATCTGGCCCACACGCTCGACATCGCGCACCCTGTGGGGGGCGGTGGTGGCAGCGACGATGCTGTGCGCCGCAACGCTCGCCAGCGCGCAGACGGAGCGCCTGCCGGCCGCGCCAGAGCTCGACGGCATCGCCGATGAGCTCCGGGGATTGGTCCAGGCTCTCGAGCGCGACAACCTGCCGTCGGATCTGGTCGTGATGAAAGTCCGCGAGGGGCTCGCCAAGCGAGTCGAGCCCCAGCGAATTCTCACGGCCGCGTACGCCGCCGCGTACGACGCTCGCATCGTGGCCCGCCTGGTGACGCTGCACGTCCGGGCGCCGGCTGAGCGAGCCAGGGCGCTGGCCGTGGGTGTAAGTGCGAGGGCGGCCGGGATCACGGTAAGCGGCATCGATGCGATGTTGCGTCAGTCGCGCCGGGTTGGCGAGGCGACCGCCATCGCCGCGGTGGACACAGCTGCCGACCTGGTGGCCGCTGGTTATCCGACCGGCCGCTCGACGGATCTCGTCGCCGGGGTGCTGGCGCGACCCAACCCGGCGCGGGCGCTCCCGCTGGTCCTGGCCGAGGTCGAGGCGACCCGGCAAGCCACCGGGGCGTCGCGGACGCTGGCCGTGGACGCCATCGCGGACTACGTCGAGCTCGGCAACGGTCTGGCGGTCTCGCCCCGGCTGTCTCGTTCGCCGGAGGCCGCGCGGTAACGGAGCAGGCGCGGTTCGATGCGGCTACAATGGGGGCACTATGAGGGGGATACGCGCGGGTAGGCTAGCTTGGCGGGGAGGCCAGTGCGGCGTCACGCTCATCGAGTTGATGGTCGTGGTCGCCGTCGTCGGCGTGCTCGTCGGACTGGCAGCCGTAGCGTTGAAACCGTCCGGGTACGCGCGCACCGCGCGCGGCTATGGCGACAAGATCATCGCGGAGATCGAGACTATGCGCCTGCGGGCGACGGCGTCGAATCGCTGGCAGCGACTGGAGGCCTTCTCGGACGGCGTCATCATCTACCAGTCGACCACGGTCGGCATGGCGGAGCCGACGTTTGCCGACTGGGAAGAGGTGTCGCAGCTGTTCCCTCCGCAAGGCGTGGAGATTTTCGCGCACGTGCCGGAGACGCGGGACGCCGGCGGTGACACGGTGCCCAGCCAGAACGACGGCCTGTCGCCGGGGGCGGACTTCAATTTCCCGGACAACACCGTCGACTTTTTGCCCGACGGGTCGATGCGGCGGCCGGCGACCCTGTACCTGCAGGACCAGGTCGGCGACATCCAGGTCCGGGTCGCGACCTACCGGGCAACCGGAACCGCGTACCTGCTC
>CAYSPB010000787.1:0-452 GCA_964432695.1 uncultured Nannocystaceae bacterium
TTGAATGCGACGGTGACGGGCGAGCCATTGGAGAGCGTCACGACCCGCGAGACCAGCGTCTCGTCGTCGAACCCGAAGGCTCGCATTCCCCCCGCAATCGACCGTTTGATCGCCGCGGCGACCTCGTCGTCGTCGCCGCCCACCACGGTGCAGTTGACCGAGCGGGCGGGGATGCCGTTGGCGTCGACCTCGTCGGCGCGCGGGGCTTGGGATTCGAGGATGCCGACCGAGGTCACGCCCTCGACCCGGGACACCGCCGCGCGGATCGCCGCTTGGGGACCCTGTCCGCGGCTGTAGACCTCGATGGCAAGGCGGGAGCGGAGCGCGGCGTCGAGTTCTGTGCTCGCGCCGGGGAGACGCAGCGCGCTCAACGTGAACGCGTCGAAGCCGGTCGGGGACCACTCGTCCGCTGCGGGCGTCGCGGTGTTCAGCACCGCGGGGGCCGCGACGTC
>CAYSPB010000787.1:488-1621 GCA_964432695.1 uncultured Nannocystaceae bacterium
TCGAGGACGCTCCAGGCGGTCCCGTCTTCGTAGGTCACGGCCGTGCCCGCGGGGATGGTCGTGCCGGGGGCGGCTTGGGCGAGCCCATCGACTTCCGCACGCTGCTCCGGTGTCCGGGTCAGACCGAACAGCGCCGCGAGGCGGTCGAGGCCGTAGCCCTCCGCCCCCAGCGAGAGCGTGTGATAGACGGCGACGAGCGCCTCCTGGTGCATCGCCTCGCGCTCGGCGTTGATCCGGATGAGCTGGCCGAGGCTGCTCTGGACGGACGTCCGGAATCGTTCGGCGTCGGTCGGGGTGAGGGCAAGGCCCTCCACGACGGCGGCGATGAGCTCTTCGCGGATCTCCTCGACCGTTTGAATGTGCAGGCCAGTGCTGTCGACAGAAAGCGGCATCAGGATGCGACGGAAAGCGAGAGTTCGATGGGGGTGCCGGTGTCGAGGAGCGCCGTGCCCGAAAGGGCAAGCGTCCCGTCGTCGGCGAGGTCGAAGGTCCAGTCGTTGAGGACTTGGCGGACGCCTTCGGTCTTGCGAATGACCTCGAGCAGGAGCTGGGCCACACCGGGGACGGGCTCGGCTCCGAAGACGCCGTCGATGTAGGGGACGCCGGCGCTGGTGTCGTAGACGGACTCGCCGAGCCAGGTCATGAGCCGGTAGGTCACGCGTTGCGCGACCTCCTCGGGCCCGTCGACGCGCACGAAGTCACCGCCTTCGATCGCGAAGTCCCACTGGTCGCCGTCTTGGCGAATCGCAAGGTCGGTCATTCGGCTTGGGTCTTGGTGGCTGCGATGTTCGCGGGCCATCCGGAGAGGGCCGCGACGAGTGCAGCCTTGAACGAGGCGCCGCCGTCGGTTGCGACGATCGGCGCGGCGACGATGGCTTGCCGGAGGGCTTGGAGCTGGGCCGCGACGAGCGGTGCGAGAGCCACCGGCTGTGCGGCGGCGCGTCCGAGCTTCACCAGGGGGCCTTCGACGACCGTCGCAGTGGGGTCAGTCGGGGGGCGGGACTCTGCGAGGGGCCGAAGCCCCGGTTCGAACACGGCGTCGGCGAGGTTGTGGGTCCGACCGTTGATCGGGTCGACGGGGGCGGCGGCGTTGCCCGTCTGGAGCCACGTCGAAAGGCAGCGGTCCGTGAACG
>CAYSPB010000788.1:0-1617 GCA_964432695.1 uncultured Nannocystaceae bacterium
CGCTGGTAATGGCGGCCTGACGCTCTCGGTTGTATTCGAGGGTGAGGTCCGCGATGAGTTCGGATGCGTTGTCGGTGGCGGCATCCATTGCCACGCGTCGAGCTGCGATCTCGGCGGCGACCGAGTTGAACATCGCTTGCTGCAGCATCGACTCGATGGTGACGGGCACCAGGTGCTCGAGGATTTCGCCCCGTCCGGGTTCGAAGATCGGCTCGCGCTGAAACGCAGCGTCGCCGTCCCCGTCTTTCGCCTCGGCCGGAGCCAGGGGGCACAGCTGCACGGGCGTGACCTCTTGGGTCAGCACGCTGACGAAGTGGTTGTAGTAGAGGACGACCTTGTTGGGTCGGTCCTCACCGGAGATGCCTTCGGCTGTGCCCAGGTACTGCCCGGTTGCCTGTGCGGCGACCGTCTTGCTGAGCTCGACGATGGTCTCCAGCGTGGGCGCTGGGTGGCCGGCGAGGTGGCCCTCGTCTCGGCCGAAGAAGCCGTTGCCTTTGTTGCCGAGCGTGATGAGCGAAACCTTGCGGCCCGCTTCTCGCTCGTCGCGGACGGTCTGTTGGACCTTGCGCTGGATGTTGCCGTTGAAGCCGCCACATAGACCGCGGTCGGCGGTCATGACGATGAACAGCGTGTGCTCACCCTCGCGCTGCTCGAGCAGCGGGTGGGCCGACGAACGCTCGGCGGGGTCGATGCCGCCGATGAGGTGGGACACCACCTCCTGCAGCCGCTCACCGTAGGGGCGAGCGGCGAGCGCAGCGTTCTGCGCCTTGCGCAGCCGCGCGGTCGCGATCTGCGACATCGCGGACGTAATCTTCCGCGTGTTCTTGACCGAGCCGATGCGCAGCCGCAGCTCTTTGAGGTTGGCCATGGGGTCGAAGTCCTATCTGGTGCTTCAGCCCTTGAAGGTGCTCTTGAATTTCTCGATCGCCTCGGCCAGCGCCTTGTCGACCTCTTTGAGCTCAGGCTTCTTCTTGGCCGCGCGGATTTGGTCGAGCAGGTCGGCCCGGTTCTCTTCGAGCCAGGTGTGAAGCTCGCGCTCGAAGTCGCCGACGTTGGGGATCTCGACGTCGTCGAGGTAGCCCTTCGTACCCGCGTAGATCGATGCGACCTGCATGGCCACGTTGAGGGGTGCGTACTGACCCTGCTTGAGCAGCTCGACGAGGCGAGCACCGCGGTCGAGCTTCGCGCGGGTGGCTTTGTCGAGGTCGGACGCGAACTGGGCGAAAGCTTCGAGTTCGCGGTAGGCCGCCAGCTCGAGGCGCAGCGTGCCCGCATACTTCTTCATGGCCGGGATTTGGGCCGAGCCACCGACACGAGACACCGACAGACCGACGTTGACCGCCGGGCGAATGCCGCGGTTGAACAGCTGCGACTCCAAAAAGATCTGGCCGTCGGTAATCGAGATGACGTTGGTCGGGATGTACGCCGACACGTCGCCCGCCTGGGTCTCGATGATGGGCAGCGCCGTCAGCGAGCCCGCGCCTTCTTTGTCCGAGAGCTTGCAGGCACGCTCGAGCAGGCGGCTGTGAACGTAAAACACGTCGCCGGGGTATGCCTCGCGACCGGGCGGGCGGCGAAGAAGCAGCGAGAGCTGGCGGTAGGCGACGGCCTGCTTGG
>CAYSPB010000789.1:0-1607 GCA_964432695.1 uncultured Nannocystaceae bacterium
CTCCGCCATCAGACTTCCAGCCTGCTTGCGACCTTGACGTAGAGAATGTCCTTGCTCTCGACGAAGACACGAGCCCGCTGCGACTGGCCTGCCGGCGCCGGAGAGTTGACGGTGAACTCCCAGATGCCCGTCGGCTCGCCGTCGACATGCATCTCGCGAAACGAATGCGCGAGGAAGTTCACCAGCGCATTCGCTGGCGCTGGCATCGTGGTGCCGTCCGGCCGGTTCACCTCGATGACCTGGAAGTCGCTCTGTCGAAGAGCAACTTCCACCGGCCCGTCGCCTGATTGGCCCGGGCCACCCGCCAGCTCTCGAAGAGCCAGCGTTCCTACGTTGATCTCACTCATGTCGGTCGGTCCTCCCTGTCGAGCCACTGCATCAGCAGCCCAGCTGTCGCCCGAGAGGCACGCCGCCACGTGTAGTCCTCCCAAGGCACATCGTCGGCCGCCAAGGCCGACAGCATCCTCTCCCTGATCGCGGGCTCCAGCGCGACCTTCAGGTGCTCGGTGAGAGCCAGCTCGTTCAGGGTGGGCGCGAGGCCGACTTCTCCGACTAGCGGGCCCCATTCGTCGGTCGGTACGCCGAGCCACCCCGGCAGCTTGCACAAGAAGTCGCGCTGCCCCGTCTCGTAGGTCGTCAGTAGCGGCACCCCCGCCACGAGCGAACTGGCGAGCATGATGCCGAACCCCTCGCACCGCGACGGCGCGACGAGCAGGTCGGCCTGGTCGAAGAGCGCCTGCAGGTCGGACTGATCTCCGCCGCGCACCTCCCCGAGTTGGACTGTGACCGAATCGGTGATCTCCAGGTCGCGCACAAGCCGGAGCGCCGGAAGATGAAGCGCAGGCGGGACGTGGACGATCAGACGACCGAATCCCGCGGGCAACGTGGCCCAGGCGGAGAGAAGCTGCTCGGTGCCCTTCCTGCCGGGCCACGACTGGTCCGTGCTCAGATGGACGACGGTCGGCATGTGACGCACCCGATTGCGCAGCCGTTCGATGCGGCCGCGCCGCGTCTCTTCGAGGCTGTCGTCGACGCCAAGGGGGATCACATCGACCTGCGTGTCGCTGTCTGACACGTGGTCCTGCAGGCCGCTGCTCGTGACGTGCGCGCACCAGGTAGAGGGGGCGAGCGCGAGCCCGAACTTGCAGTAGTCGACGAAGAGCTGTCGGCTGTTCGGGCTCATGAAGATGGCGGTGCGATCGCGCCCGTACATCTGCGGGTACATCTCGAAGTAGTCGTACGGGGGCGTGACGAGCAGCACGTGGCCGCTGCGCTCCGGGCATGCCATCGCATGCATGCGGAGAACCTCGTGCTCCGAATGCCACTCCGGGTCGAGGTTGGCGATGGAGCCGAGTCGCCCGGAGAGCATCAGGCGTTCGGCGAGGTGGGCGGCGACGGTTGCGTAGCTGAAGGTCGTACCGAAGTGCCCGACGATGTCGAGCTTGTGGGTCATCCGATACCCCAGTCCTGTCGCAGCTGAGGGTCGACGAGGGAGGCGAGGCCCTGCTTGACGTGACGAACGGCGTTCTCGACCCCGTGTCGCTCACGCACGAAGTGCGCGCCGTGAAGGTCGCGACGGATGCCGCGCTCGAACTGCTCCCGCATCG
>CAYSPB010000790.1:0-1572 GCA_964432695.1 uncultured Nannocystaceae bacterium
GACGAGGCTTACTGTCGGCCCTCCCAAAGCGCAACCCATCAGCTCGGACCTAGCACCCGCCGGTCCCAACGCCCGCCGAGAAAAGACTTCAAGCAGAGTTCGAAATCATGAGGCGGGCGACGGCAGCGGACCACTCGTGGTTGATGATGCGTAGCTTGCGAAACTCTGTCTGTGACCAGTACTCGGTCACGCTTCGGGGCTAAAGGATGACCGATTGCTGAGAATACAGCGTTCGCGCCATGAAAAAGTTGCGGTTTCGCGCAGAGCTTCGAGGGCCCTTGTGCTCAGCTCGTCATGACGCGAGACTTCCACGAAGGCGCGCGGCATGGAAAAGGACCTCTCCAACCGCCTGAAGGTGGCTGACCTTGCGATTGGCTACGCGCTACGGTTGCTTGAGATTGAAGGGCCGATCACTGTGCGTGATGGGCAGATGTTCGCCGGTTCTACGCTGCTCAACGGTGACGAGCGGCTCGTGGACGCGGTCAAGGCGAAGACGCGATTCGGCTGCACTGTGTTTCTGGGCAACGAACGTATCGCAACCGTGGCCAGCGAGCGCGGAAAGACGGAGCGTGCGGTCGGTACGAGGGCAAACGAGGAGGTGACGCGGATCGTGTTCGAGCAGGGAGGAACGTTCCGAGGCAAGACCAAGACGCTTGGCCGCTGGTGGGCGATCGTGTACGTCCCGCTCCACGACGCGAGGGGGGGGCGAGTGGGGATGCTCGCCGCCTATCGAGAACTCAGGTGGGTCGAGGGGTGAGCTTCCTGAGGCGCGGCCGCACGCGGTTCCGGGATGAATACGAGCCATGTTCGGCAACTGCTGCCCCGGCTGGTCAACCGGGCCGGCCTGGCGCGGCGTGGGGGGAGCTCACCGATACGGGCCTGCTCGCGGGTACGCCCGTACGCCCAAGCTGCGTGGAACCCGAGCAGGCGGAGAGCGCCCGCACGGACGACAAGGCAGCTTGGGGAGGACCATTCCCCCGCCTGACGACAACACGGCCTACACCTTGCGCAGCCGGATGAGGTCGACCTCGTCGGGCGTTGTGGTGGTGGTCACCACGTAGGTGCCTGCGCCGAGAGTCCCCAGTGCGACCTCGTCGGCACTCACGATATCCTCGGGATCCGCTTCGCCAGTGGCGGCAGAGTCGAACAACAGCACCGATTCTGCCTTGACCACGAACCTCACGGTGAGTTCTCGCCACGTACAGGACTCGGCCTCGGCGAGCATCCGCTCTGCCGCTGCGGGGGTTGGATCATCGTCCAGCCCGCCGCGAAGAACGACCCCGCCGCCGGGCTGGGCGAGCCAATACGTGGACAGTTCGGAGTCGAAGATGAGCGCGACTCCATCACCGACCTCGAGCCATCCGACTCCGCCAAAGGGCGTGCTCTCATGGTCTCGAAGGTACGCGGAGTCGCACGCGCGGTCATAGTCGCACACGATCGAACCATCGCCCCACTCCCAACCGTCGGGGACCTCCACGCCGAGGGGAGGCGACGTTCCTCGCCACTGCGCAGCGATGTCTAGCAGCCTGTGGTGAAAGTCGCCGAGAGGCGCGGCAACCACGCGCGGCGTGA
>CAYSPB010000791.1:0-343 GCA_964432695.1 uncultured Nannocystaceae bacterium
TGGCAGCGCGACGATCTGCCGGTCGAGAACGGCGAGGCGGTCACCGGCTGGACCGCGCGGCTGCGGGCGACCGTGCGCGGCGCGCTCCCGATCGGCGACGAGCTCGACCTCGTGCTCGTGAGCCTGCCGTGGATGGAGATCAACGTGCTCGAGCGCGGCGCGTACTGGGTCGACGTGCGCGACGACGTGATCGCCGCGAACGGCGACTGGGTCGTGGCGAACGAAGGCGTGCTCCTGTTCGGCTGGCACATCCCGGACGGGCCGACGGTCCGGCTCGGCGCGTTCACCGCCCTACGCGCGGTGCCGGCGTCGGGCTACGTCGGGCACCGCATGGGACCGTTCC
>CAYSPB010000791.1:353-1570 GCA_964432695.1 uncultured Nannocystaceae bacterium
AGGGAAGGGGGCCGTTCGTTGCCGCGAGATTCGGGGGGCCGGTCCGGGTGGTGGAGTCGGTGGACGTGTTCGTGCGGCTGGGGGTGTATACGCATCACCGGTTTCGGGAGGGGAGCGTGAGCGCGATGGCGGGGGTGAGTGTTGATTTGGATCACGGCGAGGCGCTCTGAAAGAGCGCCTCGCCCCTTGCCCCTGCCCCTGCCCATGCCCCTGCCCTGTTCGAACGGGGCAGGGGCAGGGGCAGGGATCGGGATAGGGGCGCCGAGAGTTGCTCGGCGATCCCCTCCCACACCACCCGGCATGCGGATCCGCACCGGGCGGTTCGATCGGTTGAGGTCACGGGGCCAACCGTGGCAGGCCGAGCCCGTCGAAGAGGGCGTTCGGAAGCGCCTTGTTGAGCTGCAGGTGGGAGTTTCGCCACCAGCGGCACCAGTTGGTGCTGACGCGGCGGGCCTCCGTGGGCCGGAGGCCACGTGCCAGCAGCTCGCGGTGGATCGTCCGAGGACGCTTCCATTGCTTGAGCTGGTAGGCACGCAGGCGGTGGCGGATCCACATGTCGAGCCGCGCGAAGACCCCAGGGGTGTCCGCGAGGCCGAAGTAGTTTCGCCAGCCAAGTAGGTAGCTGCGCAGGTCAAGAATGACCTGCTCGAGGCTCCTGCCCCGGACCCGCCTCGTGAGCTGGCGGATCCGGCCCTTCATCGCGTCGAGGGCCTTGCGCGCGACCTTGAAGCGATGCTCACCCTTCATCTTCCACAGCGCGAAGCCGAGGAAGGGGCGATTCCTCGCGAGGTCGACCGCGCTCTTGGACTCGTTGACCCGGAGCCGGAGCTTGTCGAAGAGGCGCACGAGCGAGCTCATCACTCGTTCGCCGGCCTTCCTCGACCCGACGAAAACGCGCAGGTCGTCCGCGTAGCGGACGAATGCGTGGCCCCGTCGCTCTAGCTCCTTGTCCACCTCGTCCAACAGCACATTCGCAAGCAACGGTGACAGAGGTCCGCCCTGGGGCGTTCCCTCGAATCGCTGCACCACTACCCCGTCCGCCAGGATCCCGGCGTTGAGGTAGAGGCGGATGAGCCCGAGCATGCGTCGGTCCTCGATTCGACGTTCCAGTCTCCCCATGAGCACGTCGTAGTTCACGCGGCCGAAGAACTTCTCCAGGTCCACCGCCGCAACCCACTGCTTCCCCGCCTGGACGTACGCCCGCGCTTCTCGAACCA
>CAYSPB010000792.1:0-1568 GCA_964432695.1 uncultured Nannocystaceae bacterium
CCAGGTTGCTTCCGTAGACGTACGCCGACGTCGTCTGCCCGTCCTCGGTCACCTCAGCAGCGATCGCGATGCTCGTCGCTTGGCGGGATGTGCCGCGGCGACGCGGCCTTCAGAAGCCGCGCGGGGGCTGGATCTCAATGCCGTTCATCAGGTCCCGTTCGCGCACGACCTCGAGGTAGTACTCCGCCGGCTGTCCGCCGAGCAGCTCTCCTGCTTCGTAGAGCGTGACGAGGCGTTTGCGAAGATCACCGAGGTGCTTTCCCGGCGGCAGCGACAGGCCCGACATGAGTAGGTTGCCCAAGCCCGGCGGCAGCGGCTTGGGCTTGGCGTCTTCGGCCGCGAGTTCGTCGATGCGGGTTGCGAGCGCGTGGATCGAGCGCAGGCATGCGGCGCGCTTCCCCGGTCGCTTCGAAGTGATGTCGGCCCGGCCGAGGTCGAGCAGGTCGGTGAGGAACGGCTCCATCTCGCGATGGAAGCGGCGCACGGCCGAGTCCGTCCAGCCCGGCTCGTACTGGCCCGGCCGCAGGTGATGCCGAATGAGCTCCACGATCGTCTCGCGCTCGGGCTCGGGAAACCGGATGCGCTTGGCCGGTCCTCGACGGAACATGCGGACGCCTTCCTCCGCGTGCCCGTGAAACGTGACCTTGCCGCCCGGCAGGAAGCGACGCGTGGGCACCTTGCCGATGTCGTGCAGCGCGGCCGCCCAGCGGACGATCGGACGTGGCACGGCCTGACGGACGACCGTCTTGGTGTGGTCCCAAACGTCCTTGTGCCGCCGACCACCCTCCTGCGAGAAGTCGTGCGTCGCATCGAGCTCGGGCAGAATGTGAACGAGGATCCCCGCGTCGCGCAGCCATTGCAGCGCCACGTGCGGATGCTTGGCGCACAGCGGCGGCGTCAGTAGCTCGTAGAGCGTCGAAGGGTCGATCTCGAGAACGCGCTCCGCATGCGCGGCGATCTGCGCGGTCAGCGAGGTCTCCGGCATCTCACCGGTGTCCCCAACCTCTTGCAACGGGGCCAGGAGCAGTCGGGGATCGAGATCTCGGGCGGTAGCGGAGTCGGTCATCGTTCCCCGTTCGAGGGCCGCGTGTAGCACAGAACGTCCGCGCATCCCTACTCGCGGGTTGCCGCGCCGTGTTACGCTTCGAGGACCTCATGGGAGCGCAGTCCCCGCAGCTCGGGTACAACCACAACATCCCCCACAAGGGGCGGCTGTATCACGTGCAGACCGAGGACTCCGGCGTGGAGAAGGCCCACATCTTCACGCACATCTTCTACGACGGCACGATCATCTCGAGCAACAAGGTCGAGTACCGCGAGGAGATCGAAGGGGTCGAAACGGTCGACCCCGTGATCATCGGTTTGATGCAGGAGTCGCACAAGTCGATGATCAAGCGACTCCGTAAGTCGGAGTTCGACGAGAAGATCTTCGCCGTCATCGGCCCACACCCCGACGACGAGCAGGCCGCTGCCGAAACACCGGCGCCCGCTGCTCCCGCGCCCGAAGGCGACGCCCGGCCGCAGCGACGCCCTGTGCCCGAGCCCCGTGAGGTCGAGCCGCAGGGTCC
>CAYSPB010000793.1:0-1553 GCA_964432695.1 uncultured Nannocystaceae bacterium
GAAGTTGCGGCGGCCGGACTCAATGCCGCCGAGGTTCGAGAGCGCCAAGGCAAGGCCGAGTGCGGGTGCCATCGTTGCCACATGCAGTGCGCGGGCCCGCTCTAGGACCGGCGCGGCGGCGTCCGGGCGGCCGGCTTCGATGTGCGCGGACGCGAGGTCGTACAGGGTCTTGAACAGCGCGGGGTGCTCGGTGCCGTAGAGCGATTCTTGTTCGGCCAGAAGTGTCTCGAGCCGACGCACCGCCTCGTCGAACTTCCCTGCCGCCATGTCGACGATCGCTAGACCGCTCTCCACCGAGAATGCGTCGGGGTGTCGGGGCCCGAGCTGGCTGGTGAACAGCTGAAGCGCGCGGTCGAGGTCGCGCTCTGCAGCGTCGTGGTCACCGCTCGAGTTGGCGCCGATACCGACCGCACGAGCGTGCCGTGCGGCCAAAACACCGTCGGTTGCGCCCATGCGCTCCAACAAGATCGCCGCGTGTTCGAGCCACAGGGACCGCGCGTCGGAGACCTTGGCGGCACGCGCCTCGAACGTGGAGGCCAACATGGCGGCGCTGAATGCCGTCTCCAGCTCCGCATGACGAAGCGCGGCGAAGTAGGTCGAGATCGCCTCGTCGAGACCTGTGTCCTTGCCATCGACGAAGTAGGATGCGCGCGCGCGAAGCAAGCTCGCCGAGACGGACAGAGGCGCCCAGTCGAGCGCGTCTGCTTGGGTCTTGGCGGTCGTGGCCGCTTCGAATGCATCCGCGTAGTCCCCGAGGATGAGCGACGCACGGGCGCGCGCAAGCACGCGTTGGACCTCCGCGACGTCGTCGCGGGTATGCTCGGGGGGGACCGTGACCCACCGCAGTCGCTCGGCGGCCAGACAGTCTCGGGTCGGGGGAAGCTGCTGGGCGGCGGCGATGGCCGAGGCCATGAGGGCGTCGTTCGGGTTGGAGAGCTGCTCGACGACCCGGTCGAATTCCAGACGCTGGTCGGCAAGGCACCACTGCGCGCGCTCGAAATCATCGCGTTCCCAGGTGTTTGCAACGGTGTGACGACGACATATCTCCACCGTGGCGTCGGCCCACGCCGTGGCTCGGGCGTCGAGTGCGGTGAGCACCCCTGCGGCCGTGGCTTGCGCGTAGGGAGCCTCGTGTCCCCGCAGGGCTCGGTCGAGCGCATCGCGTCGCGCGTCGTTCCAAACCTCGGAGACTTTGGTGCGCCGGGCGTCGCAGTCACGCTCGAGGGATGCGATGTGCAGTCGGTGGCCGCCCCAAGCCGCCAGCCCGAGGGCGGCGACGCCGGCGAGTGCCCAGCTCGCGCGGCGTCGCAGGACGCGGCCACGCGCGGCCCGAAGATCGTCGAGCAGGGCCGACAGACTCGGCCACCGATCTTCGG
Organism: uncultured Nannocystaceae bacterium; assembly: GCA_964432695.1. Taxonomy (GTDB): domain Bacteria; phylum Myxococcota_A; class Polyangia; order Nannocystales; family Nannocystaceae; genus CAJXVA01. The sequence goes on from CAYSPB010000793.1 coordinate 1,377, forward strand.
GAGCGGCCGCAAGGCCACGCTCACAGGCCCGCCGAACGGACGCGGGCACGGCATGCCCGGTCGGTGGTGGGGTGGGGACACCATGCACCACGTTCGCCGCGAGCTCGTAGGTCGACCCGCCCTCGAAGGCCCGTGCGCCGAAGAGCGCCTCCCATAGCATCGAGCAAAAGGCGAACT
>CAYSPB010000794.1:0-1546 GCA_964432695.1 uncultured Nannocystaceae bacterium
CGTCCGAGCGTGCCAAGGCGCCCGAGTACCTGCGTGAGATGATCGATGAGACCGCCGGCGAACTCGACGCACTGCGCGACATCGAGGGCTACGGCGAGGTGTTCGCGCGGGACGAGGGGCTCGACGCGGGACACACCGACGCCGAGCGCCTCAAGCTCTGGGTCGACCTCTCCCCAACCACGGCCGGCCATCGTAACGCCGTGTTCGTGTGCCGCCGCGCCGTCGTAGCCCTGCGCGTGGACGAAGGAGGCACGCCCTCGGCCGCGCAGTGGACGTACGTGTCCAAGGATGCCGAGTTCGTGGCGATGGACGTTCGGGATGACCGCGTGGTGCTCGTCCGAGAGGACGGCGTGATCGTACAGCTCTCGCGTGGCGATGGCGCCGAGCTGGACCGAATCAAGGGGGCAGGGGTGACGCGCGGCGCCTTGATGCTCGACCTGCCGGCGCGCATGACAAACGGTCGCCAAAAGAAGCCCGAGGCAGAGCAGAAGCTCGCGATGATCCGAGACCTGATTCTCGACCCAGATCCCCGCCTTCTGCCCGCACAGCAGCTCGCCGTCGAACTGCTTTGGCGCGACGACGATGCGACCGTACGTGGTGCGGTGGCGAAGATCGCCCGTGGAGACGTGCGCGACGAGCCGACGAGCGCGGCACAGCGGCTGCGGGCGCATGCCCTGGAGCGGCTGGCAGAGCCGTGGGGCAGCCCGGATGCCGCACAGGTCGCCCAGCTTCGTGATCAGCTTCGCGCGCGGCCCTCGTTCCTCGAAGACGTCGAGCCTGCGGTCGCGGTCCTGGCCAAGCGGGCGGTCGCCGCAGGCGATGCTTCGATGATCGACGACTTGATCGAGCTGCTCATGCATCCGAGCACCGAAGCCGCAGACCTCGAGCCCCTCGTGCGCGCGCTCGGCGACCTCGGCACACCCGAGGCGCTCGCCGGCGTGGAAGCGTTCCTGCGCCAGTACCACGCGGACGACGCGATCGTGTACGAGTCCACGGCGCTGACTTCGGCCGTTGACGTGCTCTCGCGCGCCCGCGCCGGGGCCGACACGCTGCGGGCGATCGCGGAGGACCCCTTCACTGCGCCAGCGTTGCGTGATTACATCGCGCCCCGTCTGCCCGAGCAGACGCCGAAGGCTTCCGATGACGCAGGCAACCCCCCCGAACTCGCGGCTCTATCAACTCCGGGTCTGTGACGGCCCCAGCTGCGGCGTCACCCACGAGAGCGAGAAGCTCATCGAGCTGACGCAGGCGAAGATCGACGCGGACCCCGAGCTCAAGGGGCGCGTCGGGGTCTGCAACTACACCTGCTTCGGCCGGTGCGAGGACGGACCGAATGGGTTCCTGCACGAACTCGGAAACGACGACGAACGCTACGAGGACCCGGACGACGACGTGCTGGAGCAGCAGCGGGGGTTCTATCCAGACCTGAATCCGGCGAAGATCGAGCGCATCCTGCAGGAGCACTGCAAAGGCGGCGCCCCGGTCGAGGACCTCGTCGACGAGTATTGAACGCGGACCGTCTGGATCCCGCCGCCTTCGGCAGCAG
>CAYSPB010000795.1:0-1534 GCA_964432695.1 uncultured Nannocystaceae bacterium
CAGGCGTCGCAAGGCCGCTTCGCCGCCGGGCATGTCTTCGGGGCCGCGTCCCCAGAGCCCTCGAAGGCGCAGGCCGGCAGCCTTGCCCAGCTGCGCGGGATCGAGGTGCTGCAGCCACGGAACGACGGCCGCGGACGCGCGCCGCAGGTCGTGCTCGGGGTCGAGCGGCGCCATTTCGTCGACGTCGGCTCCAGGAAGCTGCCCCTGGACGCGGGTCAGAAAGCGTCGGCTCCAGAAGCCGTCGGCGACCAGCGCGGTGTCCGAGGAGAGCAGGGGGTCGAGCACCTCGTCGGTGGCGTCGGCCCAGCGCTGCGCGAGCGCCCAGGCCTCGGTCACGTGTTCGGTGTCCGGCCAGGCACGGGCGGCTTCGCTGCCGATGTTCGCCGCCGTGGGGAGCAGGTCGATGCGGCGGTCGGGAAACACCACGTGCATGCGGTGCTCCATCGGTGCATGCTGGCGGCGGACCTGCTGGGCCAGGCCGAGCTCGGTCCACACCCGTCGTACGGGCGCGGTGCCCATGTGCACGACCGGTGCGGTCCGCAGTGGGGTCGGCTTGCCGGCGAGTCGATACGTACCGTCCGCAGCGCCGTGTGGGATCACCAGAACGCGCTTGCCACGACGAGCGACGAGCGCAGCCGCGACGAGGCCCGCGATGTCGTTGCCCAAGACGATCAGGTCGTAGTGGTTCGTCGTCGCCACGGACGCCCCACCTACGCGAATCGCACTTCGGGCTCGCCGTCGGCGGCGATCACTTCGCCCATGCGCACGACCTGCTCGCCGGCTCCCTCGAGCGCGGCGCGGACGGAGGCCTCGGCGTCGCGCTCGACGTACAGCAGCATGCCGACCCCGGCGTTGAAGGTGCGCCGCATCTCCTCGGGCGTGACGCCTTGGGCGGCGATCGCCTCGAACACGGGCAGGGTGGGGACCGCGGAGAGATCCAGCACCACGTCGGTGCCCTCCGGGAGCGCCCGCGGAGGGTTCTCGACCAGGCCTCCGCCGGTGATGTGTGCAGCCCCGTGCACACCGCCGGCCGCGAGCGCATCGGCCATCGCTTTCACGTAGACCCGCGTTGGCGTCAGCAGGACCTCGGCCACGGTCGCGTCCGTGCCGGGAAACGTGTCCTGCAGACCCAGTCCAGCGTGCTGTGGGTCCAGCAACGCGCGTCGAGCCAGGCTGTAGCCGTTGGAATGAAGGCCGGCCGAGAGGACGCCGAGCGCAACGTCTCCGGGCTTCACGGCGGCCGGGTCGATCCGACGCTGCTTGCCGACCACGCCCACGGCAAACGCCGCGAGGTCGTAGTGGCCATCGGCATACATGCCGGGCAGCTCGGCCGTCTCCCCGCCGAGCAGCGCGCAGCCGGACTGCCGGCAGCCCTCGGCGATGCCGGAGACGATCGACTCGACCACGCCCGGGTCGAGCGCGCCGGTGGCGATGTAATCGAGCAGGAACAGCGGCGAGGCCCCCGTGCAGATGAGGTCGTTGACGTTCATCGCGACGAGGTCGATGCCGACCGTGTCGTGCACGCCCGCGGCGA
>CAYSPB010000796.1:0-1532 GCA_964432695.1 uncultured Nannocystaceae bacterium
ATGGACGCGATGGAAGGCGGAGTCGGCCCCATGTACGAGACCGCGGGCATGGGCGAGACGCTCTACGCCGCGGCCGGCCTCGGTGCCGAAGCGGACGCGAGCCTCAAGGCGATGTACGCGAAGAGCCAGCCGCCCTTCGCGTCCATCCAGACGCCGACCGACACGGCTCGGCCCGTCACCCGCAGCCTGCCGTACTCGCGGCCGGTGCCCGACTCCCTCGTTACCCCCGAGGGCAAGGGCTACGCGGGCGGCCTCTTCGCACGCAACCTCTTCGCCGGGATGCTCTGAGCCGTAGGGCCCAGCACCGACGGACTCACCCAGAAGCATCAGCATCAGCCGGGAGAAGAACATGGCACGCAGGACCAGTCGCCGACGAGGCACCCGCCGCAACTCGCGGCGTCGCAGCACCCGTCGGCGCAAGACGAGGCGGAACCCGAAGTACGTCGTCGCGAACAAGCGGCGTCGGTCTTCGCGGCGCCGCAGTACCCGCAAGGGGAGGCGTCGCAGCAGCAAGATGCGTCGCAATCGCATGCGCAAGAACACGGACTACATGAAGCAGGTCATCACCCCGGTTCTCGGGGCGACGGCCGGCTTCGTGGCGGCCCGCTACCTCGGGAACATGCTCGCGATGCGCGACATGGGCTCGGCCGACCCGAAGATCGGGAAGACCATCGCCGCGGCGGTGGGCATCCCGGCCACCTTCGCGATCTCGCGCTCCATGCCGGGCGGTATCGTCGCCCGGAACTCGGGCTCGATCGTGCTCGGGATGGGACTCGCGTCCGCGGAGGCGTGGCTGCGTGACACGCCGCTTCTCGGCGGCTCGCGCGCCGCGGCGTCGGTCGTCGAGGATCTTCCGCCGCCGCCGCCGAACGGCAACGGCAACGGCAACGGCAACGGAGCGCCGATGCTTCCGCTGCCGGGCACCGCGCCTCTCCCCGATCAGCCGGGCGAGATGACGGTCGTGGAAGGTGGCGGCGATGGCCTCAGCTCCTACTACGACTACCCGACCAACCAGGACGGGCAGGCGCTGAGCGACGACTACTACACCGCGCAGATGCTCGGTGCGGCGGATCCGTCGAACCAGGCCTCGGTCGAGAACTCGCTGAACAGCATGGAGGCCAACGGCGGCGACGTGCCGGCGATCTCGACGGTCATTCCGACCGACATGGCCATGAAGGCGCACTCGATGCCGCAGTTCGCGAGCGTCAAGGAGCGCTTCGCCAACCGCGGCGACCGCGGGCACGCGGGCGGCATGTTCGCCCGTCACCTCTTCTCCGGCATGATGGGGAGCTGAGGGCAGCAGCAGACAGCATTCCGCTTCCCGGATAGCCGACGGGCGACAAGTCCACTACCGCTGGTGGATTTCCGGGTTGCGGGAGCTTCTCCGAAGTGAGAAGCTGGACCGAAATCAGCGGGGATGTCGACTTGGCGGAGTCGGCGAACCGGCCGAGGGAAGAAACCGATAGGAGCCTCGGTCGGCCAAGGGAGAACAGAGAACATGCCCAAGATCGTGGGAACCCGTGAGCGGGTGC
>CAYSPB010000797.1:0-1265 GCA_964432695.1 uncultured Nannocystaceae bacterium
AGTCGCTGAGGGTCGGGCTCGGCGGTGGTCGGGTTGAACACGTCGACGACCTCGAAGCTCGCCGCGATCAGCAGGTCGAGGTTTGGAGGGGACAGCGCGCGGGAGCGGCTGGCGCCCAGCAGGCTGCGGGCCGCGGCGACGGCCACGAGACCGTGCCAAGCCGCTTCGTCGCCCTGGATCCACAGGTTTGCGCCGAGGCGGATGGTGCACAGCGGATCTTGGATGAGCAGGGCCGCGTTGTGCGAACGGGCGGCCGCGAGTCGAGGGGGCCGGAGCCCCAGCGCGTCGGTGAGTCGGCGGGCCCATGCCTGCAGCGGCTCCGCGGTCACGTTCGACGGCATCGGCTCGGAGGCGTTCGCGTCCACGTCCGGGAAGTCGCGGGGGAGCCGGGCCACGACGGCATCGAGCGCTTGCAGCAGGCTGTGCAGGGCGGGAGGCTCGCGCTCGGCCAGGACGGATCGGCGGCTGGCAGCGTCGGTGAGGACCTTCTGCAGCGTGGGGACGTCCGCAAGCGTCGCGACGGGGACCTTCGGGTCCGCCTTTGCGTCCAGACAGAGCATCAGGTCCCGAGCGATGCGGGACAGCGCGGCGTTGCGGGGCGCCGCCACTTTGCCCAGCAGGTTGAGGTCGCGGAGCGAGACCGCTCCGCGGCCGATGTTGGCGGCGAGGGCGGAGCGCACCGGGGCCAGGTAGGTGGCGACGCGCTCGGTGTCACCGACCTTGGACAGCTGATCGATCAGGAGCGTGATCGTGTCGCGGTTGCCCGGCGCCAGCGCGGCCGCACGTTCGACCGCGGCCAGGGCCGGACGATCGCCACCCTTGGTGGCCGCGTGCAGCCGCGCCTTGCGAAGGTAGAGGTCGTGCAGGCGCTGCCGATCGCGCTCGCGCCCGATCAGGCGATCGACCAAGGCCGCCGCGTCGCCCGGTCGCTTGGCGCGTTCGAGCAGATCGACCATGAGTCCGACCGCGCGCGGGTCGTCGGGCCGAGCCTGCAGGACGACCTCGCCGTGGGAGAGGGCGCGGGCCAGCGTTTGTGGCTTGGCGCTGAGGAAGTTGGCCAAGCCCATCCGCAGGTCCACCGCCGAAGGCTCGCCGGGCTCGAAGAGGTCGAGCAGCTTTTCGGTGGCGTTGGCCGCCCGCAGGTCGTCACCCATCTGCCGATAGGTGTTGACGAGGCCCCGCAGCGCGCGGCGTCCGGAGGGTTTTGCGGTCGAGGCCGCGCTGTAGAACGAGGCGGCGTCCTGCGGCGCCGTCGCGCGTTCGCC
>CAYSPB010000797.1:1302-1531 GCA_964432695.1 uncultured Nannocystaceae bacterium
ATGTCGGCGAAGGCTGTGCGAAGCATCGTGAGTACGGGCGCGGGGTCACCCGGCGGGTTGGCGAGGGTGCGTGCCAGGCCCACCGCATCGCGGTTCTGCGGGTCACGCTCGAGGATTTCGCCGAGTCGCTTCAGCGCGGTGGCGCGTCCTCCCTCGTCTCCGCGACCGGCCGCAACCACGGCGTCGCGCGCTTCGGCGACGAGCACGTGAATCGAGGCCCGGGTCAGGG
>CAYSPB010000798.1:0-1524 GCA_964432695.1 uncultured Nannocystaceae bacterium
CGGGCAGCGGGCAGGTCATTGCGACCGCCGAGCGCCGCAAGCGCGCCGGCGTCGAGGCGGGCGCTGAGGTCAACGACACCGGCGCGGAGATCGTCATCAAGCTGCAGGGCGAGCCCTCGCCGCTTGGTCTTGACGTGGCCACCCTCGACGGCGCAACGCCGGCCAACCTGCGCGACCGGTCGACGCACACCGGCACCCAGGCCGCCTCGACGATCAGCGACTTCGACGCGGCCGCTGACGCTCGCATCACCCTGCAGAAGGGAGCCAACAACGGCCTCGCCGAGCTGGACGCCAACGGGCGCGTGCCGGCTTCGCAGCTGACGGTCAGCGCGTTCGAGTTCAAGGGCAACTGGGACGCGAACGCCAACTCGCCCGCGCTGGCGAGCGGCGTCGGCACGCAGGGCGACGTCTACCGGGTGAGCGTCGCCGGCACCACCAACCTCGACGGCATCACGGACTGGCAGGTCGGCGATCAGGCGCTCTTCGACGGCACCGCATGGGTGAAGCAGGACGGCACCGACGCGGTCACTTCGGTTAACGGTCAAGTCGGCGCCGTCGTGCTTGATACCGACGACGTCGGCGAGGGGTCGGGGAACCTCTACTTCACCGACGGCCGTGTCGCGGCGTCCCCCGCCGTGGTCGCGAACACCGCGAAAGTCAGCGCGGACGGGTCGATCGACACGCACAGCGACGTCGACACCACGACGACGCCACCCAACGTCGGCGAGGCGCTGGCGTGGGACGGCTCCTTGTGGGTGCCTACCGAAGTCGACATCGACCTCGACGATGGCCTGCCCGCATTTCAGGCTCGACGCACCACCACGCTGGCCGGCGCTGGAATCTACGTCCCGATCAAATACGACAGCTTCGACGTCATCAGCGACCCGACGGTCATCGATCAGGACCTGGGAAATGCGTTCAACATCGTCTTCAAAGAGCCGGGCACCTACTGGTGCATCTACTCGGCTGCTTTCTCGCTGAGCAGCGGCGCCACCGGCGAGATCCGCGCGCGCCTTGATGGCTCGACGACGATCGACGGCTCAGTCAAGCCGCTCGACGCGGGACTCGGAGCCGCCGACAAGTCGGTCACGACGCCATTTCTCGTCGTCACCACGGTGCCGAATCAGGTCGTCAGCGTCGAGTTCATCCAGACCGGCGGCACGGTGACGCTTAACAGCCTCATCACGCAGGCGATCGCGCTTCGCGCGGCCAAGGGCGAGGACGGAGCGCCGGGCGCGCCAGGCTCAGGGTCGACGATCAACGTCGAGGACGACGGCGTCCTCGTTCCCAATAGCCCCTTTTCCCTGCTCAACTTCATCGGCTTCGACAGCGTCGTCGACGCGGGCGGCGGCCAGGTCGACATCGCCGCGCCAGCGCTTCCGCCAACGTTCGGCTACATCTACTACGGCAAGAGCGCGAACCAGGACTTCACGGCTGAGGTCACCACCAACTTCGATCGGTTGATCCGCGACTCAGCGGGTGGCGACTTCACGGTGGCCACGGTTGGCGGCGGCACCGAGGTCA
>CAYSPB010000799.1:0-1520 GCA_964432695.1 uncultured Nannocystaceae bacterium
GCTCCGTCGAGCGCGGGAACCCGCCGCTCCGGCATGAACGGATGGCTCCCTGTCGAATGGAGGCCGACGTGAACAAGCACAACCTGACACTCATGGGGGGCGCGCAGAACGAGCTGCGAGTCCTGGCCTCCGTACTTCGCGAGAGCATCGAGGCCCTATTGGAAGGCGCACGACTCGCCACCCGCTTTGCTGTGGAGGGCGAGAGCGTTCGGAAAGGACCCCGCCCAGCGTGGCTCGATGCCGCGTGCGCGCTCGACATCACGGGGCTGAGTCCGGGGTCGGCCGTAGTCTCGGTGGAGGCGCCCACCCTGCGCGAGGCGGACGGCGTGAAGTTCGGCGACGGCGGGCAACGCTCGCTGTTCAACGATGCTCCGGCCGACTTCGGCGAGCAGACGGCGATCGACCTCTTCGGTCAGGTCTTGGCGGCCGTCGTCGAGCAGGAAGCCGACGATGTCGCGGCTGACCGCGCGCTGCTCGACTCGTGCGTCAGGTTCGCACGGGTCTCGGGCGGGGGGTTCGAAGGTGTACGTCTCGAGGGGCTTCGTGGTCGGGACGAACCCCTGGTCATCACCTCGGCCCACGTCCCGCGAATCGAGCTTCTTCGCGACGAGACGCCGGGTCCGCAGGCCGCTCGGGTCGCGGGCGTCCTCGACACAATCTCTGCCTCGAGTTCGGACGTGGTGCTCAAGCTCAAGGATGGAAGCAAGTTGCCGGCGGGCATGGAGGACCACGACCCCGACGCGCTCAGAGACCTGTTCGGGAAGCTGGTGGTTGTCTCGGGCGTCGCGCACTACCGGCCGTCGGGGCGACTGCTTCTCGTGGATGTCGAGTCGATCGGTGTAGCCGGGGTTGGGGACCGCGTGTTCGAGGCCGCCCCGCTGGCTCGCAAGCGCGTACCTGTGGCAACGCCGGTCCCGCAAGACGACTCCTCGGGTGTGGCGGCGTTCTTCGGTACCTGGCCAGGCGAGGAGACCGACGACGAGCTCCTTGACGCACTCCAGGCCATCGGATGAGTGACCCGCTCTTTCTCCTCGACACCAACGTGGTCTTGACCTTGGTGCGGGGCAACGCCCTAGCGACTGTCATCGACCGGCGGTTCGGGCTACGTGCGTCTAAGGTCCGCCCCTTCGTCTGCGTCGTGAGTCATGGTGAGGTCCGCGTTCTCGCGGGCCGCAACAACTGGGGCGCGCAGAAGCTCGCGGCGCTCCAGAACGCTCTCGACAACATCGTCACGGTGGACATCAACCACCCGGATGTGCTTGACGCCTACGTGGAGATCGACCTCTTCTCGCAGCGCCACTCCGACGGGGCCCGCAATATGGGAAAGAACGACCTCTGGATCGCGGCGTGTGCCAGAGCCACGGGAGCGACGCTCCTGACGACGGACAGGGACTTCGACCACCTCGACGGTAAGTTCCTTCCCGTGGAATACGTGGACCCCAAATCTGCGAAGGCGCCGTAGCGGCGGGGCGAGTCGAAAGCCTCGAGAACCCGACTCCCCCTAAGCCGCAAAGGGGGGG
>CAYSPB010000800.1:0-1503 GCA_964432695.1 uncultured Nannocystaceae bacterium
CCGAAGTCGATACGGCGCTCGCGCGCGGGCCGGGCTACCTGCTCGCCCAGCTCGGTCCCGAGCCGTTCCGCATGTCGGGCAAGTTCGTCGGCTGGGAGATCACCCGCATCTTTCCCGATGAGCCGGGGCTGTGTCGGGATGCGTGCGACCTGCAGGTCGGGGACGTCATCCTCTCGGTCAACGGTGACCCGCTGGAGACGCCGCAGGCCTTCAGCAACATGGTCGATGCGCTGCCCAAGCTCGACACGCTCGTGGTCAAGAGCATTCGCGACGAGAAGCGTCGCGTCGCGACCTATACGCTGGTCGACGGCTGAGGTCGCTCAGAGTCCAGCGTCGGTGAGCGCGGCGAGCAGCGCTTCGGTGACGATCCCGATGGGCTGGGTGCCGTCGAAGCGCCGCACGCCTGGAAGGTCGCGCTGCAGCGCTGCGAGGTAGTGCGCCTCGACGCGTCGCTGAATCGCCTCGGTCTCGAACACCTCGCGCTCATGCTCGGGCGTGCGCGCGTGGACGCGGCGGGTTGCCTCGGCGGCCTCGATTTCGAGCATCAAGGTCACGTCGGGCCACGGTGCCTGCGCGTTGATCGACTCGACCCATGCCGGGTCGCAGGACAAGGACTGGTAGACCCACGAGCTCATCACGTAGCGATCACAGAGCACGACCTCGCCGCGCTCGAGTGCCGGCTCGATCGTCTCGCGCACGTGGTCGAGCCGGTCGGCCGCGAAGAGAAGCGCGAGCATGTGGGGATCTGCCGGCGGGTCTTTACGCTTGAGCAACGCGCGGACCTCCACCCCGAGGAATCCTGGGGAGGGCTGGTTCGTTTGCAAGACCGTGTGTCCCCGCGAACGCAGCGCCGTCGCCAACGCCGATGCTTGGGTAGAGGTCCCGCTGCCATCGAGCCCTTCCAACGCCACGAACGTTCCTCGAACCATGGCGCCGGACTCTAACAGCCTGACAATCCGTCGTTCGCGTCAAATGCGCGACTCCGCCGCTCCGGCGATTGCAAGCCGCGACGCAGACCCGCATGCTGCGACGCCAGCGGGACAGTTCTCCATGGCACCCACCGACGACCAAGGCCCCGGGGGCAGCAGCCCCTCCGTATTCGAGTTCTCCGGCGATGCCGCTGGAGAGGAGGCGGGTCCGTCGTTCGGCGATGCGGGCGGTAGTGCGTCGTTCGTCGGTGGCGATCTCGACCTCGGCGATGCCCCCGAGGTGCACAGTTCCAACCTCGGCGGCGGCTCCGGCATGTGGATCGGCATTGTGGCCCTCGTTCTGCTGCTCGGGGGCGGTGCGGCCTTCTTCGCCTTCGGTGGGTCCGGCGGGTCCGAAGAAGACGCGGCTGCATCGGTCGCTGATGTCGTCGACGAACCCGCGACGCCCCCGGCCGAGCCGAAGCCCGAGGAGCCGGCGCCAGCGGGCGCAGGGGACGATGCCGAACCCGCGCCCGCCGTGGCCGCAGCGGCTGCCGGAGGCGACGTAAAGCCGGCCGAGCCGGAGCCCGAAGCT